>JAYUEQ010000039.1:0-16104 GCA_043739205.1 Thermoleophilia bacterium
AACGCGTTCGGCCGGTAGAACTCGTGCCACGCGATCAACTGCTGGACGTACTCGACGAGCTCGGCCTTCGTGTTCTTCCAGGTGAAGTACGTGTAGCTCTGCGCGAAGCCGATCTTCGCGAGCGTCGTCATCATCGACGGGCGCGTGAATGCCTCCGCGAGAAAGATCACATCGGGATGCTCGCTGCGCACCTCGCGGATCAGCCACTCCCAGAATGGCGCCGGCTTCGTGTGCGGGTTGTCGACACGGAACACGGTGATGCCGCGTCCGACCCACAAGAGCACCACGTCGAGCAGCGCCTGCCACAGGCCCTGCCAGTCCTCCGACTCGAAGTTGACGTTGTAGATGTCCTGATATTTCTTGGGCGGGTTCTCGGCGTACTTGAGCGTCCCGTCCGGGCGCCGGTTGAACCACTCTGGATGCTCTTTCAGCCAAGGGTGGTCGGGCGAGCACTGGATCGCGAAGTCGAGCGCGAGCTCGACGCTCACCGCTTTCGCGGCCGCGACCATCGCGTCGAAATCCGCCCACGTCCCGAGCTCGGGGTTGATCGCATCGTGCCCGCCCTCCTGCGAGCCGATCGCCCACGGCGAGCCGACGTCGTCCTTGTCAGGCGTGAGCGTGTTGTTCTTGCCCTTGCGATTCGTCTTGCCGATGGGATGCACCGGCGGGAGGTAGACGACATCGAAGCCGAGCGCGGCGAGTTGCGGCAGCACCTCCGTCACACCACGGAAGCCGCCCCACGAGCGCGGGAACAGCTCGTACCACGAGCCGAAGCGCCCAAGCACACGGTCGACGTCGACCTCGTAGGTCTGCGACGTCGCCTCGCCGTGACGGTCGCCCGCCTCCGAGGCGAGGCCGATCTCGACGCTCACCTCGCGGCCGAAGAGCAGCGCTCCTTCCGAGAGCTCGCCGGTGAGATCCTCCTGCCCTCCGTCGACCTTGCGCCGGAGCTCGTCCTGCCAGGTCGCGATCCGATCGGTCCATGCCGCCACCTGGAATTGCCAACGCCCGGGACGGTCGGGCGTGAACGTGCCGCCCCAGCGATCCACGCCAAACGATTGCAACGGAACTTCTTGCCAGGTCTTCGCACCGGGGGGCTTGACGCGCACTGCGCCTGCGAGCGTGTCGTGCCCGTCCTTGACCACGGTCGCGTACACGAGCACGGGGTCGCCGACCGTCCGTTTGATCGCGAAACGGCCGCAATCGAGGATCGGCTCGACCGCCTGGATCTGAATGCGCGGTTGGGGGTTTTTGGGAAGGGGCATCCTGCGTGAGATTCTCAGTGGTCGGCACGCCCTAAACGCATGAACCTCGAGCGCTCCTCCGGAATCCTGCTCCATCCGACTTCGTTGCCGAACGGGGTACTCGACGAACACGCGTACCGCTTCGTGGACTGGCTTGCGGAGGCGGGACAGACATGGTGGCAGGTCCTGCCGCTCGGGCCACCGGAAGGGATCACCGGCTCCCCCTACATGTCGCCCTCGGCATTCGCCGGCTCGCCGGGTCTGCTCGCCGATCCGAAGGCTCCCGTCTCCACCGCGGAGGCGGACGCGTTTCGGGAGCGGCAGTCCTACTGGATCGACGACTGGGTCGCACACGGCGGGTCGCTCGCCGACCAGGTGCGGTTCGAACGCGAGTGGCAGGCACTGCGCGCGCACGCAGCGAGCGCGGGCGTTCGCATCTTCGGCGACATGCCGATCTACGTCGCCGATGGCAGTGCCGATCACGCCGCGCACCCTCAGCTGTTCCAGCGCGGCTTCGTCGCGGGTGTCCCACCCGACTCGTTCGCGAAGACCGGCCAGCTGTGGGGCAATCCGCTCTACGACTGGACCGCGATGCGCGCGGATGGCTACCGGTGGTGGGTCGAGCGCTTCCGGCGTGCATTCGACCTCGTCGACCTGACGCGCGTCGACCACTTCCGCGGCTTCGTCGCCTACTGGGCGGTGCCCGTCGGCAACAAAACGGCGGTCAAGGGGAAGTGGCGCCGCGGGCCAGGCGCTGATCTCTTCGATGCGATCGAGCATGAGCTCGGGCCGCTGCCGGTGGTTGCAGAGGATCTCGGCGTGATCACCGAGCCGGTCGTGCGCTTGCGGCACGAGCTCGGTTACCCCGGGATGGTCGTGCTGCAGTTCGGCCTCAGCCGCGACTCGAACAACCCGCACCTGCCGGCAAACCACGAGGAGCACTCGGTCGCCTACACCGGCACGCACGACAACGACACGACGCGGGGCTGGTGGGACTCACTGCCGGAAGCGGATCGCGCGTGGTCGGAGCTCGATGGGGCCGATCCCACGTGGTCGCTGATCGCGGCCACGTGGAACTCGCGCGCGGCGCTCGCCATTGCGCCGATGCAAGACGTGCTCGACCTCGGCAACGAGGCGCGCATGAACCTCCCGGGCACCGAACACGGCAACTGGCACTGGCGCTACGCGGCCGGCGACCTGACGAGCGAGCGTGCCGCGCGGCTGCGCGCGCTTACTTCGTCATCGCGTCGAGCGCGTTCCGCATGAACTGCTGCAGCTTCGGATCGACGAAGCCGCGTGTC
Organism: Thermoleophilia bacterium; assembly: GCA_043739205.1. Taxonomy (GTDB): domain Bacteria; phylum Actinomycetota; class Thermoleophilia; order Gaiellales; family Gaiellaceae; genus PALSA-600. Next base: position 2,546 of record JAYUEQ010000039.1, read on the forward strand.
TCGCCGGGAACGTCCGAGAAATCGTCGAGCCCCCAGGCGAACTGGTGCGAGCCACTCGCGAAGACCATCGCGCCGGACGGAGCGGTGTAGCGAATCGCGTCTGCGTTGCCGTCCTTGTCGCCGCCGTTCTCGCGGTGGAAGAACACCGTCAACTCGTGCCCGCACGACGACGCAGCGCTCTGGTTCCCCGGAATCGTGTCCGACTCGACACTGACCACGCCGGGAACCACCTCTCCTGCCAGGAACCCGGTCTTGCGCATCCACGGGTCGGCGAGCACGGCCGACGGCACCGTGTAGTCGCCGGCCTTCCAGTAGAGCGGGCTCGCGCCCTGGTGCTGGATGCCGATCAGGCCGCATTCGAGCCGGCCGATCTCGCGGAACATCGCCGTCTTCTCCGCGACAACCGGGTTCGGGTCGTACATCGATTTGTAGGTGACCATCGTTCGACCCGCATCCTCGAGCCGCACCTGCCAGTACGCGTCGTTCGCGCCCATGAACGCGAGGTTGACGCCGCTGTCGCGCGCGCCTTCGAACGCGTCGCGCATCGTCTTCGTCCAGTACTCGTCGTGGCCCGCGACGGCGACGAGCCGGTGCTTGAGCAATGAGGCGGGATGCGCGTCGGTGTAGACGTCGGACTGGTAGCTGACGTCGTAGCCGCTGCGTTCCACGAAGCGCACGAACGGGATCTCCCAGCCAAGCGGCCCTTGCCCTCCCGGCCCGGCCCAGTCGTACGGGCGGTCGAACGAGACGTGATTCGCGCGGCGGCCAAGCCCCGGCAGGTCGTAGGTGCTGCGGCCGCCCCAGGGGTTGTAGGCCTCCCACGTGTTCACGGGAACCTGGATGAGCATGCGCGCGTCCGGCTTCGCGGAGTTGACGATCAGATACGTCGTCGCCGACCGGCCCGGCTGCGGCCCGTCCAGGAGCAGCACGCGAATCAGGTAGTAGCCGCTGACCCACGTCGGGTCGACGACGAGTGTGTCCGTCGTCGGCCAGCCGGCGCGCATGTCGCCGTCGGTGTTGACCGGCTGCTGCAGCCCGACCTCGGCGCCACCGCAACTCGGAAGGCATGCAACCTGACGTGCGCCCGCGCCGCCGTACCAGCCGAGACGGTAGACGAGCACCCGGTAGCTCGCTCCGCCGGCCGTCGAGACGTGCAGCGCGACGGAATCTCCCGGCATGGCATCCGTCGCAGACGCGTAGACCTCGGCGGCGCGGCCCGTCGCGGCTGGTCCGAGCCAGTCGGCGGTGCCGGGCTTCGCGTTCTCGGTCACGACCGCCGGCAGCGGCGCAGGAGGCGGCGTCGTCTTGACCGGCCGCGGCTTGTGCGGCTTCGGCTTCGGGAGCGGCCAGGGCGAGGCGCTGCCCACCTCACCGACGGCCAGGAAAAGAAGCAGAACGGCCAGAAACGAGAGCGCCCAGGCGCTCGAGCGAGGCGGCGAGGTCACAGCGACCACAGTGCCCGAACCTTCGGCTGGTCGCTCAGCCATCTAGGTCTTCTAGAAGGCGCCGACGGCCGCGAACATGTTGTGCGCGAACCGCTGCAGCCTTGGGTCGACCAGACCGTGGCCCATGTGGGAATCGCCGGGTACGTCGTCGAGGCCCCACGAGAAGTTGAGCGACCCGGCGGCGAAGACCGACGAGCCGAGCTCTGTGACGTAGCGCGCTGCGTCGGCGTTGCCCGCGCCGTCGCCGCCGTTCTCCCGGTGGAAGAACACCGTGAGCTCATGACCGCAGGAGGACCCGCGCGATGCCGTGCCCGGAATCGTGTCCACCTCGCGGCTGACGACGCCGCGCACCGTCGCGCCCGCCACGAGGCCCGTGCCGCGCAGCCACGGGTCACCGATCGCATCTGCTTGGACGACGTAGTCGCCGTCCGTCCAGTTCAGGGGACCGCCCTGGTGCTGCACGCCCATCAGATCGCATTCCATCCGGGGCGGCTGCAGCGCCCGGAAGAGGTTGGTGCGCGCCAACGGGTCAGGATTGGGATCGTCGCCCGACTTGTACGACATCACGGTCCGGCCGCCGTTCTCCAGCACGACCTGCCAGTACGCGTCGTTCGCACCCATGAACGCAAGGTTCACACCCTGACCGCGCGCGGCCTCCCAGGCGTCGCGCATCCTGCGCGACCAGTACTCGTCGTGCCCTGCGTCGACGATGACCCGGTGCGAGAGCAGTGAATCCGGATTGGCGTCGGTCGCGACGTCGGACTGGTAGGAGACGTCGTACCCCTCGCGCTCGATGAAGCGGATCAGCGGCAACTCCCAGCCGAGCGGGCTCTGCGCGCCGCGCGACTGCCAGTCAAACGGGCGGTCGAATGACACGCGCCGCGCGCGGGTCCCGTCGACGGAGAACGGGTACAGGCTCTTCCCGCCCCAGTTGTTGTAGGCCTGCCACGTGTTCACCGGGACTTGGACGAGCATGTGCGACGTCTGCGTGGGCGCGTTGACGATCACATACGTCGTCGCGGCTGCGCCTTCTTGCGGCCCGTTGAGGAGAACGACCCGCACGAGGTAGTAGCCGCTCACCCAGGCGGGATCGATCGTGAGCGCGTCGGTGGTCGGCCAGTTCGCGACCACACGGCCGTCGCCGTCCGGCAGGGGCATCGGCTGGGTTGCGCCGAGCTTCCCGCCCGAGCAACTCGGCAGGCAGGCCACCTGGCGCGCGCCGACGCCGCCGTACCAGCCGAGCCGGTAGACGAGAACGCGGTACATCGCGTTCGGCTGTGTCGAGACGTGCAGGGCGATCGTGTCGCCGGGCGATGCGTCGATCGCCGACGCGTAGACCTCCGCCGCGCGACCGGTTGCATCGGGGCCGAGCCACCCGGGTGTGCCCGGACGCTCGTTCTCGAGGACGACAGGCGACGGCTGGACGACGACGACGGGGGGAGCCGGTCTCCTCGGGGGGCGTGGCTTGCGCGGCTTCGCATCACCGATCTGGCTCACGCAGAGCGCAAAGAGAAGGGCGGCTAACGCCGCCCAGACAGGCCGCAGACTCATCGGGCCCTACAGTGACCGGACAACGGTCGGTTCGCAAGTGCCGGGGGAGGGGATCGAACCCCCACGTCCCGAAGGACAACCGGTTTTAAGCCGGTCGCGTCTGCCAGTTCCGCCACCCCGGCAGGGGTGGTTCAGGCTAAGCAGTTGAAGATCGAGCGGCTCATTTGCCGGGCCCGAGCGCGCTCTTCGGGAAGACCCCCGACTCGGGCGCGTGATAGCGGAACGCCGAAATGAACTTCGTGAACGCGTTCTTGTTGAAATGGGTGCACTCCGCCCACTGGCCCCACGACGTCAAGGCGATCTTGTCGCCGAGCTTCGGCAGCGGTGCGACGAGCAACGCGTTCGGATCCTTCTGCCAGAGGTCGTTGATCGGTGTGATGTCGCTCTGCGCGACCTTGTCGCCGTACTGGATGATCACACCGCCGTGCTCGAGGTTGTGTACCTCTTTGATCAGCGGCACCGACTCGGTGTAGTCGCCCCAGAGCACCCACTGGCCGTAGTGCAGGCCGCTTGTCGGCGGGAACGAGTTCCAGTGAGGCGGGGGGCTCGGGTTCAGCGACGTGTAGTGCGGGGAGCGCGGCAGGATCGGGTAGCTGCGGTACTGGCAGCCGGCGGCGACGAGCGCTTTCGACGCCGCCTTCGCGTTGCCGTTCCCACCGCCGACGACGACGAGCGCGATCACAACGACCAACGCGACGACGCCCGAACCGGCGATCGCATAGAGGATCGCGCGATGCCGCGCCTCGAGCTCGCCCGGCGAGCGCTCGGTTGCGCGAACCTGCGGCGCCTGAACGCGACGCGGAGGCGGCGGGGTCTTCGGCTTCTTCTTCGGCGGCATGCGCCGCGCATTCAAGCGGAAACGGCCACAGCGCCGCCGAAAAATGCGGCGACGGCCGCCGGATCCTCGGCGACGGGGCACCGCGGCAGCGCCCCGAGGAAGGCTCGACCGTAGGGTTTCGTGCGCAACCGCGGGTCGAGGATCGCGACGACGCCGCGGTCTGAATGGCCGCGGATCAGCCGCCCGAACCCCTGGCGCAACTGCAGCATCGCCGTCGGCAACGCGTAGTCGCGGAACCAGTCGCCGCCCGCTGCCTCGACCGCCTCGCAGCGCGCTTCGTGCAATGGGTCGCCCGGAGCCGAGAACGGGAGCTTGTCGATCACGAGCAGCGAGAGCGACTCGCCCGGCACGTCGACCCCCTGCCAGAACGTCGACGTCGCGATCAACACGGAGTCGACCTCGTCGCGGAAGCGCTCGAGCAGACGCTCGCGGGGCGCCTCTCCTTGAACGAGCACCTCGTACGGCACGCGGCCACGCACGCGTTCGCGGTAAACATCGAGCGCGCGGTAGCTGGAGGTGAGCACGAGTGCGCGGCCCTCTGAAAGCGCGAGCAGCGAGACGATCTCGTCAGCGGCACGCGCGGTAAATCCCTCGCTCCGTGGGTCCGGCATGTCACGCGGTACGTAAATCAGCGCCTGCTCTGCGAAGTCGTAGGGCGAGCCGACGACCGCTTCCCGGGCGTGCTCGAGCCCGAGCCGGTTGCGTACGAACCGGGCGTCCTCACCGGTCGTCAGCGTGGCCGAGACGAGAATCGCCGTCGGCCCGTCGTCCCACAGCCGTTGTCTCAACTCGCCGGAGACGTCGACCGGCGCCCAGGCGACGGCGTCCGGCTCTGCCCACACGACACGTTCGGATCCGCCGGGCTCGAGGCAGGCTTCTACCTCGCCCGCCGCGACGAGCGCGCGACGCGACAGCGCGTCCAGGTCCTCGCCCTGCCCCTGGAGCACGTCGGACAGGTCGCCGAGCGCGTCGATCAGGACGAGCGCCGGCTCCGCGGGTACCTCGCGCAACCGCTTGCGACCGGACGCCGGCGCGACCGCGCGCAGCAGCCGCTCACCGGCCCGCTCGACACGGTCCGCCTGCCGCGCCGGGTACGGCCTCTGCGAATCGCGGCACGCGCGCTCGATGTCGGCGGTCAGGCGCCGCAGCCCGGGGCGCGAGACACGCCCGCCGAGCCAGGATGCCGCCGATTCCTCGAGCCGGTGCCCTTCGTCGAAGATCACGGCGTCGTGCTCGGGCAGCACCCCGCCGCCGGAGGCGACGTGCGCGAAGTACAGCGCGTGGTTGACGATCACGAGGTCGGCCTCCGCCGCGCGCTCCTTCGCCGCTTCCGAGAAGCACGCCGAGACGAACGCACAACGCCGGCCGGAGCAGCGGTCGGGACCGACCGCGATCTCGGCCCACAGCGCCTCCGATGGCTCGAGCGCGAGCTCCGCACGGTCACCCGTCTCGGTCGCATCGAGCCAGGCCGACATCGCCTCCCAGGCGCGCGCGTCGCGGCCCTCCGCCATCAGGAACGGCTGGAAGCCCTGCAGCTGCCGGCGGCAGAGGTAGTTTGCGCGCCCTTTCAGCACCTGCACGTTCACCTTGCGCCCAACCGCGGCCGCGGCGATCGGCACGTCCTTCGAAAGGAGCTGCTCCTGCAACGCCTTGGTGGCGGTCGCGACGACGACACGCAGCCCCGACTCGAGCGCCGGGACGAGGTAGGCGAGGCTCTTCCCCACCCCGGTCCCTGCCTCGGCGACGAGGTGCTCGCCGGTTGCGAGTGCCTGCTCCACCGCGGCCGCGAGCGCGGCCTGCTCGCGGCGGGGCTCATACTCGGGCAGCACGTGCTCGAGCGCTCCGCCGGGGGCAAAGACGTCGTCCATCGTCGGTCAGGGTACGGGAGCGAACGGACGTTCCCTCGCAACGCATTCGGCAGAAAAGCACGCACTTTGCGGGATTCGACCCGCGCCGGTCTTGACGGCCTCCGGGGGCGTCGTTAGTTTGCGCCTCGTCGGATCCGGTAGCTCTTCGGAGTCGCTGGATCCGGCACTCAGCTCCTGTAGGTCTTCGGACTCGCGGGAGCTGATTTTTTTGGTCAGACGCCGATCAGCGCGGGCAGCGTAGGTTTCCGCCAGATGACGTGGCTCGGCCGTATCCGGCAACAGGAACAGCGTGTCCACCTGCCGGTCGGCTCGGCGCAGGTGCTCGGCGAGTCGCCGCTCTGGCCGACCCTCGCCGTGCTCACTGCTGCGGGCCTCTACGCCACTCTGCCGGGCCGCTTCATCGTCGGCTCCGGCGCAGGGGCATTCGGGACGCTGCGTTGGATCGTCCCGGCGCTGACGATCGTGCTGATCGTGCCGCTCGCGCTGACGATGCCGCGGGACCAGCGGTTCCTGCGCGCTGCGGGGGCACACGCCGGCCGCATCAAGCTGAGCAGGCGCGTCGCGTCCACGGCGGTAATCGCGCTGATCACCGCGGCGAACGGGGTCTCGATCATTCTCCTCGTGCATCTGCTCGTGAACGGCGCGCATACGCAGGCGAACCTGCTGCTCAAAGCGGGCATCCATCTGTGGGTCACGAACGTGCTCGTCTTCGCGCTCTGGTTCTGGCAGCTCGACGGCGGCGGGCCTCTCGCGCGCCGGCTGCATCCCAACTACACGCCGGACTTCCTCTTTCCGCAGCAGATGCTCGACGAGCCGGAGCTGCGCTGGCAGCCCACGTTCATCGACTACCTCTATGTGGCGTTCACGAACGCGACGGCATTCAGCCCAACCGACGCGATGCCGCTGACAAAGTGGGCGAAGGTGCTGATGATGGTGCAGTCGGCGGCCAGCCTGCTTCTCGCGATCATGGTCGTCGCGCGGGCCGTGAACATCCTGCATTAGAAGTTCCGTCCGACCCGCTCTCTAGCGTTCATCGGTCCATGGCAGCGATCCTCACCCTGTTCACCGGGCTCGCCGTCGGCGGCGCAGTCGCCTATCTGCTGATGCGCGAGAAGATCGGCCGCGCACACGACAAGCTTTCGCTCCTCGAGCAGAACCAGCTCGACCACACAGCCTGGGAAGACCGCCTCAAGGCTGCGACGGGCGACGTGCTCACGAAGAGCCAGACCTCGCTGCTCGAGCTCACCGAAGCCAAGCTCGCGCCGATCAAGGAGACGCTCACGAAGTTCGAGCTCCAGGCGCGCCAGCTCGAGGAGAAGCGCGCACGTGAGGTGTCGGCGATCGGCGAGCGGCTCCGCGAGGTCGCACAGGGGCAGGAGAAGCTCCGCACCGAGACGGGAAGCCTCGTGACCGCGCTGCGCAGCCCGCACGTGCGCGGCCGCTGGGGCGAGATGCAGCTGAAGCGCGTCGTCGAGCTCGCCGGCATGCTCGAGTACTGCGACTTCCGCACCCAGGAGAGCACGCGCGACGATGAGGGCGGCCTGCTCCGCCCGGATCTGGTCGTGAAGCTCCCGGGTGGAAAGACGATCGTCGTCGACTCGAAGGTGCCGCTCGACGCGTACTTCGACGCGGTCAACACCGACGACGTCGAGCTGAAGCGCGCGCACCTGGCCCGCCACGCAGCGCAGTTGCGCGACCACATCGCGAAGCTCGGGCAGAAGCGCTACTGGCGCCAGTTCGAATCGTCGCCGGAGTTCGTCGTCATGTTCGTCGACGAAGGCCTTTACCGCGCCGCCCTCGACCAGGACGGCTCACTGCTCGAGGCAGGCGCCGAGTCGGGCGTCATCGTTGCCTCACCGGCCACGCTGATCGGCCTGCTCCGCCGCGTCTCCTACGGCTGGCAGCAGGAGACGGTGGCAGAGAGCGCACGGGCGATCTCGGCTCTCGGGCGCGACCTCTACGAGCGCCTCGGAGTGTTCGCGGGGCACTTCGCCAAGGCCGGCCGCGGGCTCGACACGGCGGTCGGCGCCTACAACCAGGCGGTCAAGTCGTTCGAGCATCGTCTGCTCGTCACGGCGCGGAAGTTCCCGGAGCACGGGGTCACGAACGACGAGCTGCCGGAGGTGCCCCAGATCGAGCGCACCCCGCACGAGCTCACGGCCCTGCCGCATCCTGCGGCCGAACACCGTGCCGCCGACGCCGACGCGGCCTAGCTCCCACGGCTGGGGTCAGACCCGGCCCCAAAACTGTGACAATTCGTCCACCGGGCCTCGGGAACGTTCAGCCGCCCTTTGACGTTTACTTCAGTACGACACACTTTTTCGAAGCGAGGAGCACCTTGAGCGACCAGAACGACGTACGTGAGCTAATCATCATCGGCGGCGGCCCCGCCGGGTACACGGCTGCGCTCTATGCGGCGCGCGCCGACCTGGAGCCGCTCGTGATCGAAGGCTTCCAGTGGGGCGGCCAGTTGATGATCACGAGCGACGTCGAGAACTACCCCGGCTACGCCGACGGCGTGATGGGGCCGGAGATGATGTCCGACTTCCGCCGCCAGGCGGAGCGATTCGGCACGGAGTTCATCACCGCCGACGTGACAAAAGTCGACTTTTCCGAGCAGCCCTTCCGCGTCTGGGTCGGTGACGACGAGTACGCAGCGCGCGCGGTGATCGTCGCAACCGGGGCAAGCGCGCGCTGGCTCGGCATCGACTCGGAGCAGCAGCATCGCGGCCGCGGCGTCTCGACATGCGCGACCTGCGATGGCGCGTTCTTCCGCGAGAAGGACGTCTACGTCGTCGGCGGCGGCGACTCAGCCTTCGAGGAGGCGCTCTTCCTGACGAAGTTCGCGTCGCGCGTGCACCTGGTGCATCGCCGCGGCGAATTCCGCGCGTCGCGGATCATGGTCGACCGCGCCGAGCAGAACCCGAAGCTCGACTTCGTGCTCAATGCCGTCGTCGACGAGATCGTCGGTGACGCCAAGGTCGAGGCGCTGCGCCTGCGCAACACCGTGACGGATGAGACCTGGGAAGTGCCCGCCGACGGCGTCTTCGTCGCGATCGGCCACGACCCGAACACGTCGCTCTTCGTCGACCAGCTCGAGCACGACTCAGCCGGCTACCTGATCACGAAGCCGGGGACGACCGAGACGAACCTGCCGGGGATCTTCGCCGCAGGCGACGTGCAGGACCACACCTACCGGCAGGCGATAACCGCTGCCGGCTCGGGCTGCCAGTCGGCCCTCGACGCGGAGCGCTACCTCGCAGCGATCGAAGGCCATCCGGGTACGGCGATGACCGCGCCGCGTCCTGAAGCGGCCGAGGTCTAGGCCCGAGCCTCTAGAACCAGCCGCGCTTCTTGAAGAGCGTGAAGAGCCCGGCGACGGTGAGAATCTCGACTCCGATCCCGAGCCCGAAGAAGGCCCAGGGGCTGCCGATGTGGCCGACCATCCAGCCGAAGTTCTGGCCGAAGAACCCCGTGATGAACGTGAGTGGGAGGAAGACAGTGGCCATCACGGTCAACTGCTTCATCACCGAGTTGAGTCGGTTGGAGACGGTCGACAGGTAGACGTCCATCGAGCTCGTCAGCAGGTCGCGGTAGGTGTCGATCAGATCGCTGATCCGAATCAAGTGGTCGTAGATGTCTCGGAAGTAGCGCTCGTCGTCCGCACTCATTCCGGGAAGGGTCGTGACGCCACCGGCCAGGGTCGCGAACATGTCTCGCTGCGGTGAGACCGCCTTGCGCATCCCGACGAGCAGCCGCTTCATCTGGAAGATCTCCTGCAGCTGCTCGTCGTTTGCGTTCAGGAAGGTCTGATTCTCGAGTTCGTCGATCCGGTCGTCGAAGTCGGCGAGAATCGGGAAGAAGCTGTCGACGAGCCCACCGATGATCTCGTAGAGCAACCGGCCCGGATCGTCGACCGGCCGGGCCTGCTTCACGTAGCGCTTCCGCACCTCGGTGAAGGCGGGCGCTTCGTCTCGGTGGACGGTGACGAGGAACTTCTCGGAGTAGAAGCAGTGCACCTCAACCAGGCGGTCGTCGTCCGGGTTGGCGCCGAAGACGACCAGGAAGACGAAGTCGTCGTACTCGTCGATCTTCGCTCGTTGGTCGAAGTGCTCGGCATCCTCGACGGCGAGCGGGTGGAACTTGAAGACGTCGCGCAGAATCGTGAAGTCTTCGCCCCCGGGCTGGTCGATGTCGATCCAGAAGAAGGAGTCGCCCGCAAGCAGTTGCTCGACGTTCTCGCGGCTGAAGTGCATCTCCTCGCTACCGCGGTCATGCACGACCGTGCACCGATTCGGCCCGGTGGTCGTTTTCTGGGCTGCGGTCACAGGGACAGAGGCTAACCGCGTTCGACCGCCTCCCGCGTCCGTTGCCGTTCGCGCTCAGCTGAGCGGGGCCAACCTCCCGGAAACGATCGGCTGGACACAGCTCGGTGCGGACGCGGGATCGACGAGGATCGTCGCACCGCGCAGCGCGCGGTCGGCACGGATCGCGACGCGGAGATGGAGACGCTGAACGTCATCTCCTCGCACGACGAACAGCGTCTTGCAGACCCGGGAGCTGGTGCGCGACGCGTCGAGCACCGGCTGGTGGGGCAGATACCACTCGAGCGGCGCCCGGTACGGGAAGAAGTCGCCGAACACCGCAACGGGTTCCGACGGCGTCCAGCCCTGGGCGACGAGCTCGCGCGCCATCGCGTCATAGGGCGGTGTTCCGCTGTTTGCGCTCCACGGTGTGAACGGCAAGAGCAGGAACAGGGCGATCACGGCTCCGGCTGCGACGGTCGCGCGCCGTGGCGCCGCCGCCACCGCGGCGGCGGCGGCGACGGCGACGAACGGCGCAATCCCGATCAGGTTCCGCAGCGCGAAGATCCGCACACCCCCCGCCCACACCGCAGCCGCCTCGGCGAGCGGCCCGAGTGCAAGCGCCGCTATGAGCCGCCCGGCCGCGGACGTCCGAGCGAGGCCTAGTGCTCCGGCAGCGACAAGCAGCAGTACCGACACGGACAACGCAAGCCCGGTGCTGGTGTTCGCGTACGACGAGGTGAAGAGCCGCGCAGGCACCGCGATCACGGCGCGCAGCTGGAAGGAGCCGATCCACCAGAAGCGTCCGTGGCGAAACTGCTGCAGCATCACCGGCACCCACAGCGCAGCGACCAAGCCGCCGGCGAGGATCGCGGCGCTCGCGCGCCGGCGTGCCGGCTCGACGCTGCGATCGAGCCACAGCCAGGCAAGGGCCGCCAGCACCGAGAACGCGAAAAAGTAGTGCGTCAATCCGCCGGCTGCGACGGTCGTTGCCAGCGCGAGCTCGCGGGCCCTTGACGGCGCTTCGAGCTCGGCGAGCAAGCACCGCGCGAAAACGACCGTCAGCAATGCAAGCAACTCGTACGCGCGCAGTTCCTGTCCGTGGCCGACGAGTTGCCCGCCAACGGCGACAAGAAGGCCCGCCAGCGAGGCGAGATGCAACGGCACGACCCGAACCCCGATGTCGACGACGAGCGCAGCGAGCGCTGCCCCGGCTGCGACCGAGATGAGGCGCACGTCCTGGAGTGGCGTCCCGGCCTGGCGCAACAGCCAGCCCAGCGCGTACCAAAGAGGCGGCGTCGACTCGGTACGCCCAACATGCGCGAGCATGCCTCTGAACGTCGGCTCGTTGAGGATCCGCGCCGAGGCGACCTCGTCCTGCCAGAAGGCCTGCGTGTACACACCGGGCAGGCGAGCCGCGGCCGCGACGAGGGCAACGGCCAGCATGACGCGCTGCTTGACGTTCACGAGGGAACGGTACGAGCAACGACCTTGCAGCAGCCTTGTCGTTCGCGTGCCTAGCCTTCGACTCGTGGCTACCCTGGCCCGCGTGCCGTACTACATCTGTCCCCAGTGCAAGGAGCGCTCGCTCGACATCGACGCCCGCGAGGGCTTCTCGACGCAGGCGCCTGCCTGCCGACATTGCGGCTTCGGGTTCCTGTTCGAGCTCCTCGACGACTACTACCCCGCCCCCGACACAGGTCTTGTCGTCACCGACCAGGAACGCCGGGTGCTCGCGATCGGACGCGGCGTGTTCGAGCTGACCGGGTTCCCGGAGGCGGACCTGATGGGCCGCGACCTCGTCGAGGCACTGAAGTTCTCCGACGCCAAGCCCGTCGAACTAGCGCGCGAATGGGGCGTGCGACGCCTCAACGAACGCCTGTCGATCACGACCCGGGCCGGTCACGCCAAGGGCGTAATCGCCGATGTGTTCCCGGCGTACGACGACGACGGCGGCCTGCTGATCGCCCTCACGCCGCTGCGCGGGTAAGTGCGGATTCCACCCAGGCCTGCAGCAGCTCGACGGCGTCGAGCGACTCCTCGAGCTCGACGATCGCGGCCGCGTCCGCGCGCGTACCCAGCAGCCCGAGCTCCTGGAGGCGCTCGACCGCGAACGGCGTCAACGCGGCGCGGGCCTCTCGCTCGATCGACGCCTGACGCTGCTTGCCGCGCTCGCGTTCGATGCGCGCGGCGAGCGATGCCGCCTCACCGGCGAGCGCGTCCGCATAGAGCGCGAGGTCGACACTGCGCATGCTCGGACGCTACGCGGAACGGCGTTACCTGTCTGTAACGAATCAGATCCGACTTGACGGACAAAGATCCACCGCGAGCGGGCACTCTTCGCAAAGCGGTTTGCGTGCGTCGCAGGTTCGACGCCCGTGCCAGATCAACAGATGCGAGATTCGTCCCCAATCCGCTCGCGGCACGAGCCGCAGCAGGTCGCGTTCGATCTTCACCGGGTCGGACTGCTTCGTCAGCCCGAGCCGTTGCGAAAGCCGGCGCACATGCGTGTCGACCGCAATTCCCTGCGGGTTGCCGAGCTCGCCCGAGACGACGTTCGCCGTCTTCCGTGCGACGCCGGGCAGCTTCAACAGCTCGTCGAAGTCCTCCGGGACCTGCCCGCCGTGCACCTCGATGATGCGCTGCATCGCGCCCCGCAGCGACTTCGTCTTCTGCCGGTAGAAGCCGGTCGCGAAGATGTCGCGCTCGAGCTCGGCGACCGGCACCGCAAGGTAGTCCTCCGGGCGCTTGTACTTGGCGAACAGCTTCTCCGTGACGCGATTGACGTTCACGTCTGTCGTCTGGGCGGACAGCATCACCGAGATGAGGAGCTCAAGCGGGTTCGCGAAGGTGAGCGCGATCTTGGCGTCAACATGCTCGGCGGCGAGCCGTTCGATGATCGGCCCGATCCGCCCTTTCTTCGGCGCGACCTTCTTCCGACGTGCCTCTGCGAGGTAGCTCCGAGGCACTTCTAGACGACCGCGGCCGGTGTGCTGGGCGGCGGCCACGCGCCCCCGCCCAGGCGCGGGCCGGCGCAGACGAGATCAAGAGCCGGGCAGCCCGAGCAGTTGAACTCGCTCGGTGTCGGGACGAACTCGCCGGCGTTGATCTGCGCGATCGCGGCGGAGAGTTCAGCCTCGAGCGCCGGCAGCTCGAGCCGCTCGAATGTTGTCGTCACGACCGCGTCCGGACGCTCGAGGAAGTGGTAGACGACCTCGACCTCGTCGGCGCCCGCGCGGAAACACGCGAGCGCATAGACGAGCCGCTGCAGGCGGTAGTCGGCCTCGACGATCTCCTCCGGCGTTCCTTCGGCGAGCGTGTTCGTCTTGTAGTCGAGCACGAGCGCACGCGTGCCCTCGCGCCAGAGCACGTCGAGGCGCCCACGCAGCAGCACGCCGTCGTGCTCGAACGCGAACGGCCGCTCAGGCTCCGCGCCCGCCAGGGTCGCGATGCGCATCGCGAGCTCCGACTCACAGTAGGCAGCAACGAACGACGAGATGCGCGCGATCTCGTCGTCGGTGACGGCCGGGTACCAGTTGTGCACGATCTCCAC
>JAYUEQ010000040.1:0-8984 GCA_043739205.1 Thermoleophilia bacterium
CGTTCCCCGCGTTGTAGACGAAGTTCTCCGGCAGGTCCGAGAGGCCGAAATAGCGCAGACCGAGCTGGTCGTGGAACCAGCCGCCCACCGGGCGCCACCACGAGAGTGGCACCGCGTAGACGTCGATCAGCCCGAATGCAGCGACGAACGCGGCGACGCCGAGCACGGTGTGACAGAGCCGCGCGCGCTCCTGCTCGGTGAGGTCGAGCCCCCGGCCGAGGAAGTACGCACCGACCGGAAGCAGATCGTGCCGCGCCGCGTAGAGCACGCCCTTGTGTGTGGCATGACCGCCGAGCCACGACTGCGGCAGCACGCCGTACACGACGACGAGCACGCCAAACGCGAGCGCCAGCCAGTCTGCGAGCGTACCCTTGAACGGCAGGCCGCCGCGCGCGCGGACGACAAGCGCCAGCGCGACGAGGAGCAGCACGTCCTTCCACGCCGAGACGATCGTGAGCGCCGTGCCGCGCACGCCGGCGCGCCAGAGCAGCGCGACCACAACGTTGTGCAGCGCGAGGCCGACGATCAGCACGTGCAGCGCCCAGACGGGACGCTTCAGATTCATTCGGGACCGACCGCGATCAGCGTCATCCCGGTGTTGATTACACGCACCCTGTAAGGAAAGAGCGCCGCGAGGTCCTTGGCCGAGAGCGGATCGAGCACGTCGTCGAAGCGCAGCAGGCGTTCACGCGGCCCCGGCGGCAGCCAGTGCACGAACGGCAGCAGGGTGTGCACCTCGAGCGGGAAGCGGCGGTTCGGGGTCGTCACGAAGACGCGGCGAGCAACGCGGCACAGCTCGTGTACGAACTGACGCTGCCCTTCGCGGCCGCCGGCGACATGCTCGACGACCGCGTTCGAGAAGCCGACGTCGAACTCTGCGTCTCCGAACGGCAGGTCGCGGCCGTCCGCTCGCACCGCACGCACCTTTGGGAACGCGGCCGCGAAGCGGTCAAGTTCTGTCCGGCCGACACCGGTGATCCGCTCCGGCCAGGGATAGAGCGCTTCGAAGAAGTTGTCCGTCGAGCCAGCGCCGAACGGAGCGTCGGTGACGCCGACGTCGACCACACTCGTCTCCGGGCCCGGCTGCAGGAGATCGAGGAACAGCTGGAGCTTCCGCTCCCGGCTCCGCATGGACACGCGCGACGCGACCCGGCGCAGCATCGCCCTACCGTACTTCTAGAGTAGGAGGGATGACGATTCGTGCCGAGCTCCAGCCCAAAGGGCCGTACTCCCTCCGCGTCTCTGGCCGGCACGCCTCCGACGCCACGCGGGTCGTCGTGAACGGCACCTACCGTGCAACGATCCGCGTCGAGGACCGCTTGGAGCGGGTCGAGGCGCTACAGCGCCCGGACGGGACGATCGTGATCGCCGCCGACAGCGAGGCGGGCATCGACCACGTCCGCTTCGCACTCGGGCTCGACGACGACCACTCGGAGTTCCTTCGGCGCTTTGCAAACGATCCGCTGCTCGGCGCGACGTTGCACCGCATTCGCGGGCTGCGTCCGATGCGCACCGCCACCGTCGCGCAGTCGCTGTTGCGCGCGGTCGCGGGGCAACTGATTCTCGCGAGCGAGGCACGCAGGATCGAGCGGCGCATCATCAAAGCGACGACGCCCGCGCTCGGCGACCTGCACGCAGCACCAACCACGGAGGAGCTCGCGCGTTATGCGCCCGCGCAGCTCGCGCGCTTCGGGCTCGGCGCGCGCCGTGCGTCGGCGCTCGTCCGGCTCTGCCGCACACTCGATCTCGAAGGATTGAAAGGACAGCCGAGCACGGCCGTCGCGCCCCGCCTCAACCGCGAGCGTGGGCTCGGCCCGTGGTCGGTCGGGGTCATCTGCCTCGAAGGGCTCGGGCGCTACGAGTACGGCCTCGCGCGTGACCTGGGGATGGCCAAGCTCGCCTCCGCGCTCTGGGGCCGGTGGGTCGAGGCCGAGGAGAGCGACGCGCTGCTCGCGCCCTACGAGGAGTGGGCCGGCCTCGCAAGCGTGTATCTCCTCGCGGGGTTCCACGCCGGTCTCGTACCCTTGCCGGATGCCGCTGCCGCCTGAGCTGCACATCGTCGACGACCCCGCCGCGCCGGTCGCCGAGTTGCTCGCCGACCAGGCGCGACGGGGTGGCTCGATCGTCCTGACCGGCGGCTCGTCGGCCGGCCCGCCGTACGCGCGCGCGGCCGCGCTCGCGCCCGACTGGGGCAACGTCACGCTCTGGTGGGGTGACGACCGCTGCGTGCCGCCGGAGCACGAGTGGTCGAACTACCGCCTGGCGAAAGAAACGCTGCTCGACAATCTCGCGGTGCAACCGCGCGCGGTGCATCGGATCCGCGGCGAGCTGACGCCGGCCGACGCCGCGGCGGAGCTCGATCAGGCGCTCGAGGGCGTGGAGCTCGACCTGCTGCTGCTCGGCCTCGGGCCAGACGCCCACGTCGCGTCGCTCTTTCCCGGCTCCCCGCAGCTCGCCGTCGAGGACCGGCGCGCGACGAGCGGCCCCGCCGGGCTCGAGCCCTTCGTCGACCGCGTGACGATGACGATGCCGATGATTCGGGCCGCCAAGCGCATCGTCTTCATTGTCGACGGAGCCTCGAAAGCAGAGGCAGTGGCGCGCGCATTCGGAGGCGAGATCACCCCGGAGGCGC
Source organism: Thermoleophilia bacterium (assembly GCA_043739205.1). Taxonomy (GTDB): domain Bacteria; phylum Actinomycetota; class Thermoleophilia; order Gaiellales; family Gaiellaceae; genus PALSA-600. Next base: position 2,633 of record JAYUEQ010000040.1, read on the forward strand.
CCGCGAGCCTCGTGCTCCTCGCCCCAATTGCGGTCGAGGTCTTCCTTGACGGCCCCGCAGCAGCCAAACTACTAAACGAATGAGCGCACCCGAGCCCCAGAACGTCCCGCGCGACGTCCTCGAGGTCGAGCGGCCCGAGCAGCTGAAGGCGCTCGGCCACCCGCTCCGGCTGAAGGTGCTCCAGGTGCTCGGCGAATCGGAGAAGCCCATGACGAACCGCGAGCTCGCCGCCAGCCTGTCGGTCGATCCGGGCCACCTTCACTTTCACGTGCGCATGCTGCACCGCGCCGGGCTGATCGAGCTCGCAAATGTTGCGGGCCGCGAGAAGCCGTATCGCCCGGTCGCGAAGCACTTCGTCGTCGGCCAGGACGTGCGCGCAACGGGGCTTGCGAGCGACCTGCAGGGGGCGCAGCTGCGGGAGCTGCAGCGCGGCTTCGAGCTCTTCGCCTCGGCGGGTGAGTTCCGCAGCGCGCAGTTGCACGCGAAACTCGACATCGAGACCGTGCGCGAGCTGCTGAACGAGCTGTTCGACAAGCTGACTGCGCTGGAGGACGAGTCGAAGCCGCCGCTCTCGATCACGGTCGGGTTCCACCCGCTGATCACGCAGGGCGAGACGGACTAGAGCTAGTCGGGCAGGACGGGCGAGGCGGGCAATGCGTGCTCGATGCCGCGCCGCCGGGCGAGCTCCTGCAGCACGAGCGCAGTGTCGGCGACCGCGATGTCTTCGAGGTAATCGGCGCGCGTCTCGAACGACTCGACGACCGACTCGACGGCCTCGATGTAGCCGACGACGTCGTGGGCGGCGATGTACGCGAGCGCGTCGGAGACGTCGCGCGGGAAGTCGTCACGCTCGCGCAACGACTCGGTGACGTGACGCGCTTCGGGCCAGCGTCCGAGCGCGAGCAGTGCAAGTGCCGCGGCGTAGCGGCCGATCGGCGACTCGGCGGTCGCAGTGCCGAGGCTGAGGGTCCACGGCGCCAGCTCTTCGATCGCCGCGTCGTCGTGGGCGAGGAGCGATGCCTTGAGCGCGCCGATCGGCCGCCCCCAGGACTCGCCACCGCTCCAGCTCTCACGCCAGGTGGTCGCTGCCAGCCTGAACCATTCCGCAGAATCGACATCCGCCGCCATCAGCAGCGCCAGAGCGGCCGCGTAGGCCGTATTCCCCTGCCGGACAACCCCGCGTTCGTCCAGTTCCCCATGCTGCGCCCGGAAACGGGCCTTCTTTTCTTCGGCGGTGGGAATCCAGTTCATCGGGCTACGTTGTACTAGACGTGATGGAGACGGAATTCCATGGACTGACCTTCGTGACCGAGCCCGGCCGGGTGTTCTTGCCGCGGGCGACGACCGAGAAGCTCGTCGATGCTGCGCTGGCGCGGCTCGGTGCTGCTCCCGCACGGGTCGCCGATGTCGGCACGGGCGCCGGTGTCGTGGCGGTCACTCTCGCGCTGCGCGCCCCGCAGGTCGAGGTGTGGGCGAGCGATACATGCGGGAACGCGTTGCGCGTCGCCTCGGCGAACGCCGATCGGCTGGGCGCGCAGGTGCACGTCGTGCACGGCGACCTGCTCGACGGGCTTCCGCGCGACCTCGATCTGATCGTCGCGAACCTTCCCTACCTCGCTCCCGGCACTCCCGGCTTCGAGGACGAACCGCCGGCCGCAGTGTTCTCGAGCGGCGACGGGCTCGATCACTACCGGCGGTTGCTCTCCGGCGCAGGCGATCACCTAGCCGCAGGCGGCGGCGTGATCCTGCAGTTCGACGGCCAGGTGCTCGAAGCGGAGCGCAGCGAGCTCCCCTGGCTCCGCACGCGGCTCGAGTCGCTGGTCGCCGCGGCCGCCTAGCAGGGGCCGAACGGGGCAGAAAGCTGGGGGCGCAGGTGGCCGGATCATCGGCTATCCTGGTCAGGCGCTACGCGAACGGGGTTTGACCTCGCGAGCGCGTTCCTTTGGGAGGCGGCACTGCAGGCCAACGCCGCCGCACGCATTGGCAGAAACCATTACGCATTCTCCGAGTGAGTCGGAGGAGGCGGCGGCTCTAAGAGCTGACGCCCTCCGATGCGAAGCCTGGGCCGGCGAGCCCTTCGTACGTCCCGATGAGAATCCGGACGTCGCGCTCGCACCCGGGACGGCTCGCCGACGCGCGCTCGACGACGCGCTAGCCGAGATCGAGGGTGGGCGCGATTCGCCCTCCTCCGAATGGAAGGTCAAGTACGCGTTGCTGCTCGGGCTCGAGCGCGTCCTGTCGGAGAAGCCGCCGGCTCTCGCATCCGGCACGGAACTGCGCCGCCACCAGATCGACGCGCTCGCCGGAATGCTCACCGAGCTGATCGCCGCCGCGCAGAAGAGCGGCGAGAACGGGAACGGCCACGCCGAGGACGTCCCCGACGAGGACGAGGAGGACGACGAGCTCGAGCTCTCCCCCGACACGGAGACCGACGAGGACATCGAGGACGAGGTGCCCGTCCAGGACGACCCGGGGGCAGTGCGGCGCTACCGCTTCCGCCACCCGACCGCTTCCGGCAAGACGATCGCCGCCGCAGGCTTCGTGGAGGCCGCCCGCACCGAAGGCGTCCTCATCCTCACGCACCGTCGCTTGCTGGTCGACCAGTTCCGCCGCGAGCTCACCGACCACGGATACGGCAGCCGCTTCCACGAGGCGATCCTCGAAGGGCACACGGCCCCGCGCCCATCGAACCCGATCACGATCCAGACGTATGCATGGTTTGCGCGGCACGTCACCGAGATCGCCCACGACGCCTACCAGCTCGTGATCTGCGACGAAGCGCACACGGCGCTCGGCGAGAAGACGTCGAGCGCGATCCGCCATCTGAGCGAGCCGATCTTCATCGGCATGACCGCGACGGAAGAGCTGATCGCCAAACAAGTCTCGGACGTCTTCCCCGCCTCCGTCGACGACCTGCCGCTGACGGATGCAGCGCGGCGCGGATTGATCGCGCCCCTCCGGTGCCTGCGCGTACCGCCCGTTGCGGCGATCAACCAGGTGCCGATCGTCGGCGGCGACTTCGAGGAGCGCGCACTCGCGCAGGCTCTCGACCACGAAGCTTTGAACATGGCCGCGGCAACGCTGTACCGCGAGCGGTTCGGCGACGCGCCCGGCATCGTCTACGCCGCCGGTGTCGACCATGCGTACAACCTCGCAATGGCGTTCCGCGCCGCGGGCATCAAGGCAGAGGCCGTCTCGGGACGCACCCCGCCGGTGAAGCTCGCAGAGGTGCTCGCCTCGTACGAGCGCGGCGAGATCGACGTGTTGATCAACGCGATGTTGCTCGCGGAAGGCTGGAACTCGCCGCGCGCGACCGTCGTCATGCACCTCGCACCGACGGCATCGAAGCGCGTGTACCAGCAGCGGATCGGGCGCATCATGCGCATCCATCCGCGCAAGGAAGCCGGCATCGTCGTCGACTTCACGCCGAAGAGCGCGACGCACAACGAGCGGGTCGTCTCCTTGCATTCGCTGCTCGACGCAGACTTCTACCGCGAGGGGGCACGGGTTACGCCGGCACCGCGTCGTCGCCAACAACGGCGCGCACGGCGCAAGCTGACGCCGGCATCGTGGCTCGTCCCGGTGACGCCTGACGTGCTGCGGCGCAAGGTGGTGATCGCGCGCGAGTGGCAGCGCGTCGATCCGAAGTTCCTCGACGAGGACGAGCAGCAGTTCTGGGGCGAGATCGCGGGGCGGCAGCTGCGCTTCGACGAGCGCGCCGCGTTCGTCGAGAAGCTGACCGCGCGCGGCGCGTCCAAGCGCGCGATGGAAAGGTTCCTCTCGACGTGCGCAGCCGAGAACCCGAACCGGCGCTTGCGGTTGATCGCGCTCGCAGACCGGGTGTCGATGAAGGTCGAGCGCGCAGACTTCGACGATCTCGTCACGCTCGTCGCGCAGGCGCCTCCCTGGGAGAAGGATCGTGCAGCCGGCGTTCGCATCATGCTGCGGGCGATCGCCGACGCTAAACCGGACGCGCCGGATCAGATCCTCGCTCGGTGGACGTGGCGGCTTTCGGTCGCCGTGCGCAAGCAGCTCGACCGCAAGGCGTCGCAGGAGTACCCGGACGCAAAACGCTTGCTCGGTGCACTCGCGAACTCGCGCGGTCATCGTCACGAGGAGAACGCGGCCAAGCTCGTCAACGCCGCGCTCGAGATGCCGAAGGAAGTCGGCGCCGCGCTGCTTGCCTCGGCGGAGGGCTACACGCCACGCTCGACGCAGTTGCTCGAAGCGGCGCGCGAACGCCTGGGGACGATTCAGGAGGTCGCCGGCTGGATCGCGGAGAGCCTGCCGCAGCCGAAGACCGGCCCGTCGCGTGCGCGCCGCCGTAGGCGCCGCAAGAAGAAGGGCGGCCCGGAGGGCGCGACCACGACGCAGAATGGCGAGGGGAAGAAGACGGAGACCGCCGACGGCCAGGAGAAATCCGCCGCCGCAAAGAAGCGCCGCAGGCGCCGCAAGAAGCCGACCGAGGGCACTGGTGGCGCCAACGGCTCGTCGCCGGCAGGCGACTCGCCGACGACGGCGACAGACCCTGCGAAGCCGCGGCCCGAAGCGCCACAGCCCGGAGCCGCAGAGACGCCGGCCCCCGCCCGGGCCGAAGACGCCGCCTAGCCCCGAAAGGTCACCACCGGGGTCAGACCCCGGTCGTGGCCGTTCCGGACAAAGGCGCCGCATGGCTGTGCGCCGCAGATTGGCCAATGTCTGAAGCCGTCACGGCTCGTCTCGCCACCACCGGGGTCAGACCCGGGTGATGGCCGACGGGGACACTGCACCGGAAGACGTAAGAACTTCGTAATACACACGCGTACGCGAGCAGGGCAAGCTTCGCGTGCGTGCTCGTACTCATTCTGATCGGATTCCTGGCCGGGATCGTCACCGCGATCTCGCCGTGCGTCCTTCCCGTGCTGCCGGTGCTGCTCGCAGGCGGCGCCTCCGGCCGTAAGCCGCTGCGCATCGTCGCAGGACTCGTCGTCAGCTTCAGCATCTTCACCCTCTTCGCTTCGTGGCTCCTGCGCCAACTCGGGCTGCCGCAGGACCTGCTGCGCAACCTCGCGATCGTGTTCCTCTTCCTGATGGCCGGGGTGCTGCTCCTGCCGCGCGCGGCGCTGTTGCTCGAGCGGTCGCTGTCCTTCTTCTCACGCCTTCGCCCCGCGGACGCCGGCGGCGGATTCTTCCTCGGCGCAACACTCGGGCTCGTCTTCGTCCCGTGCGCGGGACCGTTCCTCGCGGCGATCACGACCGCCGCTGCCCGCGAGAACTTCGGCGGCCGTACGATCGCCGCCACGTTTGCGTACGCCGCCGGGGCCGCGATCCCGATGCTGCTGATCGCACGGGGTGGCCGCGAGATGGGCGCGCGCGTTCGCGCGCACGCCGGCCGCCTGCGGATGGCCTCGGGCGTGGTGATCGCGCTGGTCGCGGTCGGGCTCGTCTTCCACCTCGACGACCGGCTCGCGCAGCTGACGCCGGGCTACACGACGTTCCTACAGAACAAGGTCGAGAAAAGCTCTGCCGCCGAGCGCGAGCTCGCGAAGGTGCGCGGCGGGGGCCAGGCGCTGAAAGCGACGCCGACAGCCGGCGGCGGCCTCCCGGACTACGGCGTTGCTCCTCCGCTCAAACCCGACGGCGCCTGGATCAACTCCAAACCGCTGACGATCGCGCAGCTGCGCGGCAAAGTCGTGCTGATCGACTTCTGGACGTACTCGTGCATCAACTGCCTGCGCACACTTCCGCACGTGAAAGCGTGGGATGCGACCTACCGCAGCAAAGGACTCGTAATCATCGGCGTGCACACGCCCGAGTTCGCTTTCGAGCACGTGACGTCGAACGTCCGCAGCGCGGTGGAGCGGCTCGGCATCCGCTATCCCGTCGTGCAGGACAACCGTTTCAAGACCTGGGACAACTACGCGAACCAGTACTGGCCCGCCGAGTACCTGATCGACCGCACCGGGCACGTGCGCCACACCCACTTCGGTGAAGGCGAGTACCCCCACACCGAGGCGCTGATCCGCCAGCTACTTGCCGTGAACGGCAAGCACGCGCGGCAACTGCCGGACACGACGCCGACCGAGGCGATGACACCCGAGACCTACCTCGGCTACGCACGCATCGCGAGTTACACCGGCACCCAGATCGTCCCGGACAAGCCGGCGCGCTACACGTTCGCGAACAGCCTGTTCTCGAACGCGTTCTCCTACGACGGCACCTGGCGCGTCGGCGCCGAGAAGATCACCGCGATCAAGGACGCGCGGCTCCGCCTCGACTTCCAAGCGAAGAACGTCTACCTCGTGCTCGGCGGCAAGGGAACGGTGCAAGTCCTGATCGACGGCCGGCAGACGAAGACTCTGCGGGTCGACGC
>JAYUEQ010000041.1:0-2793 GCA_043739205.1 Thermoleophilia bacterium
GGAAGCAGCCCGAACCGCGCAAGGGATCGAGGCAAGCGGCGCCAGGACTGCATCTCGGCCGTGTGCGCCCATGTCCCCTCGAAGTCCCAGAAACGCGCGTCGGGCCGGAGCGCAAGAATCTCCGCGCTGAGCCTCCCGGCCTCCACACGCTGATCGGCGATCACACGATCGTCGATGCTCCAGTAGATCTGGAGCGGGACGCCCGCTTCCGCGATCCGCCGCACGTAATACGACGGGCTACGACGCGCGTAGGCTCCCGGCACCTCACTCGGCGTCCCGCCGATCTCCGCCCGGGCGAGAGCCTGCAACGTCCTGCCGTCCTTGAGCGCGGCGAAGGCGTAGTAGCGGCGCCTCATGTCCGTTGCCGGATCGAACGCGATCGCGCCGGCCAGCAGGTGCGGGTGTCGGGCAAGCAGAAGCAGCGTTTCCTGCCCGCCCATCGAGCCGCCGACCGAGTAAACACGTCGGGGGTCGATGTTCACGCCGTGCGCCGCGGCGATCGCAGGCATACGCGCCAGGTCGGCGATCTCGCCGGGCGCGCCCCATGAGTACCAGTGCAGCCGCCGTCCTTCGCCCGCCGGGTTGATCACCGCGAATCCGCCCTCACCAGGGAGATCCCCCCAGAGCTGCGCGTTCATCGTCTCGTCGACACCGCGCCCGTGCGGCGAGATGACGAGGGGCAGCTTCTGCCCGTGGTAGCCGAGTGGAAGCAGAAGCCACGCGGGCCGCCGAACTCCGTCGTGCGCGATGTAATGAATGAGCCGCGCGATCGTGGTCGTCGAGCTGTCGCCGGGGGCGAGCTGCGCGTATGCGCCTGACACGAAGACGAGTCCCGAGACGGCCGCAGCGATTGCAAAGATGACGCGGTGCTTCACCTTGACCTGAACTTCGGCGGCCGACCGAATGCGGTCGGCGTCTACGTCGTCGACACCGACGACGGGCTCGCCCTGTTCGACTGCGGACCGACCTCGACTCTCCCGGTGCTCGAAGCAGGGCTGGGGGAGCACGGACTGCGCGTCGAGGACATCCGCCACCTGCTCCTGTCGCACATCCACCTCGACCATGCGGGCGCTGCGGGACAGCTCGTGCGCCGCCATCCCGGCCTGACCGTCTGGGTGTCCGAGATCGGCGCGCCGCACCTCGTCGACCCGTCTCGGCTCGAGCGCTCCGCGCGCCGGCTCTACGGCCCGTCGTTCGACACGCTCTGGGGCGAACTCGCCGCCGTTCCCGCGGAGAACGTGCGCGTCGCAACGGGCGACGTCCTCGGGTGGGAATCCTTCCCGACGATTGGGCACGCTTCACATCACATCAGCTACTTCCTGAACGGAACGTTGCTCGCGGGTGACGCGGCCGGCGTGCGCATGCCCGGCGCGAGTTATGTGCTTCCGGTGTCGCCGCCGCCCGACGTTGACGTCGAGGGCTGGCATGCGACCGCGGATGCGATCCGTGCACGCAAGCCTGAGCGGCTGGCGTTGATCCACTTCGGCGTGTACGACGACGTCGATGCGCACCTCGACCGGCTTGAGCTCGAGCTCGACCGCTGGGCCGAGCGCGTGCGGGACGGCGTCGAACAGCAAGCGTTCGTCGACGCGGCGCGTGCAGACGCGGGCGCCGACGCCGATCTCTACGACCGCGTCGCGCCGCTCTGGCAGTCGTGGCAAGGCATGAAGCGCTACTGGGAGACACGAAACTGAGCCGCCTCGGCCCGCTGCGCGAGCGGGACTTCCGACTGCTCTTCATCGGTCAGACGACTTCGCGGCTCGGGAGCGCGATGGCGCCGGTCGCGCTGGCATTCGCCGTGCTGAAGACGCTGCACGGATCCCCGACCGACCTCGGACTCATCCTCACGGCGCGGCAAATCGCCGTGATCGCGCTCCTCCTCTTCGGCGGCGTGTGGGCCGATCGTCTCCCGCGGCATCAGGTGATGGTCGCGTCGAACCTCGTGAGCGGTGCGAGCCAGGCAGCCGTCGCGGCGTTGCTGCTCGCGGGCCACGCGACCCTCTGGGAACTGACCGCACTCGCGGTCGTAAACGGCTCGTCGTCCGCGTTCTTTTTCCCCGCGAGCAATGGGATCGTCCCGCAGACGGTTCCTGTCGGGCTCTTGCAGCAGGCGAACGCGATGCTCCGACTCGCGATCAACGTCACGAACGTCACGGGGCTCGCGATCGGTGGGATCATCGTCGCCGCAACGAGCCCGGGCGTCGCGATCGCGGTGGACGCGGGCAGCTACGTGCTCGCCGCGGGCGCGCTCTGGAGGATGCGTCTGCCTGCCGGGCTTCGGATGGAGGGAAGCAGTGTGCTGCACGAGCTTCGGGTGGGCTGGCATGACTTCTGGGCGCGGCCGTGGCTGTGGGCGATCGTGCTCCAGTTCGGGATCGTGAACGCAGCCGAAACGGGTGTCGTCAACGTGCTCGGGCCGGAAGTCGCGCAGAAACACCTCGGCGGTGCGGCGGGGTGGGCCGCCGTGCTGACAGCGATGACCGTCGGGGTAATCGCGTGCGGCGTGATGATGCTGCGGTGGCAACCCCGTCGCATCCTCCGCGTCGCGACCCACAGCGTGTTCTCCCTCGCGATCATCGTCGTCGCGCTCGCGGTCCCCGCACCGCTTCCCGTCGTGATTGGCTGCGCGTTCCTGACCGGGTTCGGAATCGAGATCTTCGGCGTGCTCTGGGACACGACGTACATGCAAGAGATCCCGAAGGAGCTGTTGTCCCGAATCGCGTCGTACGACGCACTCGGTTCGTGGGTACTGATGCCGATCGGTTACGCGGTGGCAGGCCCGATCGCGGCAGC
>JAYUEQ010000042.1:0-2712 GCA_043739205.1 Thermoleophilia bacterium
CGAGCGGACGAGACCGTTCTGCGCGGTCGAGAGCTCACGCGAGCCGAAGCCGATGCTGCCGGTGACGGCGCTCATCGAGCCGGCGATCAGCGGCCGCTCGACGAGCAGCCCGAGCCCGCGCGTCAACAGGTCGGCGCCGCGATACCAGACAACGTCGTAGAGCTCGTCGAAGTAGAACTTCTTCTCGAAGAGCTTCACGGCCTTCGGCGCCTTCAGCCGCTTCGCGCCGTAGATCGACCACGCGACCCCGATGCCCGCCAGCCCGACGACGATCGCGAGCCCGGATGCGAACCACTCTTGTGCGTTGGTCGGCTCGCCGAGCGGGCGCGCGACGGGGTCGAGCCAGGTCGTGAGCGGATGCCAGAACGGCGCGAACTGCAGGAAGCCTCCGACGACGGAGAGGAGCGCGAGCACGCCGACCGTCCAGCGCATCGAGAGCGGGCCTTCCTCGCCGTGATGGGCATGGAAGTGCTCGCGCGCGAAGGCGGACGGCTCGCCCGTGAAGACGATGAAGAAGAGACGGAACGCGTAGATGCCGGTCAGGAACGCGCCGATGATCCCCGCGGCGAAGATCACGTCGCCGTACCAGCCGCGCGTGAGTGCGGCGGCGAGGATCGAGTCCTTCGAGAAGAAGCCCGCGAACGGGAAGATGCCGACGAGCGCGAGCGAGCCGATCAGGAAGACGATCTTCGTCTGCGGCATCAGCTTCCCGATCCCCGCGAGCTTGCGAATGTCCTGCTCGCCGACGACGGCGTGGATCGCGAGGCCGGCCGCCATGAAGAGCAGCGCCTTGAAGAACGCGTGCGTCATCAGGTGGAACATCGCGTTCGGGTACGCGCCGAGCCCCGCGCCGACGAACATGTAGCCGATCTGCGACATCGTCGAGTACGCGATCACGCGCTTGATGTCCGTCTGCACGAGCGCGATCAGCCCCGCCATCAGCAGCGTCGCCGCGCCGAGGCCCGCGGCGAGGTCCTGGATCACGTACGCGTTCTCGAACAGCGGGTGGCAGCGCACGATCAGGTACACGCCGGCGGTCACCATTGTGGCCGCATGGATCAGCGCACTGACCGGCGTCGGGCCTTCCATTGCGTCGGGGAGCCAGGTGTGCAGCGGGAGCTGCGCCGACTTGGCGACGGCGCCGCCGAGCAGTCCGAGCGCGATCAGGTTCGCGACCGTGCCGCTGTGCGGGCTCGCGGCGAAGACGTCCGCGTAACCGAGCTTGCCGGTGTGGGCGATCAAGAGGAACAGCGCCAGCGCCATCGTTGCGTCGCCGAACGCGTTCATCACGAACGCCTTCTTCGCGGCCGCGATCGCCGACGGCCGATCCTGGTGGAAGCCGATCAGCAGGTAGCTCGAGAGTCCGACCATGCCCCAGCCCGCGAGCAGCAGCAGCAGGTTGCCGCCTTGCACGAGCAGTAGCATCGAGAAGACGAAGAGCGAGATGTAGGCGAAGTAGCGCCGCTCCTCGTCCTCGCCCTTCATGTAGCCGACGGAGTAGGCGACGATCAGCGAGCCGACGCCGGCGACGATCAGCATCATCACGATCGAGAGCTGATCGGTGAGCAGCGTGAAGCCGAAGCTGTACGGCCCGGCCGAGAGCCACGTCCACGACGTCGTCAGCGAAACGCGATGCTCGGGGCTTCGGCCGAGCAGTTCGATGAACGCGACGACCGCGGCGGCGAACGCGCCCATCGTCGTCAGTGTCGAGATGTAGGCCGCGACGCGGCGCGAGATGCGTGTGCCGCCGAGCGTGATCGCGACCGTCGAGGCAAGCGGCAGCAGCAGGCAAGTCCAGGCAGCGGCGTTCATATCAGCCTCGGAGTGTCCGTAGCTTGTCCACGTCGAGCTCGACGTTGCGGCGGCCCATCGCGACGATCATCCCGAGCCCGACGACGACCTCCGACGCGGCAACGGCCATCACGGAGATGGCGAAGATCTGGCCGTCCTCGCGGCCATGCAGGCGCGAGAACGCGATCAGGAGCAGGTTCGCCGAGTTGAGCATGATCTCGACGCTCAGGAGAATGATCAGCGGGCTGCGGCGCAGCATCACACCGAGCGCGCCGACGGAGAAGAGGAGCGCGCTCAGGATCACGTACCACTGGATGTCAGGACCGCGCATGAACCTCCGTCGGATCCTCGCCCTGGCGGGCGTGCGAGCCGAGCACAACGCCGCCGACTGCTGCGACGAGCAGCACGATCGACGTCACCTCGAATGCGAGCAGGTGGTCGGTCAGAAAGAGCCGACCGATCGCCGCAGGCGAACCGAACGAGCGCGTGATGGGCTGCGGCGACGAAAGAAAGTGCCCTGCCGTGAGGCCGACGACGACGATCACCTCGGCGAGGATCGAGCCGCCTGCCAGCACCGCGCCGACGATCTGCCACGACGGGCCGCCCGACCACGGCGACTCCTCGCTCTTGTCGCCGAGGTAGGCGATCACGAACAGGAACATCACCATCACGGCGCCGCCGTAGACGAGCACCTGGCCCGCTGCGACGAACTCGCCCGAGAGCAGCAGGAACAGAACGGCGAGCGACGCGAGGTTCCCGATCAGCGCGAGGGCCGAGTAAAACGGGTTGCGGAAGCTGACGACCGCGAGCGCACTCGCGAGACAGCCGAACGCGGCGCCGATCCAGACGAACCACACCAGGAAGTTCGCCACTACGAATGATCCTTGTAGTAGGGGATCGGCGTGTCGTAGAGGTCGCGAT
>JAYUEQ010000043.1:0-8486 GCA_043739205.1 Thermoleophilia bacterium
GTGTCGCGCAGTGGCTCGCGCAACGACTCGTGCTCGACCGGCGGCTCGAACGTCGGATCCGCGCGCTTCGCATGCCGGTGCTTCACGTACGGATGCACCGCCTTGCCCTGGATCGGCCCCGGCCGCACGAGCGCGACCTGCACGGTCAGGTCGTCGAGATTCTCGGGGCGCGTCTGCAACAGGCTCTGCATCTGGGCGCGGCTCTCGATTTGGAAGACTCCGACCGTGTCCGCCGCCTGGATCTCCGCATAGACGCCCTTGTCGTGGAGGTCGATCCGCGAGAGGTCGATCGTCTCTCCGCGCAACCGGGCGATGCGGTCGATCGCATCCTCGACGGCGGAGAGCATCCCGAGCCCGAGCAGGTCGATCTTCAGGAAGCCGGCGTCGCCGCAGCTGTCTTTGTCCCACTGGCAGATCTGGCGGCCGGCCATCGCAGCGGGCTGCACCGGCACGAGGTCGATCAGCGGCCGGGTCGAGATGACCATGCCGCCCGGGTGCTGGCTGATGTGGCGTGGCAGACCGGAGATCTCGCGTGTCAGCCGACGGAACGCGTCCCAGCGCGGCCCGGTGTGCGTGCCGGGCATGCCGTCGACCTCTTCGGAGATGCGCGTCGCGTCCCAGCCGTCGGTGACGCGCGCCAGCCGTTCGAGCTCGGCGAACGGCAGCCCGAGCGCCTTGCCGACGTCGCGGATCGCACCGCGGCTCCGATATGTCGAGAAGCTCGCGACGAGCGCTGCGTGCTCGCGCCCGTAGCGCTCGGTGACCCGAACGATCAGCTTCTCGCGGATGTCGCGCGGGAAGTCGAGGTCGATGTCTGGCACGGAGGCCATCTCGTCGTTGATAAAGCGACCGAGCGAGAGACCGGCTTCGACCGGGTCCACGTGCGACAGCCCGGTCAGGTAGCAGACGATCGAGCCGACGCTCGACCCGCGACCGCGCCCAGGCGGCAACGCGTGGCGCGGGCTGCCCAGCCCGCGCACCTCGAGCGCACACTCGCGCGCGAGCTCGAGCACCTCCCAGTGCAGCAGAAAGAATCCGGAGAGCCCGATCCGCGTGATCAGCGCGAGCTCGTCCTCGAGCCGCTGCCGCGCGCGCTTCTTGTGCCCGTTCGCATTCGCATACCGATCCGCGAATGCGACGTCGCAGATCTGCCGTAGCTGCACGTCGGCCGGGTCGGCGCGGTCGGAGAAGTCCGGATAGCGATAGCCGAGCTCCTGTGTGAGGTCGAACTGGCACCGGTCGGCGATCTCACGTGTGCGCGCCGCCGCGTCGCGTGGGAGGCGTTCCAGCATCTCCTCCGGCGCGAGCAGCACGCTCTCGTGATTGCCGCGTCGTTCGCGTTCGCTGCCGTCGAGTGAGGTGCGGTGCTTGATCGACACGAGCGCGTCCTGCAGGTGTGCACGGCGGATGTCATGTGCGTGCACATCGCCGGTGGCGACAGTCGGGACGCGGAGCGAGCGCGCGAGCTCTTCGAGTTGGGCGTTGCGGCGTGCGTCGCCGCGTTCGTAGGGACGCTGCAACTCGATGTAGAACGCTCGGTCGAACGCGCGCGCAAGTCGCGGGGCCGCTTTCGGATCGGCGGAGCCGAGCCCGTGCCGCGCGCAACCAGAGAGCGCGACGAGTCCTTCCGCGTACTGCTCGAGCACGTCGATCGTCGTCTCGGCCGGCAGCAGCTCACGTTCCTTCCCAGGGAGACGCGTGCGTGCATGCGCGTCGGTGAGGATGCGGCAGAGGTTCGCGTAACCGCGTTGCGTCTCGCAGAGCAACGTCACGTGTGAGCCGCCCGCCAGGCTCACCTCCGCGCCGGTGATCGGGCGGACCCCGAAGCTCTTCGCCGCGTGTGCGAACTCGAGCGAGCCGTAGACGCCGTCGTGGTCAGTGAGCGCAAACGCGTCATACCCGAGCTCTGCAGCACGCGCTGCGAGCTCCTCCGGCAGCGATGCGCCGTCGAGGAACGAGTACGCCGAGTGCGCATGCAGTTCGACGTACGGGGCGGCGCTCGTGGAGATTGGCCTGGTGCCGGGCCCGGTTGAGCCCGGCACCAGTTCGCGTCCGCCACCGAGCGGAAATCGTCCTCCGTCTTCGCCTACGCCACCCCGCGCGGGAAATACATCCCTAGAGGCGAAGCTCATCGGCCAAACCGGACATCACCCGGGTCTGACCCCGGTGGTACCTCGAACTGCCAGGTCCGGTTCAGCAGGCACGCGCAACGACCCGTGTATTCATGCGGAGGCTTTGTCCCCGCAGGCCATGATCGGGGTCTGACCCCGGTGGCGCCCCGACCGGCAATGCCGCCTGCAACGAAAGTGTGCGGCTCAAGCACGGTGCACTTCAAGCACGGCGTACTTCAAACACGGTGCACTTCAAGCACGCTGCATGAACCACGAGCCCGCGTCTTGGTCGCGGTAGACGACGGCGTTCTCTCCTGTTTCGAGCACGACGTCGAAGTACCGGCGGTGCACCGGCTCCTCCGTCCACCAGCGGTCGACGACGCGCCACTCCTCGCGGACAGTGCCGACGCTCTGCCGGTTGATGCGGCGCGGCGTGCCATCGGCGTGCGCCTCGACGAGCGCCGGGCGAGGACTATTCAGTCGTCGCGCGGTACGAGCAGTGCGCGCGCTTCCGGGATGCGTGACCACGGAGCAACCTCCACAACTGTTGAGACCCCACCTGCGCCGACGGCAGCCTTCACCTGGCGCAAGCCTTCCCGCAACTGTGCTGTTTTCTTTACCCCACTCACGACGTCTCCCGCCGCCGCGACGAGCTCGAGTTGCTCACCGGTGTGCTCTGCGAGGTCCGTGAACTCGAGCCGCAGCTTGAGTGCGGGCGCCGGCAGCTCGAGCAGCTTCGAACCGAGCGCGGCACGCAGCCGCACCGGGTCGGCCGTCGCCTCGCGCAGCGTCACCGTCCGGCGCCACGAGGCGCCGCCGACGAGTCGCGCCCACACCGCGACTTTCCTCGGCGGCCGCCCCGCGCGTTCCGGCCGTGCGAGCAGGCGATCGAGCAACACCCCGAGCCCTCGCCGGAGCGTCAGCTCGTTGCCGACTGCTTCCGGGAACTCGAGCGTCTCGTGGAGAGCGACAGCCGTCCGTCTCGGCTGCACCCTCCCGTCCTGCTCCCCTCTCGCCAGGCTCCAGGCGCGCCGTCCGTCCGGCCCCAACCGTTCGGATACGGCACTGCCCGGTAGCCCGGCAAGCTGTCCAATCGTTCGCACTCCGAGCTCCTCGAGCTCGGCGTAGCGGCTCCGCTCGAGCGGCAGAAGCGTCAGCGGCAGCGGTGCGAGGAAGGAGCGTGCGCGGTCGTCGGAGACGATCAGCGCCTGCCCCGCCCGGGCGACGTTCGCCGCCGCGAGCGCCGCAAACCGCCGCTCGGCCGCGCCCGCACGCGCATCCCAGACTGAGCCGACCGCAGCGAGCGCCCGCTTGAGCGCCGGCTCAAGGCCACCGTAGAGCCGCTCGACGCCCTTCGTCTCGAAGTACACCGTCCCCGGCTCTGCCGGCTCGACCCCGAACCCTGCATCCTCGAGCCGCCGTAGGATCTCCTCCCAGGCCTGCTCCGCCGTGGCCGGGTCCTGCTCCACGAGCTCGAGCTCGGGACAGGTCGCGAGGGCCTCTCCGAGCCGCATCCCCGGCCGCACGCCCTTCGCCTCCGCGAGACCGGTCACCGAGCCGATCAGCGGCTCCGTCCCGGGCAGCGGCGCCAGGGCCGCCGCCTTTGCCTGCAGGCGTGGCTGAAGGCGCAGCGCGGCCCGTAGATCGAAAGCGGGAATGACGATTGCGGCGATCACGGGAACGTATGTTCTACACGAACACACGTTCTCCTGTCAAGCCGAAGGCAACTATCCCTTGACAGGGGGTACATATTATGAGACCATCCCTTCATGTCCAAGGTGGATCGCAACAACCCGAAGCGCGGCACGGCCTCTGAATCGACGTACGCGATGATGGAGTTCATGCGCGAGTTCGCTGACGACCGCGCCTGCCTGGACTACCTCTGGCGCGAGCGGTTCGCCCCTGACGGGGCGCATACGCATTGCCCGAAGTGCGACCGTGAGCGCAAGTTCCACCGCGTGGCGGATCGGCCCTGTTACGACTGCGACACATGCGGCCACCACATCCATCCCACGGCCGGGACGATCTTCCACAAGTCGGCAACGTCCCTTCATCTTTGGTTCTACGCGATGTACGTCATGGCTAGCACTCGATGCGGGGTCTCGGCCAAGCAGCTGGAGCGCGAGCTTGGCGTGACGTACAAGACCGCCTGGAGAATGTTCAACCTGATCCGCAACGAGGTCATGGCCGACGACGACCACGGGCCGCTTTCCGGCTCCGTCGAGGCCGACGAGACTTGGCACGGCGGGAAGATGCGTCAGTCCGACAAGGCGAAGGCAGCGAAGGCCGGAGTCCGGATCGGCCCGTACGCGAAGCCCCGCGCCACCGTCTTCGCAATCGTTGAGCGCGGCGGTCGCGTCGTCGCCATGCAAGTGCCGAGCAGATACGGCTACACGCTCCGCTCGACGCTGCGTGATCGGGTTGAGCCCGGCTCGACGGTCTACACCGACGACTACGCCGGATACAGCGGCGTTGAGCGCGAGTACACCCATCACCGGATCAACCACTCCGGCCGCATCTACGCGGACGGCCACGTCCACACGCAGACCATCGAAGGCTTCTTCTCGCTGTTCAAGAACGGCGTCCGTGGCGTCTACCACTCCGTATCCGTGAAGTGGCTCCAGGGCTACCTGAACGAGTACACCTGGCGCTACAACCGCCGCGACAACGGACGGGCGATGTTCCTCGACCTGATCGCCGCTTCCGCGAGTCGAGTTCGCTAGCGACAAAAAGAGCGGCCCCCGGAGGGAGCCGCTCGGTGACTCAGGCGAATCGTTGCTGTCGAAGGCAGCGCCACTATACGACACCGACAGGTCGTGTCCTTCCGTACACCGTCCGGCACGGGGTCCATTAATGGAGCGGCCCCCGTAGCTCAGTCGGATAGAGCAGCGCTGTCGAAGGCGAAGGTCGCAGGTTCGAGTCCTGCCGGGGGTGCAGTACCCCGCTAGCTCTTCTTGGGTCTGGCGACCTTCTTGAAGAACGAAAACACCTGATCCCTCGTCGGGACAGGCATTTCGTAGCCCTTTGGCGTCTTCTGAGTAGAGGCCGGCTGCTCCGGTTGCACGGGCTTCTCCATTCGTGTTGAGGTTACTCCCATGGCCGACGATCTGGATGGATGCCGCGAGAAGCTTGACCGCGCGAAGGAACACATGGAGGCGCTGGAAGCCCAGTACCCGGATCCCAAAAAGCCCACGGAATTGGTGACGTATGACCAGTGGGAACTGTTCCCGGACGGACACCGATGGCGCGTCACATATCTGGGCGAGCAAGAGCTTTGGAAGCCGCCTCGGGCGTGGGGCCTTGTCGTAGGGGACGCGGTTCACAACATGCGGTCTGCGCTCGATCATCTCGCCTGCCGCCTCGTTGAACGCGGAACCCCGCCGCCAGACATGCGAGCCATCTCGTTTCCAATTTGGGACGACGACCCGCGTGGCAACCAGAAGAAGCTCGCGACGTACCGCGCCCGTGTGAAGGGCATGCGCACCGCGGACGACGATGGCGTTTGGAAGTTGCAGCCGTTCCACGACCCGACCGCCCCAGCATCAAGAATGCTCATCGACCTAGCCCTCCTAGACAACACCGACAAGCACCAACTTTGTCTTCCATCGCTCGCGGTCGTCGGAGAACACATGCACCTCGTCACCTGGGCATCCCAGATCGGCGGGACTGAACCGGACGAGGGTGAGATGCAGATCAACGAAGGGGCTCCGCTCAAGCCACATAGCGCCCTCGCGCGAATACGAGCCTTCTCCGGGACCGAAGCGATTTTCTTCAACATCGGCGTCCGATCGAAGATCGTCTACGGCGGCGAAGGTTCGGTAGTCGGTCTTGGAGAGCTTCGAGAGATCCACGCCCACTGTGTCGGCATCGTCGAGTCCTTCGCGCCACGGGGGGCCTAGCTCCCGATCCGGCCTGTCACTCATTGCAGCCTACCCCCTCTGAGGGGATAGTTACCAAGCCGAAACGGGACCTAGCGGCCGAGCCAGGTTTTGCGCTTGATCCCGAGCCGTTTCTGGACGGCGTCGTCCTCTTCCCCGTCCTTCTTGGCGGCCCAGACGAACAGGCCGAGGACGAACGCGACGGTCAGGAACGTCACGACGGCGGCGATGATCTCGACCGCGAGGCTCATGCCGAAAGCCTAGGCTTCGAACACAGGCGATGGGGCTCGCCTTCGACCGCCACCAGGGCTGATGGCTCCTACGACGAAAGGAGTCGCGCATGCCCGTGATCGTCGGTGTCGCGCTCGGCGGAGCGCTTGGAGCCTCTGCCCGCTACTCACTCGACCGCTTGATCGAGCAGCGGAGCTTTTCGGTCTTCCCGTGGGCGACGTTCACGATCAACGTCACCGGCTGCTTCCTGATCGGCCTGATCAGCGCGAGCCTCGTCGACCGCCACCACCTCCCGGCGTGGATCCGGATCGGGATGGTCGTCGGTGTAATCGGGGGCTATACGACGTTCTCGACGTTCGCGCAGGAAGCGCTCACCCTGATCGACGCCCACGACGCTGCCGTCGCGCTCGCGTACACGATCGGCAGCGTCGTCATCGGCATCGCAGCGGTCTACGCCGGAACGGTTCTAGGCCGAACGCTCTAGGACGACGACCGGGATCTGCCGGTCGGTCTTCGTCTGGTACTCGTCGTAGTGCGACCAGACCTCGTTCGCCTTCTTCCAGAGCTGCTCGCGCTCCTCGCCCACCGCGACGCGCGCATGCGCCGGGAACACATCGTCCAGCACCTGAACCTCGACCTCCGGCGTCTTCGCGAGGTTCTCGTACCAACCCGGGTGCTCCGGCGCGCCGCCCTTCGACGCGACGATCACATACCGATCGCCGTCCTGCGCGTAGATCAGCGGCGTCGTCCGTGGCTCGCCGGTCTTCCGGCCGGTCGTCGTCAGCAGAAGGATCGTCGAGCCCTCCTTCCAGATGTGCCCGGGCTCTCCGTTGTTCTCGCGGTAGACCCGGACGTGCTCCTCGCCGAACAGCTGCGTTGCATCCGTCATGTTCCCCTCCGTATCTCTGCTGCTTTCCCGACATCGATGTGCACGCCGATACGCTAGCCCGATGGACGCTCCCCGCTACTGCTACCGCCACCCGGACCGCGAGACCGGCCTCTCGTGCTCGGAATGCGATCGCCCGATCTGTTACGAGTGCATGACCCCGGCGCCGGTCGGGATCCGGTGCCCGGAGCACTCCGGTAAAGCACAGGGAATCCAGAAGGTGACACGTGCGGCCGAGCGCGCCGTGTCGGGCGTCGGCGGTCGGCGCACCAACGTGGTCACGCTCGGCCTGATGGGCGTTTGCGTTGCTGTCGCGCTCGTCGAGTTGGCGAGCGGCAGCAGTGCCTCGTTCACGAACAACTCGATCTTCGAGAACGGGTCGTTGTTCGCGAGCGGGTATGTGAACGCGAGCGGTCAGCCGCTCGGCGTCGCACACGGCGAGTGGTGGCGCCTTTTCAGCTCGATGTTCCTCCATGCGAGCTTCTTCCACCTCGCGGTGAACATGTACTCGCTCTACTTCGTCGGGACGATCATGGAGCAGGTGATCGGGCGCTGGCGCTTCTTGCTCCTCTATCTCGCCTCCGGCCTTGCCGGCTCCGCAGGTGCGCTCGTGTGGAGCCCGCTCCAGCCGACGGTGGGTGCGTCGGGCGCGATCTTCGGAATCCTCGGCGGCCTTTTCATCCTGGAGCGCCGCCGCCACATCTCGACCGGCGGCCAGGTTGCCGGATTGATCGTCCTCAACCTCGTGATCACCTTTGCGTTCTCCGGCTCGATCTCGGTCGGCGGCCATGTCGGCGGGCTGATCGGCGGCATGGCGCTGATGGTCGCGTTGCTGCAGTTCCGCCGGTCAGCGCTCTACAGCGTCGCGTCGGTGCTCGCGCTCGTGGCGGTGTCGTTGGTCGTCACCTACGCGAAGGTTCGCAACTACCAGTGACGACTTGAATCTGGTTCGGCTGACACCGACTCAGGTTCAGGCTAGGGACTCACCCGCCCGCGGCGACGTACGAGCCGGCGCCCGATTCCTTCAACGCGGCTTGCGCTGCTGCGAGGCGGGCCAGCGGCACGCGGAACGGTGAGCAGCTGACGTAGTCGAGGCCGAGGTCGTGGCAGAAGGCGACACTGCGTGGTTCGCCGCCGTGCTCGCCGCAGATGCCGAGCTTGAGCTCCGGCTTCACGCCGCGGCCTCGCTCGACGGCGATGCGCATCAGGTCGCCGACGCCGTCGAAGTCGATCACCTCGAACGGATTGCGCTCGAGCACGCCGTCCTCGAGATAGCGGGTCAGGAATTTCCCTTCGGCGTCGTCGCGTGAGAACGCAAGCGTGGTTTGGGTGAGGTCATTCGTACCGAAGGAGAAGAAGTCGGCGACCGTAGCGATCTCG
>JAYUEQ010000044.1:0-1845 GCA_043739205.1 Thermoleophilia bacterium
CCGCGGCTCTGCAGGCACGCAACGTCAGCGTGCCGGGCCTCGCTCAGCTCGTCCGAGGCGGCACGCGTGTAGTGGTGGTCTGGAGTACCTCGACCGACGAGCAGGTCGAGTTCCGCGGTGCGACCTGCGACGATTCGGCGAACGCGAGCACGCTCGCCGCGTTGGCCCAGAAGCTCGGCCGGGGCGTTCCGGCCTGGGTGACGAAGAGCAGGCACGGCCATGACCTCTGGGACCGTGGCCGCGCGATCGTGGCCGGTCACCCACCGGGCCGCCGCGTCGTCTTCGAGTCCGACGGTCGGATCCCGGCCGGCTCGACCTGCCCTTAGAAACCGTACGAAGGCTTGATCGCCGAGAAGCGGATCAGCGTGATCGTGTCCTCCTCGGTGACGTCCCGGTTATAGAGCTGGCCGAGAAAGCGGCAGAGCTCTTCGGTGTGGCGGATCTCCGGGTTGTCGTGCTCGATCTCGTTCGGAGAGAGCTCGGCGATCGTCTTCACCTCGACCTTGTCGATCACCGCGTCGAAGATGTGCTGGCGCGCGCTGAAGCGGGCGCCCGCGAGCACGGAGACGATCATCCCCTTCTGGTACTTGCGCGATTTGTCGCCGAGGCGGATCGTGGCCGTCTTGCGGTTCGACTTGAGCTGGGCCTCGACGATCGGCGAATAGAAGTTCAGGGCGTAGGACGGCACCGGGCGACGATCATACGTCAGCTTGTAGGCGCTCCAATGCCTTGCGAGCCATCTCCTGCTCGCCGCCGTAGGCGAGGAGGCGCGGCGCCTCCTCGAGCGGGAGCCACCTCACCTCCGCGACCTCGTGCCGGAACTCTGCGGGCACCTCGCCGAGGCGCCCACCGGCGTAGCGGACAAGGAAGAACGAGACGATCTTGAAGATCCGCTCGCCCTCAGCGGGCTTGGGTGGCCACGTGAACGTGTACTTGACGTCCCCGAGCTTCCCGAGCGAGCGGCCGTGGGCGCCCGTCTCCTCGGCGACTTCGCGGAGGGCCGTCGCCTCGGCCCGCTCGCCCTCGTCGATGCGTCCCTTCGGCAACGCCCAGAGCCCCGGCCGCTTGCCCGCCGGGCGGATCGCGGCGACCATCCAGCGCCCTCCGAGCCGCCGCACGAGCACCCCGCCAGCCGAGAATTCACGCCGCATCCGTGGACGATCTTATACGGGCCGACTTAGATCATCCCGCTACACTTGCGGCTCTGGCACTCCAATCAGTAGAGTGCCAATCTCAAGCACAAGCCTGTCACAAGGTGGAGGTTTACCGATGAATCTACAACCGCTCGGCGATCGCTTGATCGTTTCTGTCCTCGAGGAAGAGGAGACGACGGTCAGCGGCATCGTCCTGCCGGACACGGCCAAGGAAAAGCCGCAGCGCGGCAAAGTCCTGGCTGTGGGCCCGGGTCCCCGTGACGAAGATGGCGAGCACATCGCCATGGACGTCGAAGAGGGCGACGAGGTCATCTTCAGCAAGTACGGCGGCACCGAGATCAAGCTCGGCGTCGACGAAGTTCTGATCCTGCGTGAATCCGACGTGCTCGCCAAGGTCGTCGGCGACCGCGCTGCGGTCTAGGCAAGAGGAGAGAGAAAACATGGCTCATAAAGAGTTGAAGTTCGGCGAGGAGGCGCGCCGCTCCCTGCAGAAGGGAGTCGACACGCTGGCCGACGCCGTCAAGGTGACGCTCGGCCCGAAGGGCCGGTACGTCGTGCTCGACAAGAAGTTCGGCGCGCCGACGATCACGAACGACGGCGTCACGATCGCCCGCGAGATCGAAGTCGAGGACGTCTTCGAGAACCAGGGCGCCCAGCTGGTGCGCGAGGTCGCGACCGCGACCAACGACGT
>JAYUEQ010000045.1:0-7264 GCA_043739205.1 Thermoleophilia bacterium
GCCTCGCACGTCGGGTACATCACGCAGACCCACACGCGCGAGGTTCGTGAACGAGGGCCCTGCGAGATCCACCGCCGCTCGTGGCGCGCGCGTGCGTACCTCACCGACGAAGAATTCGCAGCCGCCTCCTAGGAATTCCGCGGAGGTGCGCGCCGCGCGCTGGTACCGCCGGCGCCTGTGGCGGGTGCTCGATCACAACCGGTGGCTCGGCGGCGCGGAGCTCGATCTCGTCGTTCGCCGCGGCCGAGTGCTCGCGTTCGTCGAGGTCAAGTCGAAGAGCGGCGACCGCTTCGGCGACCCGCTCGAGATGGTCACGCCGGTCAAGATCGCCCGGATCCAGCGTGCCGCGGAGCTCTGGCTGCGCCTGCACCCCGCCCTGGCGGAGCTTGACGTGCGCTTCGACGTGATCGCGGAGCGGGCCGGGAAGATCGAGCACCTGCCGCACGCGTTTTAGAGGCTTGATCTGAAACTGCCGCACCCCCGGCTGGTGAACCAGACGCGGCGCATCTCGCCCGGGTCGGGCTTGAACGTAGGCCCCGCTATGCCCTGCGCCCGACCCGGGCGACCTGCTTGGTCTGGAGCATCCCCACGGGCACGCCGGTTCCAGATCAAGCCTCTAGGAGGCGAGGCTGCCGCGTCGAAGTGGCTCCCGTGGCCGCCACGCAGCAGCAGATCTACGCAGGGCTCGATTCAGACCTCTCCTGGTCGGAGCAGCAGCTGCCCGAGCGCGAGCGGACGAAGCACGTCCATCGCCTCCACCCGTATCTCGGCAAGTACATCCCGCAACTCGTCGAGGAGCTCTTCCGTCGTCACGTGCCGGCGCGCGGGCGCGTGCTGGATCCGTTCGCGGGGTCGGGGACGACGCTCGTCCAGGCGCTCGAGAGCGGGCTGCACTCCGTCGGCGTCGACATCGCCGCGTTCAATTGCCTGTTGATGCAGGTGAAGACGAACGAGCACAAGCCGTTCGTTCTGGAGCACGAGTTGCGCGACGCACTCGCGCGCTTCCAGCGTGGGGAGGGCAAGGCGAGCGACAAGAGCGCGTATGTCCGCACGTGGTTTGCGCCGCAAGCACGGGAAGATCTCTTGCGCTTCCGCTCGCTGATCGGCGACTACGAGCACGCCGACGTGTTGCGGATCGTGCTCGCGCGCGCCGCTCGGTCTGCGCGGTTGACGACGCACTTCGACCTCGACTTTCCCAAGGTTCCGCAGGCGGGGCCCTACCACTGTTTCAAGCACAAGCGCGAGTGCAAGCCGATCGAGAAGGCCGACCACTTCGTGCGCCGCTACACGCTCGACACACTGACGCGGCTCAAGGAGTTCGCGCGCGTGCGGACGAAGCGCAGTGTCGAGGTGTTGCACGGCGACGCGGGCGAGCTCGAGCTTCCGGGGCCGTTTGATGCCGTCGTCACCTCACCGCCGTATCCGGGGCTGATCGACTACCACGAGCAGCATCGCTATGCGTACGAGTTGCTCGGGCTCGACGACCTGCGCGAGCGCGAGATCGGCGCGGCGGAGCAGGGAACGTCGAAGGCGGCGATCGAGTCGTATGTCGACGGCATCGTCCGCGTGTTCGGCTCGTGCGCCGACGTGCTGAAGACGCGGGGCCGGTTCGTGATCGTCGTGAACGATCGCCGCGCCCTGTATCCCGAGATTCTCGAGCGTTCGGGGCTCGTGCTCGAGCAGAGCTATCAGCGGCACGTGAACCGCCGGACGGGCCGGCGCGCAGGCGAGTACTTCGAGACCGTGCTCGTCGCGCGACGCGCGTAAGTCTCTACAGAGCTGGCACAGACACGTAACGTTTCGTCGCCTAGCGTGGCAACGTGCTCGCGCGCACCGTCACTCACGCTCTGGTCGGCATCGACCCTCGCCGGGTCGAGGTCGAGGCGCACATCCAGAGTGGACTGACGTCGTTCGCAATCGTGGGTCTCGCCGACAAGGCATGTCAGGAGGCGAAGGAGCGGGTGCGGTCCGGGATCGCCTCCGCGGAGCTGCACTGGCCGAACAGCCAGCGGATCACGATCAACCTGGCGCCCGCTGCCCTGCGCAAGGAAGGCTCGGGATTCGACCTCCCGATTGCCCTCGCCCTGCTCGCCGCGTCCTACCAGGTGCCTGCGCAGGCTCTCGAAGGACACGCAGCCTTCGGGGAGCTTGCACTCGACGGCCGTCTCCGGCCCGTGCCGGGCGCGCTCGTCGCAGCAGAGGGCGCGCGCCGCGCCGGGCTGACCAAGCTGTTGTGCGCAGCCGAGTCCGGCCCCGAGGTGGCGCTCGCCGGAATCGAGCCGATCGGCGTCCATCATCTCGCCGAGGCTGTCGCGTACCTGCGCGGTGAGCGCGACCCGCCCGCGGTGCCGCCTCCCGCCGACGATTTCGAGTCGCTGGCAGGGGTACCCGATCTTGCAGACGTGCGCGGGCAGGAGCGGGCGCGGCGCGCGCTCGAGATCGCGGCCGCAGGCGGCCACAATCTGTTGCTTGCCGGGCCGCCGGGCACGGGGAAGACGATGCTTGCGCGGCGCCTGCCCGGGATCCTGCCGCTGCTCGGGGACGAGGCGTCACTCGAGGTGACCCGAATCCACTCGGTGAGCGGGGTGCTTGCGCCGGGTGGCGGGCTCGTCCGGGTCCCGCCGTTCCGCGCGCCGCACCATTCGGCATCGGTCGCGGGCTTGATCGGGGGCGGTCACGGCGGGATCAAACCGGGCGAAGCGAGCCTCGCTCACCATGGTGTCCTGTTTCTCGACGAGTTGCCCGAGTTCCAACGCGCGGCACTCGAAGCCCTCCGACAGCCGCTCGAAGACGGCTACATCCACGTTGCGCGCATCGGGGGCCGTGCGGTGTTCCCGTCGCGCTTCCAGCTCGTCGGTGCGATGAACCTCTGCCCCTGTGGCGCGCGCGGCGACGGCGCTGCCCACTGCTCGTGCCCGCCGGACCGCGTGCAGCGGTATCGCGAGAAGCTGTCGCGGGCGCTGCTCGATCGCTTCGACCTCTTGCTCACGGTGCCGCGCCCGCGCGCGCTCGAGCTGGCAGGCGCCGCCGGTGAAGCGTCGGCACCGGTGCGGGAACGCGTGCTTGGCGCGAGGCGACGGCTCAGAGAGGGTCTACCGGTGCGGACCGAGGCGGCAGACACGCTGCTGACGCGGGCGGTCGACCGACTGCCGCTCTCCGGGCGCGGCCGGGCACGCGTCGCACGCGTTGCTGCCACGATCGCGGCGCTCGCGGGAGCCGACTCGGTTGAGCCGGAGCACATCGGCGAAGCGCTCTCCTACCGGCCCCCGCGTGAGTTGACGGAATGAGCGAACTCACGACCGCGGTGTTCGCGGCACACACCGACGCGCATCTGCTCGACGCTCCACGCTCAGCACGGTTCTCGTCGTTCCGCGCGGCGTTCGACGAGCGGGAGTTCCTCCGGGATCTATCCGCGCGCGGCTATCGCTGGTTCGCGCGGAGCGATCTCGGGTTCCCCGAACGGTTGCGATCGATCCACGACCCACCGCCTGGGCTCTTCGTTCGCGGCTCCACACCCGTCTCGTTACTCGAGCGCGCTTCGGTGGCGATCGTCGGTGCTCGTGCGTGCTCGCATTACGGCGCATCCGTCGCTGCGTCCCTCGCGCGCGACCTGGCCGAGGCCGGTGTGCTCGTCGTCTCCGGACTTGCCCGCGGCATCGACAGCGCAGCGCACCGCGGCGCGCTACAGGCGGGAACGACGGTCGCGGTGCTCGGCTGTGGCATCGACCGTGACTACCCCCGCACGCACGCTTCGCTGGCGGCAGAAATCGCTCGCGACGGTCTGATCGTTTCGGAGTACCCACCGGGGGTCGAGCCGGCTCCGTGGCGATTTCCGGCGCGCAACCGAATCGTTGCAGGGCTTACTCTCGCAACCGTTGTCGTGGAGGCGCGCGAGCGGAGTGGCGCGCTGATCACGGCGGATCTCGCGCTCGACGAGGGACGAGAGGTGCTCGCTGTTCCGGGCGAGATCACCTCGCAGCTTTCGCGTGGAACGAATCACCTGCTGCGACTCGGCGCGGTGCCGGTGACGTGCGCCGGCGACGTACTTCGGGTGCTCGGCGTCGACCCGCTCCCGGCTCGTACGCCGCCGGCGCTCGAACCACGGCTGGAGCTCGTGCGCACTGTCGTCGCCGATGCGGCGGTGACGGCGGACGAAGTGGCCCAGGCGACCGGGCAGAGTGCGCGCGTGGTCGCGGCCGCGCTCGCCGAGCTCGAGCTGCTCGGCGTCATCGAGGAGGTGGACGGTGTCTATCGGGGCAGGGCGTAGAACCACGCGCGGACCGTAGGATCGGACTGTGAACGGAACGTCACTCTGGCTCAAAGAGCCCCATGAGGCGGTGCCGCGGTCCACCTTTGCGGGGCGGGCCGAGGTCGCCGTGATCGGTGGGGGCGTCACAGGCTGCTCGTGCGCGCTGACGCTCGCGGAGCGCGGCGTGCGCGTTCGCCTGTATGAGGCGCGGGAGATCGCAGGCGGCGCGAGCGGCCGCAACGGCGGCTTTGCGTTACGGGGCGCGGCGGCCGCGTACGACGAGGCTCGGCAGGCTCTCGGCAAAGAGCGCGCGCGGCTCGTGATGGAGCTGACCGAGCGCGCACTCGACCGTATGGAAGAGCTCGCCGGCGATGCCTTTCGCCGCGTCGGGAGCCTGCGCCTTGCATTCGACGAGAGCGAGCGCGACGCGTTGCGGCGTGAACACGATGCGCTGCGCGACCACGGCTTCGCAGTCGAGTGGGTCGACGAGCTCGAGACGCCCCTCGACAGGCTCTACCTTGGCGCGATCCTGCATCCACGAGACGGCGCATTGCAGCCGGCGCGGTGGGTGCGCCGACTCGCCGCTCATGCAGCGAACGCAGGCGCGGAGATTCGGGAAGGCGAGCGCGTGATGATCGAAGAGCTCGACGCGGACGCGATCGTCGTCGCGGGCGACGGGTTCATTCCGCAACTGCTGCCGGAGCTTCCGGTACGCGCGACGCGCGGCCAGGTGCTCGCGACCGAACCGCTCCGCGAACGCCTCTATGAGCGGCCCCACTATGCCCGCGGCGGCTACGACTACTGGCATCAGCTGCCCGACGGCCGTCTGGTGATCGGTGGCAACCGCGACGCGTCGTTTCCCACCGAGCAGACCGACGTCGAGGAGACCACCGTGCTGATCCAGGACCGGGTCGAGGCGCACGTCGAGCAGCTCGTCGGCTACCGGCCACAAGTCACCGACCGGTGGTCGGGGATCTGGGGCGCAACGCCCGACCTCGTGCCGCTCGTCGGCGAGGTGCGCGACGGCGTGTGGGTCGCAGGCGGCTACTCCGGGCACGGCAACGTGCTCGGTCTCGTCTGTGGCGACCTGGTCGCGCGCGCGATCCTCGGAGAACGTCCCCCGGAGCTCGGGATTTTTGATCCCGCAAGAACGCTGGTTCCCTGGCAGTCTCCTTCCCATGGTTGAACGCGAGGAACACGAAAGAGGCTTGGCGCGCTTCCTCGTCGGAGAATGGAGAGCGCGGTTCCGCGAGTCGCTCGCTCCCGCGAAGCGGCGCGACACCTCGCGCAGCCAGCTGCCCCACCTCACGCACCTCGACCCGCGGTTCTCCACACCGTTGCCCGAGGAGGGCATGGGCACGCTCGGCGCGACGCTCCGCGAGAAAGGGGCGGGAGACCGCTGCTATCTCCTTTCGGAAGATCCCGACCTGGACGGCCGCGAGCTGCCACTAGACGACGCGCTCGCAGCGATCGCTGAGGGCGGGTCTCCGCACGCGACGTTCGTCTCGTGCCTCCCGGGGCAGCTCGCCTACTTCCGCGGCGCGGATCCGGGCGACCGGTACGTCCTCGAGCTCGCTACGCCCGCTCGGTAGCGAGCCGGGTGCCGAACGCGGTCACCACCGCCGAGACCGCAAGAAGAGAGACGAGTGCACCCGCGCGAGCGAGCGTTTCGCATTCACCATCTAAGGTCAGCGGCGTGGCGGCTAACGCGCATGACGTCCCGCAGCGCCTGCTCCGGCGGCTGGACGACCTCGGCAGTGTCCTTGCGACGCGCGGCGACGCGCTGGCACTCCTCGGGCTCGGCTCGGTCGGCGTGGACGTCGGGCGGCTCGACGATCATTCCGATCTCGATTTCTTCGTCATCGTCGACGAAGGCACCAAGCGCCGCTACCTGGATTCGATCGACTGGCTCGAGGAGCTGCACCCGGTCGTGTTCAGCTTCCGAAACAGCATCGACGGCCGCAAAGCGTTGTTCGCGGACGGCCTCTTTGCCGAATACGCGATCTTCACGCTCGCCGAATTGCGCGCGGCGTCCTATCCGCCGGGCCGCATCGTCTGGCAGCGCGACGACGCCCCGTCCGGCCTCGAATCCTCCGGTCGGATGCCCGGGCCATCTCTCAACGACACCGCCGACTACCAGGTGAACGAGGCGCTGACGAACCTCTACGTCGGCCTGCACCGCGAGCTGCGTGGCGAGCGGCTGAGCGCGATGCGCCTGATTCAGGTGCACGCAGTCGATCGCCTGTTGACCTACCTTCATCTGACCGAACCCGGTACGGAGACGAAGCAAGATGCGTTCGCGGTCGAACGGGGTGCTGAGCGGAGCTTCGGCCCTGGCGTACTGCCCCTCGCGAAGCTCGTGCTCGGTTATGAGCACAACCGCGAGGCGGCTCTCGCCCTGCTCGAGTGGCTGGAGGCGCGGGCCGAGGTAAGTGACGTACTGGCCGCCGCGATCCGGCAACTCGCACTTGAGTCGACCATCTAGCTCGCAGTAGGATCGGTTCAGGAGGAGCTTTCGGTGTCTGACGGTGACGTGACAGCGCACATTCTGGCCATCTCCGAGGCCGGAGCCCTGATCCGCATGTGCGCTTGGTGCGAGCGGATCATGCTCGAGGACGAATGGCTGCAGCCGCCGCAGGTTGCGTTGGCCGCGATCGACTTGCGCAACGCGGTCTCGCACACGATCTGCCCGGAGTGCGCTGAGGCGCACTCCCGAACGTTCTCCGTTTAGAAGGAGCGCTCGACGGCGGTCGTGAGGAACTCATCCGAGTTCCCGCACGGGAAGAGCACGACGACCGATTCGTCCTGGCGGCGATAGAAGCCGATCACCACACCGACGCGTCCATCAGGCACCAGCACGTGGTCGTTGGCGTCGATCGTTTCTGGGACTAGGTGCAAATGCGCGGCGAGTGTCATGGCCGCCTCCTTTGACGGGTGAGCTACCTCTGCGAATGACCGAAGCGCAGCGAATCGTCCACCGCCTATAGGTGCAACCGCTGCCGGCACCGAGAAGGT
>JAYUEQ010000046.1:0-1637 GCA_043739205.1 Thermoleophilia bacterium
CTGGTCGCGCAGAACGCCGTCGACGCGGAAGCGCACCAGCACGTCGCGCGGCTGCGGGTTGAGATGGATGTCGGACGCGCCGGCGTTCACCGCGCGGCCGATCAGATCGTTCACGAGGTCGAGCGCGCCGTCGGCCATTGTCGCGTCGTCGACTTCCTCGAACTCGGGCGCCTTGTCGGTGACCGAAACCGTTAGGCGGTAGTTGCGCTGAATCGTCGAGGCAATCGCGTCGGCCGCGGCAACCGCGAGCGTGCAGTTGACGCCGAGCGCGAGCCGCAGCTCGTCGGTCGTGTTCAGGTTCGTCGGGTCGGCGACCGCGACCTGTACGTGGCCCTCGCCGAGGAAGCGAACCGGCACGACCTGGTGCCCGATCGCGAAACCTTCCTGCAGGAGACCGATGGCTGTTGTGTCGACGGCGACCTGCGTGAGGTCGACGAACTCGAGGCCGTACTGCTCGGCGAGCGCCTCTGCGATCGCGCGCGGGGTGGCCCAGCGCTTCTCGACGAGAATCTCTCCGAGGCGCTTGTGCAGCAACGGCTGCAGCTCGAGCGCCTGGTTGATCTGCTCCTGCGTCGCGTGACCGGCGCGCACGAGCAGCTCGCCGATTGGCATGGCAGGGCTCGCCTGGGGGATGGAAGCGGCTTCCACGATGCTTCTATCGGCCGCGGACGCTCGGCGCTTTAGATACCCAGTGCTTTGAAGCTCGGTGCTTCAGGTGCCGAGCAGCAGCGTGAGGAGCGCCTTCTGGACGTGGAGGCGGTTCTCCGCCTCGTCCCAGATCGCCGAGCGCTCCCCGTACAGCACCTCTGCCGTGATCTCCTCGCCCGGATGCGCCGGCAGACAATGCATCACGAAGGCGTCCTTCGAGGCGTGACCGAGCAAGGCGGTGTCGAGGCGGTAGGCCTCGAGATCGCGCACCCGCTGGTCGTGCTCTGCCTCCTGGCCCATGCTGACCCACGTGTCGGTGACGATCACGTCCGCGGCGCTCACGGCCTCGCGCGGGTCGCGCACGAGGTGTACGTCGGCGGCCGGCTCGTACCCTTCCGGGCAGGCGGCGATCACCTCGTACCCGAGCAGCGATCCGAGCCGTGCGAGCGACGTGCAGACGTTCGACCCGTCACCGACCCACGCCACGCGCACGCCGTCGAGCGAGCCGAGGCGGTCGCGCATCGTGAGCGCGTCGGCCAGTGCCTGGCACGGATGTTCCTCCGCGGTCAGCGCGTTGATCACCGGGATCGACGCCCAGCGCGCCCACTCCTCCAGCTCCGCGTGTGAGTGCACGCGCACGGCGAGCGCGTCGAGGTAGCCCGACAGTGCCCGGGCCGTGTCGGGCAGCGATTCGCCGCGCGAGAGCTGCAGCTCTTCGGGCGCGAGGTGAACGGCGGCGCCGCCGAGCTGCGCCATCCCCGCGGTGAACGAGACGCGGGTCCGCGTCGAATGCTTGGCGAAGAAGAGACCGAGTGTTGCGCCCGGCAGCAACGGCTGCTTCGGATTCGACCGAAGCCCGACGGCGCGGTCGAGAATTGCCTCCGCCTCCGCGGGGACGAGGTCGGAGATGCGCAAGAAGTCGCGCCCCGCAAGCGAGATCTCGAGTGGTGTCGTCATCGCTGCCAGCGCTCCTTTGCGGCGGCGACCGC
>JAYUEQ010000047.1:0-2148 GCA_043739205.1 Thermoleophilia bacterium
ACCTCCGCGCCGTTCACCGCGACGCTCGACTCGACCCCGCTCACCTCGGGCGACTACGACGTGCGAGGGATCGTGACCGACGCCGCCGGCAACACCTACACCACGCCCGTGCGCACGGTGACCGTCGACTCGACGCCGCCGCCGGCGACGCTGAACCTCCCGAGCGTGCTCGCGGGCAGCACCGCCGCGGTCAGCGTCACGACGTCGGCCGACGCCGCCCAGGCGACCTACTCGATCTCGCCGGCCGGCGCCGGCACCTGGACTCAGGTCGCATCGTCGTCGACCGGCCCGTCGTTCAACGCGACGTTCGATACGACGTCGCGCGCTGACGGCTCCTACGACATCCGCGCCGTCGTCGCCGACCAGTTCGGCAATACGACGACGGTCGTCACCTCGAACGTCCGGGTCGACAACACCGCACCCGCGATCGTCTCGACGAGCCCCAGCGACGGATCGGTGCTGAGCTCGGTCAGCAGCATGAGCCTGACCGCCTCCGAGAACCTCTCCGCAGTCAACTCCCTGAGGCTTGACGGCGCCGTTCCCA
Organism: Thermoleophilia bacterium; assembly: GCA_043739205.1. Lineage (GTDB taxonomy): Bacteria > Actinomycetota > Thermoleophilia > Gaiellales > Gaiellaceae > PALSA-600. Next base: position 545 of record JAYUEQ010000047.1, read on the forward strand.
CATTTACGCCGTCGATCGCCGGAGCGACCGCGACGTTCAACGTCGGCTCACTGGCCCCCGGTAACCACGCGCTCACAGGCTGGATCGTCGATGCCGGCGGTCTGAGCGCGCCGTTCCGCCTGAACGTCACGATCCCCTCCGGCAGCGGCGACGTCGCAGAGACGACGAAGAACGTCAGCTCGGTCGTCTCCACCACACTCGGCGCGGCCGACGGCTCCGCGACGGTGACGGTTCCCGCGAACAACTGGCAGCAGGCGCTGCCGGGCCCGCAGGACTTCCTCGTGCTGCACGTCGACCCGACGCCGCCCGCCATCGGCCTCGACGGTGGCCTGCAGTTCGCGTCGATGCCGCTCAACGTCTGGATGAACTGGGAGCTCGCGGGCTCTCAGGAGCACCACTTCGACGCGCCGCTCGAGATCGTGCTCACGGACTCCACCGGCGGCTCCGGCTATCCGGTGACCTACGAGAACAACGCATGGCGCACCATCCAGCAGCTCGACACCCCGGGCGTCCTTCCGGCCTCGTGGCAGGACGGCTACTGGCGCGACCACGGCTCCGTCCACATCCTCACGCGGCACCTCTCGCTGTTTGCGCTCGTCAACTCGCTGATCGGGCTTCAGCTCGCGCCGCCGCGCGACTTCGCCGCCACCGTCGCCGACGATGGACTGACGTTGCGGTGGGCGCCGGGCATGGCGAACGAGCAGATCGCGAACTTCTCGCTCTACGTCGACGGCCAACTCCTCAAGCGGTTCGGGCAGCGCGAGTTCGAAGCGAAGCTCGGCCCGATCAGCGCCGGCACCGACCATCGCTACACACTGACCGAAAGCTCGTTCTCGGGCAGCGAAAGCCTTACCGCTCCCGCGCTTCGGGTCGTTCCGCAACTCGGCGGGCTGTCGCTCGATGCGGCGATCGCTGCGCTCAAGGCGCGCGCCTTCACCGTGGGCAAGCTCGTTCAGGCGTCGACTCTGTCCGCCCAAGGGACCGTCGTCGGCCCCACCGACGTGCGCGTCCTCCCGGAAGGCGCCGCGGTCGACCTGCAGCTCGCAACGAGCGGCGTCGCACGTTCACCGCTCGTGTTCAACATCGCTCTCGCCCCGCGTGTCCGTGTCCTCCAGAAGACTCTGGTCGCCCGCGTGCTTCTGAGCAGCCGGGCCCGCGTTGACGTCACTCTGGACGCGAAGCCGTTCCGTCGCATCCGGCGCTGGCACTTCACGAAGGTCAAGGCGGGCGCGACGATCCTGCCGCTCAAGCTGAGCAACAAACTCCCGCCCGGCAGCTACCGCCTCTTCTGGAAGGCCACCTCGCTCGCCGACGGGTCGATCGCCCGCCGGATCACGCGACTGCAGATTGTTGGCTCATCACGCGTGCACGCGTCGATGACCCAGCAGATCGTGATCATCGACGCTTCCGGGCGCAGCGTCGCCAGCCAGCCGCACGCGCAGGTGATGAAGCTGACGAGTGAACAGGCCTATTTGTACGCGACCTATCACGACACCGCGGTGATTCTCCTCGACGTCGATCCCGACAGGATCCAGCTTCTGAGCTCCCTCCGCGCCGTATTTCCGTCGACAACGGTGATCGCGATCTCGAAGGATCCGGCGAGG
>JAYUEQ010000048.1:0-2631 GCA_043739205.1 Thermoleophilia bacterium
TTCCAATGAGAGGCAAATCATGAGCAAGCAGATCGTCTTCATCCACGGGCTCTGGCTGGCATCGCGCAGCTGGGAAAACTTCGAGCGCTACTTCGGCGAAGCGGGCTATGCGACGACCGCCCCCGAGTGGCCGCGGAAACAGGGCGGTGTCGAAGAACTTCGTAAGCACTCGGCCAGCGTCGCTGGGCTTGGCATTACCGAGATCGCAGATCACTACGACGCAATCGTGCGCGCCTACGACGAGCCACCGATCATCATCGGCCATTCGTTCGGCGGGCTGATCACAATGATCCTGCTCGACCGTGGCCTCGGCGCAGCTGGGGTGGCGATGGATCCGGCGCCGCCGAAGGGAATTCTCAACCTGCCTCCTGCCCAGCTGAAGGCATCGTCGCCGGCCCTGCTCCATCCGTCCAAACGCAACGGTGTCGTCGACCTCACCTTCAAGCAGTTCACCTATGGGTTCGTGAACACGTTCCCGCCCGAGGCCGCGCGTCAGGCGTACGACCTCTACTACGTTCCGGATACCGGCAGGCCGCTCTTCGAAGCAGCGCTCGCAAACTTCAACCCGAACGCCGCGAACAAGGTGGACTACAAGCGAGATCGCGCACCGCTTCTCCTCACAGCGGGCGGGAAGGACCACACGGTGCCGGCATCCGTCTCGCGGTCGATCTACAAGAAGCAACGTCGCTCGCCCGCCCGCACCGACATCCTCGAGTTTCCCGACAGTCCGCACATGCTGATGGCGGGAGAAGGCTGGGAACAGGTCGCGGCCGGCGTCGAGCGCTGGCTTGCGGACACCGTCAGCTGATCTGCTTGATCGTCGCGGTCCAGGCGCCTTTGGGTGCCTGGACTTCGACGGTCTCGCCGAGCTTCTTGCCGATCAGTGCCGAGCCGAGCGGTGACGTCGGCGACACGGTTCCGGCACCGCCGACAGCGCTCACCTCGACCGTCATCTTCTGGCCGCTGTCTCCTTCGATGTCGACGATCGATCCGACCCCGACCTGATCAGTGCCCGCGTCGGGAACGATCTCGGCGCCTTCGAGCCGTGCACGGAGCGTGCGGATCCGCGCTTCGAGCAAACCCTGTTCGTTCTTCGCCGCGTGGTACTCGAAGTTCTCCGAGAGGTCACCGAACTCGCGCGCCGTCTTGATCGCGGCGACGATTTCGACGCGGCGCGGGCCCTCGAGGTGGGCCAGCTCGTCGCGAAGCGCCTCTGCCTGCTTGGCAGTGAGGCGTTCGCCCTCTACCACTTCGACCGTCCGCCGCGGCGCCGCGACGTGTAGACGACGCGCGGCTTCGCCACCTGCATGCCGGTCTCCTCGAACTTCTCGACGTGGCCCTGCAGACGCGCGACGCGCGAGACGTCGGCCTGCTGGTCGGGGAGGACGAGCGTGATGCCGACCCCGCCCTTGCCTGCACGACCGGTACGGCCGACGCGGTGCGTGTAGACGTCGGGCTCCTCCGGCGGATCGAAGTTGATCACGTGGGTGATGTCGTCGACATCCAGCCCACGCGCCGCGACGTCGGTGGCGACGAGCGTCCTCACCTTGCCGTTGTCGAAGCGCTCGAGCGCCTTCTCGCGCTGCGCCTGTCCCTTGTCGCCGTGGATCGCTGCGGCATCCACGTCGTGGCGGAGCAGCTTCTCGACGAGGCGATCGGCGCCGGCCTTCGTGCGGACGAAGACGAGCGCGAGGCCGGTCTCCTCGTGCTTCAGCAGATCGATCAGTGTCGCGACCTTGTTCTCCGGTGTGACCGCGACAAAGCGATGGTCGACATCGCCGCTGCGGCGATCAGCCGGAAGCTCGCCTTCGAAGCGGGCCGGGAAGTGGGTGTACTTACGCGCCAACTCGCCGACCTCACCGTCGAGCGTCGCCGAGAAGAACATCGTCTGGCGGTTGTCGTTCAGCTTGCGCACGAGGCGGTCGACCTGCGGCTTGAAGCCCATGTCGAGCATGCGGTCGGCCTCGTCGAGGACGAGCACCCGGACCGAGTCGAGCGACAGCAGTCCGCGGTCGACGAGATCCTGGAGGCGCCCCGGCGTGGCGACGATCACGTGCGCGTTCTTCGCCTCCTGCGCCTGCGCCTTCAACGGAACGCCGCCGTAGACGGATGCAACCTTGACGCGGTCGCCGGCGATCAGCCCGAACTCCTCCGTCACCTGAGCGCAGAGCTCGCGGGTCGGTACGAGGACGAGTGCCGCCGGATGGTCGTCGGTGTTCAGCCGCTCGACGATCGGGATCGCGAACGCGAGCGTCTTGCCGGAGCCCGTCGGGCTCTTGGCGAGGATGTCGCCGCCGGCGAGCGCTTCGGGGATCACCAGCGCCTGGATCTGGAACGGGGCCGCGATGCCGCGCACCGCGAGGCCATTGCTCACGGCCTCGGAGACCCCGAGGGAACGAAAATCAGTCAACTTGTCTCAACTCCTTCGGACATCGAGATCGTGTGTCCGGTGGAGGAGACGCGATCTCACAGGAATGCGGCTTATCCGCATTCCGTAGAGGTCAGGGTAGCAACCTAAGGAGACAGTGGCTGCTAATCGCCGTTTTCGAGCAGGCGCAGGCGATGCTCGAGCTGGGCGACGCGCAGCTCCAGCTCGTCCCACTCCTCGCGCGTGACGAGCCCGAGCTCGCG
>JAYUEQ010000049.1:0-13665 GCA_043739205.1 Thermoleophilia bacterium
AACGTCGATTTCTCGGACCAGCGGGTCGGTGGGCTCTCCACGGACGTCGCCTCGACGTTCCTCCAAGAGCTTGCGGTCGCGGCCGGCCTGAATCTCCACGTGCGGCTCGTCGAGGGAACCGATCCGCAGCACGTACTGGCAGCGATCTTCAAGGCGGTGGGCGCGGCACTCGGCCAGGCCTGCCGTCCCGTCACTGGTGATTCTGAACCGCGCGAAAGAGAGGGCTCATGAGCAAGGATGTCGTTCGCACCGAGGCTGCACCCGCACCGTTCCAAGGCGCGCCGTACTCGCAGGCGATCAAGGCCGGCGGCTTGGTCTTCATCTCCGGGCAGGTCGCGCTGCAGCCCGGCCACACGGAGCTGATGGGTGGCGAGATCGGCCCACAGACAGAGCAGATCTTCGCGAACCTGCGCGCGATCCTCGAAGAGGCAGGCAGTTCGCTGGACAAGCTCGTCAAGACCACCGTGTTCCTCCAGCACCTCGACGACTTCGCCGGGATGAACGAGGTGTACGCGAAGCACGTCGGCTCGACACCGCCCGCGCGGTCGACGTTCGAGGTGGCCAAGCTGCCCGCAGGCGCGCTGGTCGAGATCGAGGCGATCGCACTCGTCTAAAGCGACGGAAGACTACGTCCGCTCGCTCGGGCTGGGCGCCTACGTCGTCGGCGGTGCCGTGCGCGACGAGCTGCTCGGCCACGAGTCGAAGGACGCCGACTTCCTCGTTCCGGGCGTCGACATCGACGGCTTGCGGGCCGCGCTCGAGCCGCACGGGCGGACGGAGGAGCTGATCGTCGCGGGACGGCCCGTGGGCGTGCGCTTCTATCCGCGCGACACGGAGGTGCGGAAGAAGGTGCGTGCAGGCATCGAGCTCGCACCGCCACGCCGCGAGGTCTCGACCGGCCCGGGGCGTCACGACTTCGAGATCGTCGTCGACCCTTCCGCGTCCGTCGAAGACGATCTCGGCCGTCGCGATTTCACAATCAACGCGATAGCCCGCAACCTCGCCGACGGGACCGTCGTCGATCCGCATGACGGGCGGGGGGACATCGAGCGGCGCATCTTGCGGACCGTGACGCCGAACAGCTTCGCGGAGGATCCGCTTCGACTGGTGCGCGGCCTGCGTTTCATCTCTCAGCTCGATCTCGATCCCGACGAGCAGACCCTCGAGCAGATGCGCGCGGAGGCCGAGAGCGTCAGCCGCGTCTCGGGTGAGCGCATCGGCGGCGGCCTCGCGGCGGACGGGATGGGGGAGTTGTCGAAGCTGCTGATGGGCAAGCATCCGGCGAAAGCCCTTCGGCTCGCGCGTGACACCGGCGTGCTCGTGAAGCTGCTGCCGGAGTTCGAGGCGGCGATCGGCTTCGAGCAGGAAAGCCGATACCACGACATGACGGTCGACGAGCACACGTTCGCGGTCGTGCAGGCCGCCGCGGACGCGAACGCGCCCTTGCGCGTCCGCCTGGCGGCGCTGTTTCACGATCTTGGCAAGCCGCACGTCGCCTGGCGGGGAACCGACGACCGCCTGCACTACTACGCGAAGGCCGGCTACGCGACGCACAGTCACGAGCAGGTGAGCGCACAGCTCGCGGCCACTGCGCTCGAGCGACTGCGGTATCCGACCGAGCTTCGGCAGCGTGTTGTTCGCATCGTTCGCGGGCACATGCTCGACCCGGGTCGCGCCGACGAAGTGCGGGCGCGCCGATTGCTACAGCGCTACGGCGTCGGGCTCACACTCGATTTGCTCGACCACAAGCGTGCAGACCTGCTGGGCAAGGGACCTGCGAACGAGAAAGATCTCGAGCGCTTGCGCGAATTTCGGAAAGTCGTCGAGCGTGAGAAGACGAGCGCACACCGGCTACGCGACCTCGCGATCAGCGGTGACGATCTGATGGACATCGGCTACAAGCCCGGCCCTGTCATCGGGCATACGCTGCGTGCGCTACTCGACGAGGTCGTGAAGGAGCCCGCGACGAACACCCGCGACCAGCTGCTGAAACGGGCGCGTGAGCTCGCGTGAGGCATGAGACCGGCCGGGTCAGCGCCCGCGCGCCGAACGCCGCTGCCCGGCTGGCGGGCCGAAGCATGATCTTCTGGGACGAACCGGGATACGTCGTCGCGTTCACGACGCGCGTCGGCGGCGTCAGCGACGGTGTCTACGCGTCGCTGAACCTGACGCGCGGCACCGGCGACGACCTGGAAAAGGTCGAGGAGAACCGCCGCCTTGCCTGCGAGGCGCTCGAACTGCCGTACGAGCACCTCGCTTTCAACCGCCAGGTCCATTCACCGACCGTGCACCGCGCCGGGCCGGGCATGCGCGGCGAACCGGGCGACGGCCTTTGGACGGACGAGCCCCGCGTGCCGCTGCTCGCGATGTCGGCCGACTGCCTGCCGATCGCGATCGTGCGCACCGCGGGCCCTCGGGCGATCGCAGTCCTTCACGCCGGTTGGCGCGGTCTCTCGGAGGGTGTCGTCGCCGCAGGCGTGCAAGCGCTGGGCGATGGCCCGTTTGCCGCGGTGATCGGCCCGGCGATCGGTCCGTGTTGCTACGAGGTCGGCCCCGAGGTGTCGGGGCTGTTCGACGACGACCTCACCGTGGACGGGAAGCTCGACCTGTGGAGCGCGGCCGAGCGCGCGCTGCACATGGCCGGCGTGGAGCGCGTCGAGCGGGTTGACGTCTGTACGCGTGACTTTCCGGAGTTGTTCTTCTCGCACCGGCGCGACGGGCGCGACCGCGGTGTCCAAGGAGTCATCGGTGCCGTCACCTGAGGGGATCCGCGAGCGGCTCGCCCGCATCCAGGACGAGGTCGGCCCCAGCGTGACGATCGTCGCGGCGACCAAGTACGTCCCACTTGCGGAGATGGCGGCGCTCATCGAAGCGGGCATTACCGTCGTCGGGGAGAACCGCGCCCAGGACCTCGAGGCGAAGCATGCAGAGTACGGCGACGCATTTCGCTGGCACTTCATCGGCCAGTTGCAGTCGAACAAGGTGAAGATCGTCAACCGGACGTGTGAGCTCGTCCATTCGCTGGACTCCGACTCCGCCGCCCGACGGCTCGAGGTGCCTGCGCTCCTGCAGGTCAATCTCACGGGCGAAGCCTCGAAGGGCGGGGTTGAGCCTCAGGAGATCCCCGCCTACCTCGGCTACGAGGTACGCGGGCTCTCGACGATGCCACCCGCCGCTGCGACGCCGGAACAGTCCCGGGCGTGGTTCGCACGGCTGCGCGAACTGGCCTCCGCGCACGACCTGCGGGAGCTCTCGATGGGGACGACGCAGGACTACCGCGTCGCCGCCGAAGAAGGGGCAACGTACGTCCGCGTCGGTTCGATCCTGTTTCGCGATTAAGATTCCCTGCAAATGGCTCTCGGAGATCTCTGGTCACGCACGCTCGTCTACTTCGGCATCGCCGAGGAGGACGACGACTGGGAAGACGAGGACGGCTTCATCGCCGAGGAGAGCCTCGAGCAGAGCTACAGCGAGCGGCCGAACGTCAGGCGCCTGACGCCGCGCCGGCGGCAGCAAGAGTTCGACGACTGGACGGAGTCGGAGGCCGACCAGCCGACGACACGCGCACCCGCGATCCGGGCGGCCGCGCGCGTCGAGCGTGACCGTGGCCGCGTCCGTGACATGCGCCCACAGATCGAGGCGGTGCCAAACCCCTCGAGCGTCAAGGTGCACCTCGTGCTGCCGCGCAGCTTCAACGACGCGCAGCAGATCGCCGACAAGTACAAGCAGGGGATCCCCGTGATCCTCAACCTTCAGAGCGCGGACACGGAGCTGTCGAAGCGCCTGATCGATTTCGCGAGCGGCCTGACGTATGCGCTGAACGGCGGCATGCAGCGCGTCGCCGACAAGGTCTTTCTGCTGACGCCGCGAAACGTCGAAGTCTCCGCCGAGCAGCGCGCTGCGTTGTTAGAGCGCGGCGGCTTCTTCAACCAGGCCTGACGTCAGGAACGTAGGAAAAGGAGCGAGCGGCGCGAAGGGGGCGCCATGGTCTTCGACGCCATCTCCCAAGTCGAGCTGTTCGTCAACGTCTTCGTCGGCGTTTACGTCCTGGCGATCCTGGCGTACATCCTCACGTCCTGGGTTCAGCTGCCGTATTCCCTGAAACCGGTCCAGCGCTTCCTCTACGACGTGTGCGAGCCATACATCCGGTTTTGGCGGCGCATCCTGCCCTTCTCCGCCGGCCCGTTCGACTTCTCGCCGATGGTCGCCGTCCTGGCATTGATCCTGCTCGAGCGGATCGTGTTCGCGATCCTCGGGCGCCTGCATTAAGGAGGAAGAGGAATGCGGTACACACCCGTTGAGTTGAGGCACGTGAAGATCGGCCGTTCGACGTTCGGCGGCTACCGGAAGCTCGAGACCGAGAAGCTCATCGAGGACATCGCCGACAGCTTCGAAGAGGTCTGGCGTGACCGCGGCGAGCTCACGGACAAGCTCGAGGACGTCGAGAAGGTGCTCGCCGAAGTGAAGCAGCGCGAGTCGCTACTCGCATCGACCCTCGTCGCTGCGGAAAAGGCATCGACCGAGATTCGTGAGGCTGCCAAGCGCGAGGCCGAGCTGATCATCGCCGAAGCACACCAGGAGGCACGCGCCGTGACACGCGGCGCCGCAGGTGAGCGCGAGCGGCTCTTCACCGAGGTACGACGCGTGGAGACGCTGCTTCGTGCCGCCCTCGGGATGGTCGAGGAGACGCGCAACGAACTGCCGGCCTCACCGGTTGCCGCGCCGGCGGATCCGCTGCGCGAGCACTGGCCGAGGCGGGAGGACACCCGTGAGTTCCAGGCTGTCCAGCCGCCACAGGTCGATGAGCCGCCGAAGCTTCCGCCTGTTCAGCCCGTCCCGGACGAGCTGGACGACGGGCCGAGCACGGCGCGCGACTTCGCCTGGGGGTAGCGCTAACCTGATCCGGTGAGCGCTCGCCTGACCCTGCGCGTATCTCCGGGCGCTGCGCGCTCGGCCGTTGTCGGGCGGCACGGCGCCGGTTGGAAGGTGCGCGTGGCGGCGCCGCCGGAGGACGGCAAAGCGAACGATGCGGTCATTCGTCTGCTCGCGGACACGCTCGCGTTGCCGACGCGCGACGTGCAGATCGTTGCGGGACAGTCGTCGCGGGACAAGACGGTCGAGCTGGAGGGCATACGGCCCGCGGAAATCGAGCGGCGACTCACACAGGCGTCGAGTTGAGAGACGAGGGCGCGAAGGAGTCGGCCAAATTGGCGGACGTGAGAGTTGGATCGAAAACCGTCGGGCTCGCGCCGGTTTCGGTCGCGGAGCGCTCGCTCGGCGCAGGGGCCTGGCAGTGGGCCGGCCTCGCGACGGTGGCGATCGCGGCCGTGATCGCCGACCAGCTCACGAAGCACGTCGTGACGCGCACGTTGCCGCTCGACGATTCGGTGCACGTGATCGGACCGCTCTCGATTCATCATGTGCAGAACTCCGGCATCGCCTTCGGCCTCTTCTCGAGCGCGACGGCGGTGGTGACGATCGTGACGGCGATTGCGATCGTCTGGATGCTCGCGTTCTTCTACCGCTCGGGCTCGCGCCACCCGGTGCTGCCCGCTGCGCTCGGTCTTCTGATCGGCGGGAGCGTGTCGAACCTCGTCGACCGCATCCGGCTCCATCACGTCACCGACTTCATTGACGTGAACTGGTGGCCGGCGTTCAACCTCGCGGACAGCTTCATCGTCGTCGGCGTCGCAATCCTGCTCGCGGCACTGGTCGCTGCCGACCGCAAGCCGCGGCCGCCACAGCGCACGCTCGACGTCGCGGCGCGATGAAGGTTCCTGTTGAAGCGGCGGGCGAGCGGCTCGATCGCTTCCTCGCGATGCACCTCGGCTCACGGTCGGCTGCGGAGCGCGCCGTCGAGGCGGGCGCACTCGTCGACGGCATCGCACGGCCGAAGAGCTTCCGGTTGGCGGGTGGGGAAGAGGTCGAGGTACAGGCCGTCGCGCCGCTCCCGGATCTCCCACCGCCGCCGGAGCCCGACATCGCCTGGCAGGACGAGCATCTGCTCGTCGTCGACAAGCCCGCGGGCCTCGTCGTGCATCCGGGCCACGGTCATGCACAGGGGACGCTCGTGCACGCGCTCGCAGGGAAGATCGCCGGCGGCGATCCGGAACGCCCAGGCATCGTGCACCGGCTCGACCGCGAAACGTCGGGGCTGATGGTGGTCGCACGCTCGGAGGTGGCCCACGCGCGACTGGAGGAGCTCGTGCGCGAGCGTGCGCTCGAGCGCACCTACCTCGCCCTCGTTCGCGGTCGGCCGCGTTCGCGCACCGGGCGCATCGAGGCGCCGATCGGCCGCGACCGCGGCGATGCAACGCGCGTTTCGCTGGACACCGACTCGCCGCGCGATGCGATCACACACTTCGACGTCGAGCGCTTGTGGCCCGAGCATGCGCTCCTGCGCGTGAAGCTCGAGACAGGTCGCATGCACCAGATCCGCGTGCACCTCGGTGCGATTGACCTGCCGGTCGTCGGCGACCGCACCTACGGCGTCCCCGGCCTCGACCTGTCGCGTCAGTTCTTGCACGCTGCGGAGCTGTCGTTCCCCCACCCGTTCAGCGGCGAGCGGATCGAAGCGCGCTCCGAGTTGCCGCCGGACCTCGCGGCAGCGCTCGAGCGCCTGGGCTAGGCGCGCTTCGCGTCGTACTGGCGTGCGTCGGCGAGACGGAGGAGCGCGTCCGGGTCGGCGGCGTCCGTAGGGAAGTGCGCCCAGCCGGCGCTGAGGCCGAAGCCGACCGGCAGCTCTTCCGCCTCGACCAAGTCGGTGATGCCGTGGGCGAGACGGCGCCGAAACCGTTCGCCCGCGTGCTTGTCCGTCTCGAGCAGCAGCACGGCGAACTCGTCGCCGCCCATTCGGCCGGCGACGTCCGAGCCGCGCAACATCGACGATGCCAGCGCGCCGATCCGGTGCAACACGCGGTCGCCTTCCATGTGGCCGAGCGTGTCGTTGATCTCCTTGAACCGGTCGAGGTCGACGAAGACGATCGTCAGCCCGTGGTCGTAGCGCTCGGCACGGTCGACCTCGAGCGCGAGCACCCCGGAGAACGCCTGGTGGTTCAACAGACCGGTCAATGGGTCGCGGCGCGCCTGATCAGCGAGCTCGCCGGTCGCGCGGTCGAAGTACGCGACGACGCACTCGACGACGATCCGGTCGATCGTATCGTTGAGCCGCCGCTCGATCTCGATCACGTCGCTGCTCTCGAGGCCCACCAGGTGCTCGGCGACGAAGCGCCAGAGGACGCGCCGCAGCAGCAGGAACTCCGTTACGACCTCCCGGGGCGCGAAACCGAGCGCCTCGCGCTGACGTGCATGGTCGCGCGCGATCGCCGCGAGCGGCCCTCCGACGCGCATTCGCTCCGGCATCGGCCGCTCGACCTCGCGCCCGAGCTCCGTGATGAAGGTCGGCATGTCGCCGAGTTGTGAGATCCGCCCGAGCCGGACGAGGGAGGGCATCAGGTCGTCTGTCAGGCCCTCCTCGATCACCTCGAGGGCAAGCTCCCACCCGTTCGCGCGCAGCTCGGAGCCCAGCTCCGACAGCGCCCCCGGCAGCTCAGCAAGCACGTCTCCCACGCCGGATGAACGGGAAATCGCGGAAAAAGGACACGGCCGTAGGCTCGACGGAGGCCGATTTGGCGCAGGCCGGTACCATTCCGGTGCTTTCCATCCCTCCGACCCGGTGGGAAACCCACGGTGGACGGTGGCCGGGACTAACCCGGCTTCCACCCTGGCGCCGCCGGTGCTACGCAATCGAAACCGCAGAAAGGGGCTCCCATGCCCGTTGTTTCCATGAAGGAATTGCTGGAGGCCGGCGTTCATTTCGGCCACCAGACCCGTCGCTGGAACCCGAAGATGAAGCGTTTCATCTTCACCGAGCGCGGCGGTATCTACATCATCGACCTCCAGCAGACGCAGGAGCTCGTGGACGAGGCCCACAACTTTGCAAAGGCGATCGCCGAGCGCGGCGGCTCCGTCCTGTTCGTCGGGACGAAGAAGCAGGCGCAGGACTCCGTACGCGACGAGGCCAAGCGCGTTGGGATGCCGTACGTGAACAACCGCTGGCTCGGCGGCCTGCTCACGAACTGGCGGACGATCTCCGACCGCATTCAGCGGCTGCACGAGCTGCGCGGCCTGAAGCAGGAGAGCATGCTCGACCTGCTCCCGGCCAAGGAGCGGATCCAGATGGAGGCCGAGCTCGAAAAGCTCGAGTCGAACCTCGGCGGTGTGGCGGACATGCGCCGCCAGCCGGACGCGATCTTCATCGTCGACCTCCGCAAGGAACAGCTGGCCGTGCGCGAGGCCAAGCGCCTCGGCATGCCGGTGATCGCCCTCGTCGACACGAACTGCGACCCGGACGAAGCCGACTACATCATCCCCGGTAACGATGACGCGATCCGCTCGTGCTCGGTGATCGTCAAGGCGATTGCCGACGGCATCGAGGCCGGCAAGCAGAAGGTGACAGAGAACGAGCTCAAGGCGCGGAGCGCCAAGAAGGAAGAGGCCGAGGCCGCGGCGGAGGAAGCTCCGGCGGCAGAAGCAGAAGCAGAAGCCGTAGTCGAAGCCGAGCCCGCAGCCGTGGAGGCACCGGCCGAGGAAGCGCAGGTGGCCGAATGACCGACATCACCGCTGGAATGGTGAAAGAGCTCCGCGACGCAACGAGCGCGGGGATGATGGAGTGCAAGCGCGCGCTCGTCGAGACGGATGGTGACTTCGACGAGGCCGTCAAGCTGCTCCGCGAGAAGGGCATGGCGTCGGCCGCCAAGCGCGCCGATCGTGAGACGAGCGAAGGCAAGGTCGGCGTAATGGTTCGCGAGAACGTCGGCGCGATTGCCGCGATCGGCTGCGAGACCGAGCCCGTGTCGAACAACGATGACTTCCTCGCCTACGCGGAGAAGGCCCTGACCACCGTCTTCGGCGGCGGGGACCCCGAGTCGCTCGAGTCCGAGCGCGTCGAGCTCGCAGCGAAGCTCGGGGAGAACATCCAGGTCGTCGGCACGAAGCGCATGGAGGCATCCGACGGCGAGACGATCTCGTCGTACGTGCATCCGCCGGCGAACAAGGTCGGTGCGATGGTCAAGACGAAGGGCGGCGATCCGGGAGTGGGACGCAGCCTCGCGCTGCACCTGACCTTCGCACGGCCGACCTACGGCACACGCGACGAGGTGCCGCGGGAGCTCGTCGATGCGGAGCGCGAGATCCTTTCGCACTCCGAGGAGGTGCTCAGCAAGCCCGAGAACGTGCGTGAGAAGATCGTCGAGGGCCAGCTGAACAAGAAGTTCTACGGCGAGTCCGTTTTGACCGAGCAGACGTGGTACCGGGCGGACGAGTCGACCGGCACGGTCGCGAAGTACCTCAAGGAGCGCGGGGTCGAGCTCCTCGACTACGCCTGGTACGCGGTCGGTTGACCTTCAGCCGAGTTCTGCTGAAGCTCTCCGGCGAGGCCCTGATGGGCCAGCAGGAGTTCGGGTTGGACGCGCGCACCGTGGACGAGCTCGCGAAGGAGCTCGTCCACGTGCGGCGCGACGGGCTCGAAGTTGCCCTTGTGATCGGGGGCGGCAACATCTATCGCGGCATGTCAGCGGCCGCGCAGGGCATCGACCGTGCGACTGGCGACTACATGGGGATGCTCGCGACGGTGCTCAACGCCCTCGCTGTGCAGGAGGCGCTCGAGCGCAACGGCGCCGACACGCGCGTCCTCTCGGCGATCGACGTGCGGGAGGTGGCGGAGCCGTACATCAGGCGCCGCGCCGTCCGACACCTCGAGAAAGGCCGCATCGTGATCTTCGCGGCCGGCACCGGGAACCCGTATTTCACGACGGACACAGCGGCCGCTCTCCGTGCCCTGGAGATCGGCGCCGAGGCGATTCTCATGGCGAAGCACGGCGTCGAGGGCGTTCTCGACGGCGACCCCCGCGAGAATCCGGACGCCAAGTTGATCCCGCACCTCACCCACCTCGAGACGATCGAGCGGGGCCTGAAGGTGATGGACACGACGGCACTCTCGCTCTGCATGGACAATCGGCTTCCAATCCACGTCTTCGAGCTCGCGCCGGGCAACATCGGGAAAGTGGCTGCGGGCGCGAAGATCGGCACGCTCATCTCAACCCCTGAAGGAGACGAACGGTGATCGAAGACTTCATCGGCGACGCGACACAGCGGATGGACAAGTCGGTCGAGGCGACGCACGAGCATTTCAACTCCGTGCGCACCGGCCGCGCGACTCCCGCGCTGCTCGACCGCATCACGATCGACTACTACGGCACGCCGACGCCGCTCAAGAACCTCGCGACGATCAACACGCCCGAGCCGCGCATGTTGACGATCCAGCCGTTCGATCCGAGCGCGATCAAGCAGATCGAGAAGACGATCATGGAGTCCGATCTCGGCCTGACACCGTCGAGCGACGGCAAGCTGATTCGCCTCCCGATCCCGCAGCTCACGGAAGAGCGGCGCAAGGAGCTCGTGAAGGTCGTCAAGTCGATGGCCGAGGAGGGCCGGGTCGCTGTGCGCAACGTGCGCCGCGATGCAATCAAGCACCTCGAGGAGCTCGTCAAGAACCGGGAGGTGGGTGATGACGACGAGCGCACCGCCGAAGCGCGCGTCCAGAAGCTCACCGACGAGCACGTTGCACGGATCGACGACCTTGTGAAGCGCAAAGAAGCAGAGATCATGGAGGTATAGGCCCAGGCCACCTCCATGAACCTGCTCTCCCGCATCAAAACGCTCGCGCGCATCCGGCCGCTGCCGGTCGACGACCTGCCGGAAGTCGCGCAGTCGGTCGCGATCATTCTGGACGGCAACGGCCGCTGGGCGAAGAGGCGCCGGTTGCCGACGGCCGCGGGACATCGCGCCGGCGCACGGACGGTGCGCCGCATCGTCGAGGCGTCGATCGACATCGGGATCCACGACCTCGCGGTGTTCGCGTTTTCCACGGAAAACTGGTCGCGTTCCGAGGAAGAGGTCAACGCGTTGATGGAAATCTTCGCCGAGACGATCGAACGCGAGCTGCCCGACCTTGCCGAGCAGGGTGTGCGCGTGCGGTTCATCGGCCGGCGCGATCGCGCGCCGGAGGATCTCCGCCGCCGCATGGACGCGATGGAAGACCGTACCGAGCTGAACACGCGGCTCAACCTGTGGGTGGCGTTCGACTACGGCGGTCGGGCCGAGCTCGTCGAGGCGGCGCGCAGGCTGGTCGAGAGCGGGGTGGACCCGCACGAGATCGATGAGAACGTCTTCGCCGCGAACCTCTACGCACCGGAGCTGCCCGACCCGGATCTGCTGATCCGCACAAGCGGCGAGTTGCGGATCTCGAACTTCCTGCTCTGGCAGGTCGCCTACAGCGAGCTTGTCTTCGTGGACAAGCTCTGGCCGGACTTCGACGAGAGCGATCTTCGCGCTGCGCTGGCGGAGTACGCGTCGAGGCGTCGAAGATTCGGCGGACGATGACCCCTTTCATTTCGCGCCTCGTGATTACGGCCATCCTGGCGCCCGTGGTTCTCGGCGCGGCCTATTTCGGTCACTGGTGGATGTTTGCCCTCGTCGCGCTCGCGGCCGCGATTGCGTTGCACGAATACACCTTGATGGCGCGTGCTCTCGCGCCGCTCGCGCCCGC
Organism: Thermoleophilia bacterium; assembly: GCA_043739205.1. GTDB lineage: Bacteria > Actinomycetota > Thermoleophilia > Gaiellales > Gaiellaceae > PALSA-600. Next base: position 11,609 of record JAYUEQ010000049.1, read on the forward strand.
GGCTTACATCGGCGTTGCCCTTGCACTTGTCGGCGCGGAGCTGTCGGGTCTCGACTGGATGGTCGCCGGGGCGCTCTCGACGCTTGTGCTCGCGTTTCTGTTGAAGGCGATCTCCGAAGCCCGGGCTGCCGCGACGGCGGCGATCAGCGCGACCTTGATGGGGACGCTCTGGATTGGCGGCGGTCTTGCATTCCTGATTCTCACGCGCGACCTTCCGTACGGGCGATTGGCCCTTGTCACCGTGCTGCTCGCGGTCTGGGCGGGTGACACGTTCGCGTACGCCGGCGGCCGGCTCCTCGGTCGCCACAAGATGGCGCCGTCAACGTCACCGGGGAAGACCTGGGAGGGCTTCGTCTTTGGGACCACGGCGACGATCCTCGTCACCTTTTTCGCGCTCTACCCGAAGAGGCACGAGTTCTTGACGATCCGCGAGTCGATCGTCCTCGGCGTAGTGCTCGCACTCGCAGGGCCGATCGGAGACCTCTTCGAGTCGCTGCTCAAGCGCGACGCGGGCGTGAAGGACAGCGGCAGCCTGTTGGGAGGCCACGGCGGCATGCTCGACCGCCTGGATGCGTTCCTCTTCGCAGCGCCTGCTGCGTACTTCGCGATCCTCGCCTTCACGGGCTAACCAAGTAACAGACTGTTACAACCTGTTCGCGCGCGCAGCGGGCGGGACGCATGAGGTTCGTAACAGACTGTTACAACCGCTGATTTGGCGCAAAGCTGGAGCAATTGCGTGACACAGGTCTCGCCACACTTGTGGGGTGGGCACGACAATCGCCCCGCGCATCGACGAACGACTCCGGCGCCTGATCGCGACGGCTCCCCGCGAGGCGACAGCTGCCGAGGTGACTCGCCTCGCCGGCACGCTCGCAGGAACGCTGGCGCTTCCGCGCCCGAGCTACCAGCAGGTGCGCGTGCTCCTGAAGACCGCGCGCTCGACCGTGATCGATCCCGTCCGGCCCCGATTCCGTCTGAGCGCAGCTCAGATCAATGAGGTGCTGGGGTTTCTCTACGAGTACCCCGGACCCGGCTTGGCCGACTGGTACGAGCGCTACAAGCATGGCCGCTTGTAACAGTCTGTTACAGAGCGCACTCGCCGCGCCGTGCGGCTTGTAACAGTCTGTTACGAAGCGTCAGTCGACGATCTCGATGCCGACGACGCCCGCGAACAGTGCGGCATTCTCCAGCGCGTCGTTCCAGGGCATTCGCATTTCGCGCAGGGCTTCGGCGCCGCGCAGCCCGGTCAGATCACAGCCGCGCAACTCGACGCGTTGCGACTTGACGGCGCCAAACGTGGCCTCCCGGAGCGTGCAGCGCTCGAAGAGGACGTCCTGCAACTGCGCGCCGTAGAGATCGAGCTCTTCGAGCCGGCAGTCGCTGAACACCACACGCTCGAACTTCGAGAGTCGCGCCGCGGCGAGATCGAGGCGACACCCGATGAAACGTACGTCGCTGAAGGTCGACTCAGCGAGATCGGCGCCCGTCAGGCGAACCGTGTGCAGCTCCGTCCGCAGCACGGACGCGCGAGTAACCCGGCGGTTGGCCCAGTCGACGTCGTGCACGATCACGTCGGTAAGCCCGGCCTCGAGATCCGGTTCTTCGGGATCCTCAGGCAGATCCGGGGGATAGGGCTCGAGCGGCGGCCTCGACACGTCGCCGAAGGGTACGGGCGCGGGCACACTGTGGCCATGACGCGGGTCGCGCTCATGGGTGCCACCGGATCGATCGGCCGCCAGGCGCTCGAAGTGATCGCCGCGCGGCCCGAGCTCGAGCTCGTCGCCGCGACAAGTGGCTCGACTTCGATCGACGGCATCGCGCCGTTGACCCAGGTGGGCGGCGACCCGACCGATCTGCTCGAGCGGGCAGAGCCCGACGTCGTCCTCAACGCGACCCTCGGCTTCGCGGGGCTGCCCGCGACGATGTGGGCCCTCGAGGCCGGTGTGACGCTCGCGCTTGCGAACAAGGAGAGCCTCGTCGCCGCCGGCGACCTCGCGCTCGCCGCGCGCGAACGTGGTGGCGGTGCGCTCCTGCCGGTCGATAGCGAGCACTCGGCG
>JAYUEQ010000050.1:0-1873 GCA_043739205.1 Thermoleophilia bacterium
CGCGAGTTCGAAGGCGAGCGCACGATCGAGGCCGTCGCCGCCGATCCCGAGGGCGGCACGGGCGACGTCAAGTACCACCTCGCCGCGCACGGTACGCGCACGACCGCGAACGGCAAGGTCGGCGTGCGCCTCGTCGCGAACCCGAGCCACCTCGAAGCGGTCGACCCCGTCGTCGAAGGGCGCACGCGCGCGGAGCAGACAGACCGCTCAACGCCGAACGGCGCCCACGACCCGTCGGTCGCCCTCGCAGTGCTGCTGCACGGCGACGCCGCGTTCGCCGGCCAGGGTGTCGTCGCCGAGACGTTCAACCTCCACGACCTCGAGGGTTACTCGACGGGTGGCACCTTGCACGTGATCACGAACAATCAGATCGGGTTCACCACCGATCCGAACGAAGGCCGTTCGACGCGCTACTCGTCCGACCTCGCGAAGGGCTTCGACGTGCCGATCATCCACGTCAACGCCGACGATCCCGAAGCGTCGATCGCAGCGACGCGCCTCTCGATGGCGTATCGCCGCCGCTTCGGCCAGGACGTCGTGATCGACCTCGTCGGCTACCGCCGCTTCGGCCACAACGAACAGGACGAGGCGGCGTACACGCAGCCGCTGATGGTGGAGCAGATCAACGCGCACCCGAGCGTGCGCGAGCTCTACGAGCAGCAGCTGATCGAGGAAGGCGTCCTGACCCGCGAGGAGGCCGACGGGTTCGTCTCCGAAGTCGAGTCGATGCTGCGCGCTGCGCACGACCGGCTCAAGGCGTCGTTCGGTGACACGAAGGTCGAGCACGACGGCGCGATCCCCCGTTCGACTACCGCTGATCCTGTGACCGCGGTCGCCGCCGACACCCTTTCAGCGCTGACGGATGAACTACTCCGCACGCCCGACGATTTCACGATGCACCCGAAGCTCGGGAAGCAGCTCGAGCGCCGGCGCACGGCGATCGAGCAGGGCGGCATCGACTGGGGCCAGGCCGAGTCGCTGGCGTTTGCATCCCTGCTCGTGGACGGGATCCCGATTCGCCTCACCGGCCAGGACTCCCAGCGCGGAACGTTTTCACAGCGCCACCTCGTGCTGCACGACGTGCACACCGGCGAGACGTACACGCCGATGCAGCATCTTGAGGACGCGAGCGCGTCATTCGAGGTCTACAACTCGCCGCTCTCCGAGTACGCGTGCGTCGGCTTCGAGTACGGCTACTCGGCCGCCGCGCCGGAGGCGCTCGTCCTCTGGGAAGCGCAGTACGGCGACTTCGCGAACGGCGCGCAGATCGTGATCGACCAGTTCATCTCATCCGCACTCTCGAAGTGGCGCGAGACGTCGCGGTTGACGCTCCTGCTTCCACACGGCTACGAGGGCAACGGCCCGGAGCATTCGAGCGCCCGTCTGGAGCGCTTTCTCCAGCTTGCGGCGCAGGAGAACCTCCGCATCGTGAACTGCACGACCGCCGCGCAGTACTTCCATCTGCTTCGCCGCCAGGCACTCGACGCCACGGCCCGCCCCCTCGTCGTCGTCACGCCGAAGGGCCTGTTGCGCCTGAAGGACGCTGCATCGACGCTCGGCGACCTGGCCGACGGCGGCTTCCGCCCGGTGCTCGACGAAGCGCGCGCCGACAAGTCGGGCGTGCGGCGGCTCGTGCTCTGCAGCGGCAAGATCTACTACGACGTCGTCGGTCACGAAGTGCGCGCCGACGCGGACTCGCTCGCCGTCGCACGCATCGAGCAGCTCTACCCGTTCCCGACCGAGCAGGCGCGGGCGCTCGTCGCTTCGTACCCCTCGCTCGAGGAGGTCGTCTGGGTCCAGGCGGAGCCGCAGAACATGGGGCCGTGGCGCTCGATCCGCCACCGTCTCGAAGAGGCGACAGGTGACCTGCCAG
>JAYUEQ010000051.1:0-36269 GCA_043739205.1 Thermoleophilia bacterium
CATGAACGTGGCGACGCAAACCGTCAGCAATGTCCACCACTTCCGGCCCATCACGGCAACCTACACTGCACCCGTGCAGGAAACGCTGGATGTATCGAATGCGGTCGCGGCCGAACTGGCCGGGATCTCGGATGGGGTGCTCGACGCGCTCAAGGAGCGTCTCGGCGCCAGCGTGCGTCTGCGCGGCAACCAGCTAACCCTCGAGGGCGACGACACCCAGATCGCCGAGGCCCGCGCCGTGATCGACGAGATCGTCGACCTCGTCGAGGCAGGCACGCAGATCGGCTCGCACACCGTCGACGCGGTGCTCGGCACGCTCGCAGCGGGCAAGGACGTGCGCGAGGTCTTCGACGCAGTCGTCTGGCGGCACCGCGGGAAAAAGATCGCACCGAAGACGCTGACGCAGAAGGAGTACGTCGACTCCATCCGCCGCGCCACGGTCACCTTCGGGATCGGCCCGGCCGGTACTGGCAAGACGTATCTCGCAATGGCGCTCGCCGTCGCCGCGCTGCACGAGCGCGAGGTCGCGCGAATCATCCTGACGCGCCCCGCGGTCGAGGCCGGCGAGCGCCTCGGCTTCCTGCCCGGCGATTTGATGGCCAAGGTCGATCCATATCTGCGCCCGTTGTTCGACGCGCTCTACGACATGCTGGACCCCGACAAGGCGAACAACCTGATCGAGCGCGGGACGATCGAGGTCGCCCCGCTGGCATTCATGCGCGGAAGAACTTTGAATGACAGCTTCATCATCCTCGACGAGGCGCAGAACACCTCGCCCGAGCAGATGCAGATGTTCCTGACGCGGCTCGGGTTCGGGTCGAAGGTCGTCGTGACGGGCGACATTACGCAGATCGACCTGCCGAAGGAAAACCGGTCGGGCCTCGTGCACGTGCGCGACGTTTTGCAGGACATCGACGGGATCCAGTTCGTCGAGTTCAACCACAAAGATGTTGTGCGCCACAAACTCGTGCAGCGGATCGTCGAGGCCTACAAGGATCACACCGACGAGCGGAACCGGTGATCTCGGTCGACGTGGAGAACCGAAGCGGCACCGAGGTCGACGAGACCGGGGCCGTCGATCTGGCGGGGCGCGTGCTGCGGGCGGAGGGAATCGAAGAAGGTGAGCTCGGGATCGCGTTCGTCGACGAAAACGAGATGCGTGTGCTCAAGCGCGAGCATCTCGGGATCGACGAGACGACCGATGTGCTCTCGTTCCCGATCGACGGGCGCGACGAGGTGCCGGAAGGCGTGCCGCGCGCGCTCGGCGACGTCGTGCTCTGCCCACAGGTGGTCGGCGACGAATGGCGCTGGCCGTTGACGCACGGGCTGCTGCACCTGCTCGGCTACGACCACGGGGACGAGATGGAAGCGCGCGAACAGGAACTTCTCGCATGAACGCGCGCCGCGCCCCGACGATGTTCGATTCGTTCAACAACGCGGCCGAAGGGATCATTCACGTCGTTCGCACCCAGCGGAACATGCGGATTCACTTCGCGGTCGCTTTCGTCGTGATCGTCGCAGCGCTGATCGTCAACGTCACCAAGCTCGAGTTGATAGCGCTCTGCATCTCGATCACCTTCGTGTTGATCGCGGAAATGTTGAACACCGGCATCGAGTCGGCGATCGACATCTCGACGACGTCGTTCGACCCGATGGCGAAGATCGCGAAGGACATCGCCGCCGGCGCGGTTTTGATCGCGTCGATCAACGCGCTGATCGTCGGCTACTTCGTCTTCTCGGGAAAGGTCGCCGACCGCTCGTCGCACCTGCTCGACCGGCTGCGCCAGGCGCCGGCGGAGATCACAATCGTCGCCCTCGTGCTGACGGTGATCATCGTGGTCGCGACGAAGGCCTACACCGGCCGCGGCACGCCCCTCCGCGGCGGCCTCCCGTCGGGCCACGCCGCGCTGGCGTTCGCCGGCTGGATGGCGATCACCTACGTCACCGGGGGCGATCACCGCTTCGTCGTCTCGTCCGTCGCGCTCGTGCTCGCGTTCCTCGTTGCGCAGACCCGGATCGAGTCAGGCGTGCACTCGACACTCGAGGTCACCTACGGTGCGCTCGTGGGAGCCCTCGCAACCCTTGTCGTCTTCCAGGTGTTCTCGTGAGCGATCTGGTTGAGAAAGCGGAGCAAATCGCCAAGCAGGCGTATGCGCCGTACTCGAACTACCTCGTCGGCGCGGTCGTGCGCATGAACGACGGCACGGAGTTCGCCGGCACGAACATCGAGAACGCCGCCTACCCGCTCACGCAGTGCGCGGAGAAGACCGCGATCGGCGCCGCGTCCACCGCGGGCTATCGCCCAGGTGACATCGCCGTTATTGCCGTCAGCGCCTCTCCCTGTGGTGGGTGCCGGCAATGGCTCTTTGAGTGGCGGGTGCCGCGGGTCGAGTATCGCCGGGCGGACGGCACGATCGGTTCGGCGAGCGCCGCCGAGCTTCTGCCGGACACCTGGGAACTGCCGGAATGAAGTCGGGCTTCATCGCCGTCGCCGGACGCCCGAACGTGGGCAAGTCGACACTCGTCAACGCACTGACCGGCACGAAAGTCGCGATCGTCTCCGATAAGCCGCACACCACAAGGCACCGCATCCGCGGCGTCCATACGACCGACGACGCGCAGCTCATTCTCGTCGACCTGCCGGGGTGGCAGAAACCGGTCGACATGATGACCGAGCGTATGCAAGACACCGTCAACGACACGATGAAGGACGCGGACGTCGACGCAGTGCTACTCGTTGTCAATGCGCGCGAGCGGATCGGCGCGGGCGACCGTCATGTTGCGCGGAGCGTCTTTGCCCTCGGGGTGCCCGTAGTGATCGTCGTCAACAAGATCGATCGACTCAAGCCGGGGCACGTCGTGACGCAGATGAAAGCGGCGGCCGCGCTCGGGCCGTTCCATGCACTGCATCCGGTGAGCGCGCTGTCGAACGACGGGATCGACGAATTGCGTGGCGACCTGATCTCACTGCTCCCGGAGGGGCCGATGTACTACCCGGCGGGCACGGATACCGATATGCCGCTCGAGGCGCGGATCGCCGAGCTCGTCCGCGAGCAGGCGCTCCATCGAGTGAAGGAGGAGCTCCCGCACGCGATCACGGCCGAGGTGGTGGAGATGGACGAGAAGCTCGTCCACGTGCGGCTCTACACGGAGACGGAGAGTCAGAAACAGATCCTGATCGGCAAAGGCGGGAGCGTCGTCCGCGACATCGGCCGTGCGGCGCGTCCGTTCGTCGAGAAACTCGTCGGCCACAAGGTGTACCTCCAGATCCAGGTGAAGGCGTCGCCCAAGTGGCGCCGCAACCAGACGATGCTGGAACGTCTCGGGCTGTAACCGGTGTCTGACACCCGTTCGAAGTACGGACGCGTGTCGAGCTTCGGACAGGTGTCTGACACCAGTTAGGGGCGCGCGCCCGGGTCGAGCGGAGAACAGTGTCAGACACCTGTCAGCCGGGCAGGCGCCGGCGCTCGAGTGCAAGAGATACTCCAAAGCACGATGAGCTCCGCAGCCGTAGAGATTCGTGACCTGCGCGTGAACCGCGGCGGCAAGGTCGTGCTGCCGGGGCTCTCCCTGGAGGTTCCGGCCGGCTCGGTGACAGGGCTGCTCGGGCCGAGCGGCAGCGGCAAGACCACGCTCCTGCGCGCGATCGTCGGCGTCCAGCGCATCGAATCCGGCGGAGTGCTCGTGCTCGGCGAGCCCGCCGGCACGCCGGTGCAGCGTCGGCGCGTTGCGTACGTGACGCAGGCCCCGTCGGTCTACGCGGACCTCACGGTGCGCGAGAACCTTCGCTACTTCGCAAGGATCGTCGACGCAGATCGGTCTCGTGTCGACGCAGTGGCCGACGCGGTCGGTCTCACGCCGCACCTGGCGACGCGCGTCGGTTCGTTGTCGGGCGGCGAGCGCTCGCGTGCCTCGCTTGGCGTCGCGCTGCTGGGCAAGCCGAAGCTGCTCGTGCTCGACGAGCCGACGATCGGTCTCGACCCGATGCTGCGCCGAGAGCTCTGGCAGCTGTTCCATGGCCTGGCCGACGACGGCACGACGCTGCTCGTGTCGAGTCACGTGATGGACGAGGCGGAGCGCTGTGACCACCTCGTGTTCATGCGTGAAGGGCGAATCATCGCCTCGGCTACGCCCAACGAGATTCGCCGCCAGACAAACGAGGACGATCTCGAAGTCGCATTTATCGCGCTGGCAGGGGAACGATGAGCCTGACCAACGTGCTGGCGACGGCGCTGCGTGTGCTCGAGCAGTTACGACACGACCGGCGCACCCTCGCACTCGTGCTCGTCGTGCCGCCCGGGCTGCTGACGTTGCTGCGGTACGTGTTCGACGCGTCGCCCGGTACGTTCGACCGCATCGGACCGCCGCTTGTCGGCCTGTTCCCATTGATCGTGATGTTCCTAATCACGTCGATCGCGATGCTGCGCGAGCGAACGAGCGGCACGCTCGAGCGATTGATGTCGCTGCCGATCGCGAAGCTCGATCTGCTGCTCGGCTACGGGTTCGCGTTTGCGCTCCTTGCCGCGGTTCAGGCCGCCGTGACGAGCACCGTCGCGTTCTGGTGGCTCGGCCTCCATACCTCCGGGTCGGTGCTGGCCGTGGTTGCACTGGCGATCGCGAACGCTGTCCTCGGGATGGCGCTCGGCCTGTTCCTGAGTGCGTTCGCGTCCACCGAGTTTCAGGCCGTTCAGTTCATGCCGGCGGTGCTGTTCCCCCAGGTGCTGCTGTCGGGCCTGCTCGCTCCGAGGGAGCGCATGCCGCACGTCCTGCAGATCGCCTCGGATGCGCTCCCGGTCACTTACGCCTACGACGCGCTCGCCCACGTGACGAGCGGCCTGGGCGGTGCGCGCCTCCGACTCGACATCGGCGTCACAGTGGGCGCGATCCTGCTCGCGTTGTTGCTCGGGGCCGCGACGCTGCGCCGGCGTACCCCATAGAAAGGGGCGGAGCTACACTCGGACGAATGGCAAAGGCGCCCGCACTTCCGCGCGGTTTCGAGTTGCCGCTCAAACAGCGGCTTCCGCGCATCGGCTCGATCGACCAGGTGGGCGTCGAGCAGCGCGCAGCGGATCTCGCCAAGCGCAGCATCAAGAAGGACTCCAAGGTCTGGGCGCTCGAGCTTGCGCTCCGCTGCTGCGACCTGACAACGCTTGAGGGACAGGACACGCCGGGGAAGGTGGCCGCGCTCTGTTCGAAGGCGATCCGGCCGGACCCGAGCGACCCGACTGTTCCGTCCGTGGCCGCGGTTTGCGTCTACCCGAACCTCGTCCCGACTGCGGTGGAGCGCCTCGCCGGCTCCGGGGTGAAGGTCGCGAGCGTCGCGACCGCATTCCCGTCCGGCCAGAGCCCGCTTGACGTGAAGCTGCGCGACGTCGAGGACGCCGTTGCGATGGGCGCCGACGAGATCGACATGGTGATCGACCGCGGTGCGTTCCTCTCCGGTCGCTACTCGAGCGTCTTCGATGAGATCGTGAAGATCAAGGAGGCCTGCGGCGACGCGCACCTGAAAGTGATCCTCGAGGTGTCCGAGCTCGGCACCTACGACAACGTGCGACGCGCCTCGCTCCTCGCGATGGCAGCGGGCGGCGACTTCATCAAGACGTCCACCGGGAAGCTCCCGGGTGCCGCGACGCTCCCCGTGCAGCTCGTGATGCTCGAGGCGATCCGCGATGTCTATGAGGAGACCGGCCGCAAGGTCGGCATGAAGCCCGCCGGCGGCATCCGCACTTCGAAGAATGCGATCCAGTACCTCGTGCAGGTGCACGAGACGCTCGGCCCCGACTGGTTGACACCCGACCTCTACCGGATCGGCGCGTCGAGTCTCGTCAACGACATCCTCATGCAGTTGCGTACGCAGAAGACCGGCCGTTACCAGTCGAAGGACTACTTCACGAATGACTGACGTAGAAAAACGCCAGGACCGTTCGCCTGTTCCGACGGACTGGACGTACGCGCCCGCGCCCGAGAGCACGGACATCGTGAAGCTGCAGGACCGCTACGAGCTCTTCATCGGCGGCAAGTGGGTCGAGGCGAAGGAGCACTTCACCACGCTCTCGCCGCGCGACGAGTCACCGCTCGCCGAGGTTGCGCAGGCGAGCGAGGCTGACGTGCACAAGGCAGTCGCCGCTGCGCGCGAAGCCTTCCCTGCCTGGTCGAAGCTGCCCGGCTCGGAGCGCTCGAAGTACTTGTTCCGGATCGCACGCATCCTCGCCGAGCGCGCCCGCGAGTTCGCGGTGCTCGAGAGCTTGAACGGAGGCAAACCGATCAAGGAATCGCGCGACGTCGACCTGCCGCTCGCATCGGCGCACTTCTTCTACTACGCGGGCTGGGCCGACAAGCTCGAGTATGCGTTTCCGAACCGCAAGCCGAAGCCGATCGGGGTCGCCGGGCAGATCATCCCGTGGAACTTTCCGCTCCTGATGCTGTCGTGGAAGATCGCACCCGCGCTTGCGGCAGGCAACACCGTCGTGTTGAAACCCGCCGAGACGACCCCGCTCACGGCATTGCTCTTCGCCGATGTGCTCCGCCAGGCCGAGTTGCCGCCGGGCGTCGTCAACATCGTCACCGGCGACGGCCGAACCGGCGCGGCGCTCGTTGACAGTGACGTCGACAAGATCGCGTTCACCGGCTCGACCGAAGTCGGCAAGGCGATCCAGCGTCACGTCGCGGGCACCGGCAAGAAGCTGACGCTGGAGCTCGGCGGCAAGGCCGCGAACATCCTCTTCGACGACGCGGCGCTCGACCAGGCGGTCGAGGGGATCATCAACGGCATCTACTTCAACCAGGGTCACGTCTGCTGCGCCGGCTCGCGCCTGCTCGTGCAGGAGTCGATCTATGAACCCGCGATCGAGAAGCTGAAGAAGCGGATGGCGACGTTGCGTGTCGGCGACCCGCTCGACAAGAACACCGACGTGGGCGCGATCAACTCGCGCGAGCAACTCGACCGAATCACAGCGCTCGTCGAGGCCGGCAAGGAAGAGGGTGCGGAGATCTACCAGCCCCCGTGCACGCTGCCGGAGAAGGGCTACTGGTTCGCGCCGACAGTCTTCACGAACGTCGCGCAGAGCTACCGCATCGCGCAAGAGGAGATCTTCGGCCCAGTGCTGAGCGTGCTCACGTTCCGCACACCTGAGGAAGCCGTCGAGAAGGCGAACAACACGCCGTACGGCCTGTCCGCCGGCGTCTGGACGGAGAAGGGCTCGCGCATCCTCTGGATGGCGCAGCAGTTGCGCGCCGGCGTCGTGTGGGCGAACACCTTCAACCGCTTCGATCCGACGAGCCCGTTCGGCGGGTACAAGGAATCCGGCTTCGGTCGCGAGGGTGGACTGCACGGCCTCGAGCCGTACATGGACTTCGAATGAGCCGGCTTCCCGTCAACAAGACCTACAAGCTGTTCATCGGCGGCGCGTTCCCGCGCAGCGAGAGCGGACGCACCTATGAAGCGCAGGGTGCGAATGTCGCGCGCGCGTCGCGCAAGGACGTCCGTGACGCGGTGCAGGCAGCGCGCGGCGCGCAGCCGAAGTGGGGCAGCGCAACCGCGTACAACCGCGGCCAGGTGCTCTACCGCATCGCCGAGATGATGGAAGCGCGCCTGCCCGAATTCGCCGCACTGTGCACCGGCAAGGCCGAGGTGGAAAAGGCGATCGACCGTTGGGTTTGGTACGCCGGCTTCGCCGACAAGCTCGCGCAGGTGCTCGGCTCGTCGAACCCGGTCGCCGGTCCGTACTTCAACTTCACGATCCCGGAGCCGACGGGCGTCGTCGGGATCGTCGCGCCGCAGGAGCCGCCGCTCCTCGGGTTGGTCTCGCGCCTCGCGCCGGCGCTCACCGGTGGGAACGCTGTCGTCGCGCTCGCCTCCGAGACCGAGCCGCTCGCCGCGATCGAGCTCGCCGAGGTGATCGCAACGAGCGACGTCCCCGGCGGCGTCGTCAACCTGCTCACCGGCCAGCAGGCGGAGCTTGCGCCATGGCTCGCCTCGCACATGGACGTGAACGCGATCGACATCACCGGTGCGAACGGATTGAGGGCCGACCTGGAGGTCGCCGCGGCAGATAACGTCAAGCGGGTCGTGGTCGCCGAGCCCGACGCACAATCGCTCTACGAGATCTCGGCGTTCCTCGAACTGAAGACCGTCTGGCACCCGATCGGCCAATGAGCGCATTCGACGAGCTGAAGAACATGGGGCCGCTGCAGATCTGGCCAGGGCTGATCGCCCGAGCGCTGACCGGCGCCGAGGCGACGTTGGCACAGATCGAGCTCGAGCCGGACGTCGACGTGCCTGAGCACTCGCACGTCAATGAGCAGATCGGGATCCTCCTCGGCGGATCGATGACCTTCCGGATCGGCGACGAGTCACGCGACCTCGAACCGGGCGGCACCTGGATCATCCCGGCCCACGTCCCCCATTCCGTCACGGCAGGCCCGAACGGCGCCATGCTGATCGAGGTCTTCGCGCCGGCCCGAGACGACTGGGCCGACCGGGAGATTCTCGAGCCGCGCCCTCCCGCCGGCCTCTAGCCCGGTTACAGTCGAGTCAGCACGTGCCCGGGTCCCGCCGCCTCAGCCAACGCATCTCCGAAGGAGATGGCATTGCGATCATCGTTTGCGTCAACGACGCAGACGGTGCGCGAGACGCCGAGCAGCAAGGCGCGAAGGCGATCGCGATCTACAACGCGATTGACGGGATCCGCGAAGCGACCACGCTGCCGCTGCTCTGGATCGGCGCGGGCACGCCGAGCGAGGCGGACGCGGTGAGGATCCGCCCCGAGGAAGAGACGATCGCCCACCTCGAGAACGTGGTCGACGTCCGCGACGACGAGGAGCTCGAGCTCGCTCTCGAGCGGCTCGATCCGGAGATCTTCCTGCTCTCCTCGCGCGAGATCGACGAGGACGCCGACCCGCTCGACGCGGTGCTCGAGTTGCTGCCCGATGTTCCGGCAGGCAAGCTGGCCATTGCGCAGGTAGACGTCGGGAACCGTGACGATGTGCTGGCGCTCGAGCGCGCTGGCATCGACGCGGTGCTGGTCCCGGCGCGCCATGTCGGCGATCTGGTCGGCCACCTGCCCCTCGACGTGTAGCTGGCTACCATGGCGCCGTGAGAGGGCTCCTCGCGTTTTTCGTGCTCGCGGGCATGTGCGCGTTGCTCGCGTCCGGTTGCGGTTCGGCAAAGAAGGCCGCTGCTCCCGTGCCGGTCGTGACCCACACGCCGCCGTGCGCGTATCCGGTCGGCTGGGAGAAGCTCGCCCGGAAGGTCAAGGCGCCGGTGTACTGCCCCGGCTGGCTGCCTGATCCGCTGACGAGTCAGATCGACGGCAAGTGGAGCAACGGCAACGACACCTCGCCCGACCGCAGCTACCTCGAGAGCTTCGTCTGGCAGGAGACGGGCGCCGGCGCCGCGGGCGGCGAACTGCACGTCGTGCTCCGCGGCTATCCGGGCGTGACGAAGATCCCGACGTGTCGTACCGGCGGTGTCGACAGTAAGAACGTCCCGTGCTTCGACGGCCTCCGTGGGACGGTCAAGGCGGGCACGATCACGGCGCAGCTCTACTCCGGCCCGAACCAGGACATGGACGCCTGGCATGCCGTGCTCCTGTGGCGGAAGGACGGAACGCTCTACACGCTGTCCGAGCACGTCGCGCCGCCGCTGACCTACAACAAGGTCGTCAGCTACTTGAAGCGCGAGCTCGCGTCGCTCGTCCTGATCGAACCGTGATGAAGTTCACGCGGAGGCAAGTGATCGTCGGCGCCGCGGCCGGCGCCGTCGGCGCAACGGGAATCTACGAGCTCGTCGACCAGTTCACCGGCGGCTCGCCCGCGCGACTGAACGCCGCTGCGGTCTTTCCGGAGCAGCATCTGCTCGACGGCGTGCGCAGCGTCGACTCGGAGGGCATCGAGGTACTCGTCCCGCCGCTCCATCACGAGATCCTCACCGCGCGCGTCACCGCCGGCCGCAGCGATCTGCGCAGCGCGCAAGCGGAGCTCGAGCACGTCCTCGCGCGCCTCGACCTGGACTACGCCCCGTCGCCGGCCGGGCTCGGCGTGACCTTGGCGTGGGGGCTGCCCTACTTCCACCGCCTGACGCCGGACGCATTGCAGCGCGTTCTCCCGCACGACCGGCGCGCGGGCAAGCCCGTCATCTTCGATGCGGAACGGTTCCAGAGCGACCCCTTCGACACACGTCTCGAATCGAACGACGTCGCGATCCTGTTGCGCTCCGACGTGCGGGCGAACATCGACGACGCGACGAAGCGCATCCGCGACTCGAAGCTCTTCGAGCTGACGTCGATTCGCCGCGGCTTTGCGGGCGGCGGCTTCGAAGGCGCGCGTTCGCTCCCGAAGCAGATGGCCGTCGCTGCACAGATCCCCGGGGCCGATCTGATTCCCGAGACGGCCGAGCTCTTTCTCGGCTTCACCTCGACGCAGCGCGCCGGTCTTGGGCCGGGAACGATTGCGAACTTCGAAACGCTCGGCTACGTCGATTTCCGCGGCCACGATTACTTCCGGCAGGGAACGCACATGCACCTCTCGCACATCCATGAGGACCTCGAGGCGTGGTACCTCAACTTCGACTTTGACGAGCGCGTCGCGACCGCGTTCCGTCCGGGGCTGAACGTGAAGCAGAACGCCCAGACCGTCCGCCAGGGGCCGAAGGATGTTTCGACGGAGGCCGACGTGCACCGGGACTTCAAGCGCTCGGGGCAGATGGGTCACAGCGCGTCGATCCAAACGGCGTCGCGCCTCGATCACGACGTGGTCGCACACGACGGCACGGTATTCCCTAAAGGCACCGCGATCCCGCAGCGCGCGGACTTCAACACGCTCGACAACCCGTACTTCTGGTCGGAGAAGCCGGACGAGATCGGCGTTCTACCGGCCGCGGGCGTGCATTTCGTCGTCTTCAACCCGACGGGCGACGACTTCCGCCGCAACCGTCGTGCGATGGACGGCCAGCTGGAGCAAAAAACGATCGAGCTCCAACCGCGCACCCGCCCGCAGGGTTTCAACGAGGTGTTGTCGACGACTCATCGCCAGAACTTCCTGGTCCCGCCGCGTCGGCACCGCTCGTTCCCGTTGGCCGAGCTCTAGCTCGAACTGGTGTCTGACACCGGTTCGAGCCGCGGGCTCATTTCGCGCTCTGCCCAGGTGTCAGACACCTGGTTTCGTCTCTAACCGAAGAACGCTTTAGCGACGTCGTACCACTCGGGCGTCACAGTCTTGAGCTCGGCGGTCGCCTCCTTGAGCGAGCACGCGATCACGTCGTCGCCGCGGAGTGCTGCCATCTGACCGAACTCGCCGGCCTCGACGAGGTCGGCTGCCTTGAGCCCGAAGCGCGTCGCGAGGATGCGGTCGCGCGGAGTGGGTGAGCCGCCGCGCTGTACGTGGCCGAGCACGGTGACGCGCGTCTCGAAGCCGGTGCGCTCCTCGATCTCGTCGCCGAGTTGCTCACCGACGCCACGCTTCGCAAGCAGCTTGTGACCGAACTGGTCGACGTCGCCCTTGTCGTCTGCCCCGGGCAGCTCGCAGCCTTCGCTGATCACGACGATCGAGAAGTTCTTGCCGCGTCCGTGGCGGCGGCGGATCTCCTCGCAGACGTCTTCGACGACGACGGGCCGCTCGGGAATCAGAATCACGTCCGCGCCGCCGGCGATGCCGGAGTGCACGGCGATCCAGCCCGCGTGACGGCCCATCACCTCGACCACCATCACGCGGTTGTGCGCTTCGGCGGTCGTGTGTAGGCGGTCGATCGCCTCCGTACAGATCGAGACGGCGGTGTCGAAGCCGAACGTGTAATCGGTGCCGTTGAGGTCGTTGTCGATCGTTTTCGGCACGCCGACGATCGGGAGCTGGAACTCGTCGTGCAGCTTCGCGGCCACCCCGAGGGTGTCTTCGCCGCCGATTGCGACGAGCGCGCCCAGCTCCTCGAATGCGGCGCGGACACGGTCGACGCCTCCCTCGACCTTGTAGGGGTTCGTCCTCGAGGTGCCGATGATCGTTCCGCCGCGGGGCAGGATCCCGGAGATCTGCGGTGGCCCGAGCGGCTGGAAGACGTGCTCGATCATTCCCCGCCACCCTTCGCGCACGCCGACCACCTCGTGCCCGTTCGCCCACGCGCGCCGCGCAACAGCGCGGATCACTGCGTTGAGGCCGGGGCAGTCGCCGCCGCCGGTTAGGACTCCGATCCGCATCGCTTCGAGTCTACGCGGGGAAGCATTCGGTCGATTCCATCAGTTCGATACTACAAAAAAGATAGTCAGCCGCCGTTTCTGAACAGTCCGTGAAATGCACCGCTGTTTACTGGCGCGTGGCGATACCCGCCCGTAGAACGAGGCGACAGACAATCCCGAACCAAGGAGATCGCATGCGCCGCCTCGTACTCCCATTGCTCGTCCTCGCTGCCGCGGTGCTTGCCGCGTCGGCGCTCGCGTCGACCCGCGACAGCACGCCGGTCGTGAAGTGGAAGACCGCGCAGTTTGGCTCGATCCTCGCAACGAACGGGCACCTCGCTCTCTACACGTGGAACCAGGAGAAGGCCCTCAAGGTCAAATGCACCGGAGCCTGCGCGAAGACGTGGCCGCCGATCACGATCCCGCATGGAACGATGACGCCCAAGCACATCGCCGGCGTGATGGGGACGTTCGGAGAGGTCATGCGTCCGGACGGCAAGACACAGCTGACCTACAACGGCCACGCGCTGTACACCTTCCACGGCGACACCGCGACGAAGATCCTCTGCAACGGCGTCGACGGCTGGTTCGTCGTCAAGGTGCACTAGCGGATGAAACCCCGTGAGACCCGCTTGTACGGCCGTCGCGCCTTCCTCGGCGTGACGGCCGTCGGGCTCTCGTCACTCGTCTGGGGGCGTGCGGCATGGGATGCGTTCGTCGCAGTCGCGCCGTCCGGGCTGGTGTCCGGCTGGCGGATCTACACCGTCGCGTCGACGATGCCGCGTTTCGACCCGACCACGTGGCGGCTGACGATCGACGGGTTGGTGGCCGCACCGCAGAGCCTCAGTTACGACGAGCTGCGTGCCCTTCCGAGTGCGGAGCAGGTGTCGACGTTTCACTGTGTGACCGGATGGACGGTCAGCAACGTCCACTGGCGCGGAGTGCGGTTTGCCGATCTGCTGGCCGGTGCGCAGCCTCATCCCGAGGCTCAGGTGCTGACGTTCACGTCGGCTGAGAAGCCGTACGTCGACACGCTCACCCTCGCGCAGACCCAGCTCGCCGATGTGATGCTCGCCTACGAGATGGACGGGAAGCCGCTGGCGCGGGAGCACGGGGCGCCGGTGCGCGTCGTGATCCCCGACATGTACGGCTACAAGGGTGTCAAGTGGGTCGAACAGATCACGCTCGGCGTCGACGCTCAGCCGGGCTACTGGGAACAGCGCGGGTACGACCTGGACGCGTGGGTGGGGCGCTCGAATGGCGCCTGAGTACGTCGAGCGTTTCTCTGCTACCGAGCGCGCCGTGCATTGGGTACACGCGACGGCGTTCCTTGTGCTGCTTGCGACCGGGCTGGCGCTCTATATCCCGGCGCTCAGCGTCGCGGTCGGGAGACGCCCTTTGCTCAAGGACATCCATGTGTACACGGCCGTTGCGTGGATCGTTGGGCTCGTCCTCGTCGTCGTGCTCGGCGACCGTCGTCGCCTGCGCGCGACGGTTCGCGAGCTCGACACGTTCGACGCGGACGACATGTTGTGGTTGCGCAGGTACCCGCGCCCGCAGGGACGGTTCAACGCCGGGCAGAAGGTGAACGCCGCGCTGACCGCCGCTTTTGCATTGCTCTTTGCGGTTTCCGGCTCCCTCCTATGGCTCGGCGAGCGCGATCATCGCTTTCAGCTCGGGAGCACGATTCTGCTCCACGACTGGCTGACGCTGATTTCGCTCGTCCTGCTCGTAGGCCATCTCTACCTGGCGCTGATCTACCCGGCGACGCGGCACGCGCTGCGCGGAATGACTGTCGGCACGGTGCGTCGCGACTGGGCCGAGCGTCATCACCCCAAATGGGTGCGCGAGGAACGACAATGAGCGAGATGGCCACTGTTCTCGTTGTCGACGATGAGCCGATCGTGCGTGACGTCGTCGTTCGCTACCTCCAGCGGGACGGCTTCGACACGCTCGAAGCCGGGGATGGCGACGCGGCGCGCACGATCATCGAGAGCGGGGCGCCGGACATCGTCGTGCTCGACGTGATGTTGCCCGGCACGGACGGGCTCTCGCTGTGCCGCTGGATCCGTGCGAGCAGCGACCTACCGGTGATCATGCTGACGGCGCGCGGTGAGGCCGCGGACCGCATCGTCGGGCTCGAGATCGGCGCCGACGACTACGTCACGAAGCCGTTCTCGCCGCGCGAGCTTGCGATTCGTGTTCGCAATGTCCTGAAACGCGCCGAGACCCCGCCGCCCGCAGCCGAGACATTGTCGTTCGACGGTTTGACGATCGACGGCAAGACGCGCGAAGTGACGCTCGACGGCAAGCCGGTACGCCTCACCGGCAAGGAGTTCGACCTGCTCCACTTCCTCGCCTCGAACCCGCGCGAGGTGTTCTCCCGAACGCAGCTGATGGATCGCGTCTGGGGATACGAAGCGGCGCTCGACACCGGCACCGTGACGGTGCACATCCGGCGGCTGCGTTCGAAGACCGAGCGCGACCCGTCGATGCCCCAGCATCTCGAGACGCTGTGGGGCGTCGGCTACAGGTTCGTCCCGTGATCCAGCTTGCGGTCGTCGTCGTGGCGGCAACGCTTCTCGTCGGGGTTCTCGGTGCTGTGGTCCTCCGTCGACTGCCCACCGTGCGCTCCCAGCTCGCGGCGTTCGGGCTGCTCGCGGTTGTGTTGCCGCTCGGCGCGGTGCTCGCCTCAGGGTGGGTGATGTTCCACATGGGCGCCGACCTGAAGATCCTCGCGGTCGCCGCCGGGGCTGCGGCAAGCGCCATCGCCGTCGCTCTCGCGCTTGCCGCATCGATCACGAGACGGGTCGAGCACCTCAGCGCAGCCTCCGTGAGCCTGGCGGGTGGCGATCTCAGCGTGCGTGCACCGACCGACGGACCGCGCGAGCTCGCAAAGCTCGGCCACTCGTTCAATGCGATGGCATCGGAGCTCGAGAGCCTGTTCGACGCACGCCGCGAGCTCGTCGCCGCCGCAAGTCACGACCTGCGGACTCCGGTCGCGTCGATCACCGCGATGCTCGAGGCGATCGAGGACGGGCTCGCCACAAGCGAGGAGTACCTGGCGCCGCTGCAGGAACACGCGCGCAGGTTGAGCACGCTCGTCGACGACCTTTTCGAGCTCGCCCGCATCGACGCCGGCGCGCTCTCGCACGAGCTGCAGGTTGTCGCGATGGGGCCGCTTGTCGCGTCGTGCGTTCGTGGCGTCGAGGCAGAAGCGCGCGCACGTGGCGTGACGCTGGATCAGCGGCTCGAGGAGACACCGCCCGTTCGTTGCGCGCCCGATCAGGTTGAGCGCGTCTTGCTCAACCTGCTCACGAATGCACTGCAGCACACACCGTCTGACGGTTCGATCGCCGTCATCCTCGACACTGCTGATAGTCACGTCACCGTCAGCGTGGAAGACACCGGCACCGGGATCACCCCGGACGCGGCACGTCGCATGTTCGACCGCTTCTGGCGTAGCGACCCTGCTCGCACCGGCGGCGCGGGTCTCGGGCTTGCGATCGCGCGAGGTCTCGTCGAAGCGCAGGGCGGACGGATCTGGGCGGAAGGAGCGGCCACGGGCGGAGCCCGCGTCTCCTTCACCCTCCCGGTTGCTTAGGTGTCGCGGCGCACGAGCAGGACTGCCGCGACGGCCAGCGAGAGTGCCGCGTACCCAGCGAAGAGACCGAACCCGGTCCACGGCGCGAGGCTGTGCGGGTCGGGCGTGATCGAGAAGATCGCGCGGCCGGCGTTGCTGGGGAGGTACGGCGTGATCGCGTCGTTCCAACTCGTCGGGAGGACGTTCATCAGCGGCGGGATGACAAAGAAGATTGCGGCGAAGGTGGCGATCCCGCCCGCGGTGTTGCGCAGGATCGTGCCGAGCCCGAGCGTCATGACGGCGATCACCGTCAGGTACAGCGACGCACCGATCACCGCTCGTGCGACACCCGGATGCGACCAGGCGATGTTCGCGTGGTGAGCCGAGAGGATCGACTGGCTCGAGAAGAACGCGATGAGCACCGACGGGAGCATCAGGGCGAACGTCACGAATGCGAACACGACCGCCTTCGCCCACAGCACCGGCAGGCGCTTCGGGACGGCCGTGAATGTGGCGCGAATCATCCCGGTCGAGTACTCCGCGGTCATCACGAGGACGCCGAGGATGCCGATCGCGAGCTGGGCGATCTGCGATCCGATCAGCGCCGGGTCGAGCGGGTTGAAGCTTGCGCGCTCGCCGGGGCTGCGATGGCTCCAGTGCGATGAGATCACGGCCGAGGCCAGAATCGGGAAGCCGATCGTCAGCACGGTGGCCGCGAGCAGGGACCAGCGCGTCGAACGGACGCTACGCAGCTTCGTCCACTCGGAAAGGATCACCCGGGCTTGCGTCACCTTCCCACGGAACTTGAATCTCGGAATCGCGACGGAGCTCATGCGGCCTCCTCGCCTGCAGCTGCAAACTCGACTTCGCCGCGGGTCAGATCCATGAACGCTTCCTCGAGCGATGCCTGGTGCGGCGCCAACTCGTGCAGCACGATCGACTGTGCAGCCGCGGCTTCACCGATCTGTTCGGCGGTCAGCCCACTCACCTCGAGCAGGCCTGCCTCGGTGTCGCTGACGGTTCCGCCGAGGCCGGCGAGGATCTCGCGCAGCGCGGGGGCCTGAGGCGTGCGCACGTGGACGAGCTGCTTCGACGCGCCGGCGAGGAAGTCGTCGACGCTCGTGTCCGCGATCAACTTGCCTCGGCCAATCACGATCAGATGGTCGGCGGTCAACGACATCTCGCTCATCAGGTGCGAGGAGAC
Source organism: Thermoleophilia bacterium (assembly GCA_043739205.1). Lineage (GTDB taxonomy): Bacteria > Actinomycetota > Thermoleophilia > Gaiellales > Gaiellaceae > PALSA-600. The sequence continues at coordinate 16,952 of JAYUEQ010000051.1, forward strand.
AAAGACCGTGCGACCCTCCGCTGCGAGGCTCTTCAGCAGGTTGCGAATCCAGTGGATTCCTTCGGGATCGAGGCCGTTGACGGGCTCGTCGAGCATGATCGTCTCCGGGTCACCGAGCAGGGCCGTTGCAATGCCAAGGCGCTGTCCCATGCCGAGCGAGAACTGGCCGGCGCGCTTCTTGGCGACGTCGTGCAGGCCGACGACGTCGATCAGTTCGTCGACGCGGCTGCGTGGAATGCCGTGGGTCTGGGCGAGCGCCAGAAGGTGATTGCGTGCCGAGCGACCCGTGTGCACCGACCGCGCTTCGAGCAGCGCGCCCACCTCGTGCAGGGGCGAAGGATGGTCGCGGTAGTGCTTGCCGTTGACGGTGACGTCGCCCTTCGTTGGGCGGTCGAGCCCGAGGATGAGTCGCATCGTCGTCGACTTACCGGACCCGTTCGGGCCGAGAAACCCGGTCACGATCCCAGGGTGAACCTCGAAGGAAAGGTCGTCGACGGCGCGCTTGTCGGCGTAGTCCTTGGTCAGCCCGCGCGCCTCGATCACCTCGGTACACAAGCACGCGATCTCTGAAGGTCTTCTGAATGGACGCCGATCGTCCCGACGAGGAAGAATGCGGGTATGTCATCTACGGAATCGGGCGACCTCGCAGGCAAGGTGGCGATCGTCACCGGCGCGAGCAGTGGTATCGGCTACGCGATCGCACAACTCTTCGCCAAGCATGGCGCGGCGGTAGCGATCAACTATCTCGCGCACGCGGACGACGCGAAGAGGTTGGTCGGGGAGGTCGAAGCGTCAGGCGGCCGCGCGATCGCGGTCAAGGGCGACGTCTCGGACGCGCAGGCAGTCGAGGCGCTCGTCGCGACGACGGTCGAGACCTTCGGGCAGCTCGACGTCCTCGTTAACAACGCCGGCATCGAGCAGCACACGCCCCTACTCGAGATCGCCGAGGAAGATTGGGACCGCACGATCGCCGTCGATCTGAAAGGGCCGTTCCTCTGTCTGCAGGCCGCGGCGAGACAGATGCAGAAGAACGGCGGCTCGATCGTGAACATCTCGTCGATCCACGAGGACTTTCCGTTTCCCGGGTCCACGCCGTATGTGGCGGCAAAGGGCGGGCTGCGGATGGTGATGCGCAACGCGTCGCTCGAGCTCTCACAGTACGGGATCCGGGTCAACAATGTCGCGCCGGGTGCGATCGCAACACCGATCAACGCGGCCACGCTCGACGATCCCGCCAAGGTGAAGGAGGTGCGGCGGATCGTGCCGCTGCAGCGGTTCGGCGAGCCGGCCGAGGTTGCAGAGGTCGTCCTGTTTCTCGCGTCGGACCGTGCGTCGTACGTGACCGGGTCGACCTACTACGTCGACGGTGGCTATGTGCGCTTTGCGGAGCCGCTCTGATGGCCGTTGAGCGCGTCGCGATCCTGTTCGACATCGACGGGACGCTGATCACCACGGGCGGCGCGGGCGCCACGTCCTGGAGGCTGGCGTTCGACGAGCTGTACGGGATCCCGGCCGACATCGGCGAGTTCACGGACGCGGGGCTGACAGATCCCGACGTCGGGCGCAAGACGTTCGAAGGCGTGCTGAAGCGAGAGCCGGAGCGCAAGGAGTTCGCGCGCCTGCTCGAACGGCGGCTGCATTACTTGCACGCGGCGGTCGAGGAGTCGGAGGGTTACAAGGTCTTCCCGGGCGTCGAGGACCTGCTGCCGAAGCTGATCGAGGACGGGTATCTCGTCGGCCTCGTCACCGGGAACGTGGAAGCCGCGGCGCACATCAAGCTGCATCGCGCAAAGTTGAACCGTTTCTTCTCGTTCGGGGGCTATGGCTCCGACGCAAGCGACCGAGGCGCGCTGACGAAGATCGCCCTCCGCCGCGCCGCGCTCGTCTATGGCGAACGGGTGACCCCCGACCAGGCGCTCGTCGTCGGCGACACCCCGCACGACGTCGAGGGTGCCCACGCCGCCGGGATCGAGTGTGTCGGCGTCGGCGCCTATCACTTCACCGCGCAGCAACTGCGCGACGCCGGCGCCGACTACGCAATCGACTCGCTGGCCGACGGGCTCCCGCTCTAGGCATGAGTCGTGTCGCCCCGCCGGTCGGGAGGGACGTCGATCCGGGCAAGTGGCACGAAGATCCGTGCGAGGCGACGAAGCGCTGGGGACGTTCGGATTGGCATGAAGCTCACCGGTCGCAGCGGCTCGTCGGGATCGCGGCCGAAGGCGATGCTGGGTGATCCGTCGAGAATCCACGTCGAGAAGATCCACAGGAGCTCGGTGAGGAAGCCGGCGATGATGATCCCGATCGCAGCGCCGCGCATGACGCCGAGCGCGCCCGCTGGAACGAGCGCAACGGTCATGCCGCACAGCAAAGCCAGGATCCCGATGCGGTAGCTCTTGTTCATCCGCGCCACCCAGCGCCTGAAGTTGAGCTGGTGGGCGCGTTGATAGGCGATCTTGTCGTGCTTGCTCATGTCTTCGTACCAGGTGTCGAGATCGCCGGGGCTGATTGCGTATTCCTTGGCCCAGAACGCGCACTGGACCGAGGCGACGAAGAGCACCGAGGCGAGCGCGAGAAGAAAGAGGCCGACGCCGGCCCAGCGGAACTTCGTCGTGTCCGGAACGATCAGCCCGATCAGGGTCAGGCTGAAGCCGGCGAAGAGCGCGGCCGCGACAGAGCCGGCGCTGTCAGCTGCGTTCGCCTGCCCGAGCGGGAACGGGCTGTCCCAGTCCCAAGTTCGCTCCGGCTGCTCTTGCGGGATCAAGGCAGCGCCTCCGGCGACGACTCCCCGGGTGGACGCGGGCGCGGCTCCGGATTCGGGGGAGACTGCGGCGGAAGCGGCTCGGGCCGCGGCGGACGCGGACGCGGTTCCGGGTTCGGCGGGCTCTCGGGGAAGCCGTCGCTCTGCGGGGGACGCGGGCGAGGTTCCGGATCGGGAGGACTGGGCTCTGGGACGTTCGAGACCGGTGACGCTCCACTCCACATGGCTCCTCCATTCGTCGCCTCAACGTTCGTGCCGTATGTAACCACGCCCACGAGCGAAATTCGACCAATGCCGGCGCGCGTTCGGTGCAGCGGGGCTCCACCAAGCCGTCGCGACGACGACCACCCGCACGTTCTGCCACCTGCTCAGGCGTCGCGCGCAGCGACGAACTCGGCCTCGACAGCGTCGAGGACGTCGTTCGGTGCTCCGTCGCGCGGGTCGAGCTCGCGCCACGCGAACTGCTCGAGATACGCGTCGCTGCCGACGAGGCCCTGCTCCATCGCCACCCGGTCGATCTCCTGCTGGAACCAGTCCGGGAGCTGGCGTGATTGCTGCGTTCCGTCGTCGAGTGTGACGCGGATCAGCGACGGGATCTCCTGCCAGTAGAGAACGCGGACCTGCATCAGCGGCGGTTCTGCACGTACTGGTAGCCGAACCTGCCCTTGATGCAGAGGTTGCCCTCCGTCACGTCGTGATCGTGCGGGGAGGTGACGTTCACGATCTCGTTGTCCTGCACATGGAGTTCGAGGTTGCAGCCGACACCGCAGTACGGGCACACCGTCGACACGACCGTCTCGTTCTCCGCATCCCACGTGCCGGCCTGACGTTTCTCATACTCCGCCACCGACATCAGCGCGCCGGTCGGGCACACCGCAATGCAGTTGCCGCAGTACACGCACGCGGACTCGGGCAGCGCCACGTCGAGCTCCGTCGAGATGTGCGCGTCGAACCCGCGGCCGGCGACGGCGATCGCGAACGTGTTCTGATGATCTTCACCGCACGCCGAGACGCACTTGTAACAGAGGATGCACTTCGAGTAATCGCGCACGTAGAGGTCGTTGTCGATCTTCACGTCCTGCGCGACCGTCGCCGCATCCGGGCCGAACCGATCGGGCTTGGCGTCGTACTCCTCGATGTAGGCAAGGGCTTCCGGTGCGGTCGAGAGGTCGACCGACGAGCCAAGGAGCTCGAGCACGAGGCGGCGTGAGGTGCGCACGCGTTCCGAGTCCGTGTGCACGACCATGCCCGGCTCCGCGATCCGCGAGCACGACGGGACAAGGGTGCGTGCACCCTCGACCTCCACGACGCATACACGACAGACGTTCACCGGCGTGAGCGTGTCGCCGTAACAGAGTGTCGGCTGCTCGTTGCCGAGCATGCGGCACGCGTCGAGGATCGTCGAGCCTTCGAAGACCCGAACTGGCTGGCCGTCGACCGACAGCTCGATCATCTTCTTCGGCGCGGCGAGAACGACGCTGCTCATGCGGCGAACACCTTCAAGTTCGCGATCGCCGACATGACCGCGCTCGCTGCCGTCTGGCCGAGACCGCAGATCGACGCGTCGCGCATCACTTGCGCGAGCTCCGCGAGTGTTTCAAGCTCGTTCTCGTGGGCGCGCCCTTCAGCGAGGCGGTGCAGCGCTTCCTCCTGCCGCACGGTGCCGACTCGACACGGGACGCACTGTCCACACGATTCGTCGCGGAAGAACTCTGCAATCCGGAGCAGCGCGGCCACCAGGTCGGCGCTCTCGTCGTAGACGATCACGACGCCGGAACCGAGCGTCACGCCCGCAGCGCGGGTGTCCTCGTAGGTGAGGCGCAGGTCGAGCAGGTCCGGGCCGACGAATGCGCCCGCCGCGCCGCCGAGGAGCACGGCCTTCGGCGGCTCGGCGCCCGCCAGGTCGAGCAGCTCGCGCAGCGTCGAACCAAAGGGAAGCTCGTAGAGACCCGGCTGCGCGACCGCGCCGGAAACGCAGAAGAGCCGTGTGCCCGTCGAGTCTTTCGTCCCCGTCTCGGCGTATGCCTCGCCGCCGTCGGCCACGATGTCGAGCACGTTGAAGAGCGTCTCGACGTTGTTTTCTGCGGTCGGCTTTCCGAACAGGCCGACCTCGACCGGGAACGGCGGCTTGTTGCGCGGCTCGCCGCGGAAGCCTTCGATCGACTGGAAGAGCGCCGTCTCCTCGCCGCAGACGTAGGCGCCCGCGCCGATGCGCAGCTCGATGTCGAACCCGACGAGGAACTCGCGCGACCGTGCGAGATCGATCGCGTTCCGCAGCCGCCGGTGTGCGAGCGGGTACTCCGCGCGCACGTAGATGAAACCGTGGCTGCTGCCGGTCGCGAGCGCGGCGATCGCCATCGACTCGATCAGCGCGAACGGATCCTGCTCCATCAGCACGCGGTCCTTGAACGTCCCAGGCTCGGATTCGTCGCCGTTGCAGACAAGGTAGTGCGGCTGGGCGGGCTGCTTTGCGACCGCGGCCCACTTGACGCCGGTCGGAAACGCCGCGCCGCCGCGGCCGAGCAGGTTCGACTCGGTGACCTCTTTCACGATCGCCTCCGGCCCGAGCTCGCGCGCGCGGCGCAGCGATTCGAAGCCGCCGGCCTGGATGTAGGCGTCGATCGATTCGGGATCGACACCCGCGGCGATGCGCCGCAGCAGGCGCAGGCCCGGCTGCCCCGCCTGCGGGAGCGGCGGGCCGGCGGCGGGGATCTGCTCCTCGACCGGATGCTCCCCGGCGATCGTGCGGTAGGCGGCAGGGGCGCGTTCGCAGAGGCCAAGGCACGGGGACGGGAGGGCGCCCTCGGGCACGGTCGCGCCCTTCAACGCGCACGACAGGTCGGTGCAGACGTGCGTCACGTCCGCGGGCCGTTCGTCGAGTGCGATCAGTGCGTAGAAGCTCGCGACGCCGTAGGCCTCGGCGGGCGGCACTGCGAGCCGGCGCGAGGCGTAGCCGAGCGCGCCTTCGCTGACCCAGCCGACGCGCCGCTGGGCGGCGCGGAGTGCGGGCAGCAGCAGGTGACGCTTCGTGCGGTCGTCGCGCGTCGTGCGGCCGTTCGGGTTCGTTCCCGCGCCCAGCACCGCGTCGATCGCTGTCCGCTCGGCCTCGCTCGGCTCGGCATTCAGGAGCCGGAGGTCAGGCAATAGCTTCCACCCGGATCGCCGTCGCCTTGAACTCGGCGGTGCCGCTCTTCGGGTCGGTCGCGTCGATCGTCAACACGTTCGTCTCGACGAGGTCGGGGAAGTGCAGGTTCATGAACGCGAGACCGGGGCGGAGGTTCTTGTCGAATGCGACCGGAGCCTCGACTGCACCGCGGCGCGAAGTGACGAGCGCCCGCCCGCCGTCGCGCAGTCCGTAGCGCGCGCCGTCTTCCGGCGAGACGAGCAGCGCCTCGCCTCCGGCGTGGAGCGGTGAGGAGAACCCGCCGGTCTGCACGCCGGTGTTGAACGACTCGAGGCGACGGCCGGTGGTGAGGCGTAGCGGGAAGTTGGCGTCGAGCACATCGACGGGCGGCGAGTGCTTGACGGGATGGAATGCCGCCGGCCGTTCGACGACGTCGTCCCAGAGCCGGCCGTGCAGGAACTGGTCGCCGGGATGCGTCTCGTCCCAGCACGGCCACTGAATCCCGCCGAGCTCCTCGAGCCGGGTGTAGGACATGCCCGCGTGCATGGGGGAGAGCGTACGCAGCTCGTTCCAGATGTCCTCCGGGCGCGGGCTGCCGAGGTCGACGCCGAGGCGGCTGCCGAGCTCGTAGACGATCTCGATGTCGTCGCGGGCCTCGCCGGGAAGGTCGAGCGCCTTGCGCACGCGCTGCACCCGCCGCTCGCTCGAGGTGACGGTGCCCTCGGCCTCGGCCCACGACGCCGAAGCAGGGAAGACGACGTCTGCCAGCTCCGCCGTCTTCGTGCGGAAGATGTCCTGCACGACGAGGCTGTCGAGGCTCTCGAGCAGTCGGCGCGCGCGGGTCTGGTCGGCTTCCGACTGCGCGGGGTTCTCGCCGATCACGTACAGCGCGCTCAGCTCACCCCGCTCGATCGCCTCGAACATCTCCGTGAGGTGCAGTCCGCTCTTCGGTGGGACTGTCACGCCCCAGGCTGCGTCGAACTTTGCGCGTGCAAGGTCGTCCTCCACCTCCTGGAAGCCCGGCAGATGCTTCGGGATCGCGCCCATGTCGCCGCCGCCCTGCACGTTGTTCTGGCCGCGCAGCGGCTGGAGCCCGGCGCCGTGGCGGCCGACGCCGCCGACGAGCAGTGAGAGGTTGATCAGCGCGAAGACGTTGTCGACGGCGTTGTGGTGCTCGGTGATCCCGAGCGTCCAGCACATCTGCGGGTACTTCGAATTGCCCCAGGCGTGTGCGAGTTCCCGGATCGCCTCGGCCGGCACGCCGGTCACCCGCTCGGCTTCCTCGAGCGTCCACGGCTCGACCGACTCGCGATACGCGTCGTAGCCGGTCGTCGCGCGCGCGACGAACTCCTCGTTCACGAGCCCAGCCGTGATCACTTCGCGTGCAACGGCATTCGCGAGCGGGATATCGGTCCCGACGTCGAGCCCGAGCCACAGGTCGGCCCACTGCGCCGACGCGGTGCGGCGCGGGTCGACGACGAAGAGCTTCGCCCCGCGGTGCACGGCCTTCAGGACGTGGTGGAAGAAGATCGGGTGCGCGTCGCGCGCGTTCGAGCCCCAGAGGATGATCAGGTCCGCAGACTCGCGCAGCTCTTCGTAGGAGCTGGTCCCACCGCCGGCACCAAACACCGTCGCCAGACCGACGACGCTAGGGGCGTGTCAGGTGCGGTTACAGCTGTCGATGTTGTTGGTGCGGAGAGCGACCCGGCCGAACTTCTGGGCAGCGAAGTTCAACTCGTTCGTGGCCTTGGAGCAACTGAAGATCCCAGCCTGTTTTCCCTGCTGTGCAGTGCGGCGGAAGCCGGCGGCGGCTCTGTCGAGTGCCTCGTCCCAGGTGGCGGTCCTCAGCTCTCCGGCGTCACGAACGAGCGGCTGGGTCAGCCGCGTGTACCTCGGAGGCATGCGCCGATCCTAGACCGAAACGGTGGCGCGCTCGTTCCGCATTGTGGAACGCCCAAGAAGTGTCTGACACCCGTTCGGACTGCGGATTCAGGCCGGACTGCGAAAGGTGTCAGACACCGTTCCGCCCTCGAGCCACACCGTTGTGCGCCGGCGGTAGACGTCTTCGTCGGTGCGCGCCCACTCGTGCTCGCGCGCGTAGAGCTCTTGCGCCCGAAGGTCGGGCCGGCCGGGAATGATCGGTTCGAGCAGTGCAGGGTCGTCGACGGCCGGCGCGAGCACCTCAGGCGCAAGAGAGCCGTAGAGGTGCAAGAGGTGCGTGCGTGTCGCGGGGTCGAGCTCGACGGGCCAGTCGATCTTGTTCAGCCCGGCTGCGCCCGGCAGCGGACGTGGCTTGCGGTCGAGGTTGCGCACGCCCAGATGCTCGAGCGCGTCGAGTGCGATGCGGCGATAGGTCGTCAGCTTGCCACCGGCGACGCTCAACATTCCGTGCGCGCCGTGCGTGTAGACGGTCTCGCGGCGCGCGTTCGCGGTCGCGCCCGGACCGCCGGGCAGCACACGCAGCCCGTAGAACGATGCACGCACCTCGCCGATGTCGCGCACGGCGACGGCGGCCTCGTCGAGGATCGTCCGCGCGTCGTCGTCGGTCACGCGCGCGTCCTCGGGCTCGCCCTCGTGCAACGTGTCGGTCGTGCCGAGCAGGAGCTTGCCCTCCCACGGGATCGCAAAGCTCACGCGCACCTTGTCGTGCGGGATCGTCACCGCGGCGTTCCAACCCTCGCCACCGTCGGCGATCAGATGCACGCCCTTGCTGAGCCGGATCGACGCGGCGGCGCCGGGATCCTCGAGCCGGCGCACGCGGTCGAGCCAGGGGCCGGTCGCGTTGACGATCGCTCCCGCTTGCACCCGTACGGTCTCGCCGTCGACGAGAACGTCGGCACCGTCGCCGTGGATCGCCGTCACCTCCGCGTAGTTGAGGACGGTGGCGCCGCGGTCGGCGGCGGCGCGCACGTTCGCGAGCGTCAGCCGGCCGTCGTTCGTCCACGCGTCGGCATAGAGCGCCGAGGAGTGCAGTCCCTCAGTGCGGAGTTGCGGCACGAGCCTCAGGGCGCGCGTCTCGCTCACCCGCCCGTTCAGCTTCGCCCGCGCGAGTGCGGAGTACAGGAGCACCCCGGTGCGCACGAACCAGGGGCGATGCGGCCCGTTGTCGTAGAGCGGGAACACGAACGGCAGCCGGTGGACGAGGTGCGGCGCGACGACCGACATCAGCGCGCGCCGCTCCTGGTGCGCCTCGCGCACGAGGCGGATGTCACCCATCTGCAAATAGCGCAGGCCGCCGTGGATGAGCTTCGACGATGCAGACGAGGTCGCCGAGGCAAAATCACCACGCTCGACCAGCGCGACCTTCATTCCGTGAGCGCTCGCCGCTTCCGCGATTCCGGCGCCGATGATCCCGCCGCCGATCACGAGCAGGTCGAACCGGGTGCCGGCGAGAGCTTCTACGCGATCCATAGCGGGTTGCTCCAGGCCCTGTTTCCGTCGCGGTCGAGCACCTCGACGCGTCCGTAGGGCGCCTCGTAGGGGCGAAGGAGCCGCGCCGCGGTGATCAGGCCGTCGTCGTTGCGCTCGATGATCTCCGAATGGTTCGGGTAGCCGAGCCGGCCGGCGTTCGCCCGCGCGCCGCGCCAGCGCCCCGAATAGAGCGTCACCGCTTCGGCCGGGCTGCACCGAACGACGACATCGCCGTCGCTCACCTCGATGTCGCGGATCTCCGGGCCGGTCGAGCCGTAGAACATCCCGCTGCGCAGCGCGTCGAGCACCGCCTCCTGCGTCTTCTCCTTGACCCGCACCCACGTCGAGGCAAAGCCGCTGTCGTAGCCGGGATGGTGCGAGTCGTCGGTCGCGAGCGCGAAGAACGGCCGCCCGTGCTCGAGCACCTCGTCCCAGTGGATCGAGGAATCGCCGCGGCCGAGCTCGAGCTCGCAGCCCGAGTTCCAGACCTCGATCCCATAGAGGCCGGGGCAGTCCCACCACTGCTCCGTCCGGAGGCCGCTCCAGTAGGTGTGAGCGAGGTACGGGACGCCGCCGTTCTCGGCGATCCAGGCGACGACCTCCTCGAGGGGCGCGAAGTTGCCCTCCGGCACGACGGGATCGACTGCAAGGCCCAAAGCGAGCACGTGAGCGTCGTGCTCCTGGGTCGGGGCATAGGCGTTCAGCTCGGTCGAGGGGATCACGAGCAGCTTCTTCGTCGAGGGCTCGACCGTCCGCACCCAGTGATCCGTGATCGCGAGGACGTCGTAGCCCGCCCACTCGTAGTGCCGCACGAGCAGCTCCGGAGCCAGCTCGCCGTCGGAATTCGTAGTGTGCGCATGGAGGGCGCAGCGAAGCCAGCTGCCGTCTGTCTGGAACGGGTTCACGGAGAGAGCGTAACGACCCAACATCGTTACCACCCGTTGCCAGAAAGTTAGGGCGCGGATAGCTTGAAATGAGAGAGCGTTACGTGATCCACTAGAGGACACCACGGACCGGGAGGAATGCATGGAGGACTACGAGGCCCAAGAGGTCGAATTCTGGGCAAAGCTCGAAGAAGAGGGCATCAGCCGCTCGTCGATGCTGCGCCGCAGCGCGGCGGCAGCGTTCGGCTTGACCGTGTTCAGCAGCGCGGGAACGGCGCTTGGCGCGACGCGTTCGCGGTTTGCGGCACCGCCGGTGAAAGAGACGGCTGCCGGCATGGCCGAGCTGATCAAGAACGCGAAGAAGGAAGGCCACCTCAACACGATCGCGCTGCCGCCTGACTGGGCGAACTACGGCGAGATGATGTCGACCTTCTCGAAGAAGTACGGCATCCCGATCACGAACGACAATCCGGATGGCAGCTCGGCGCAGGAGAACGAGGCGATTCGCTCGCTCAAGGGCGACTCACGGGCCCCTGATGTCGTCGACGTCAGCCTTGCCTTCGCGATCCCGGGCGCCAACGAGGGCCTGTATGCGAAGTACTTCAACACCAACTACAAGACGATCCCCCGTGCCCTCAAGGACACGCGCGGCTACTGGATGGGCGACTACTGGGGTGCGGTGTCGATCGGCTACAACAAGTCGCTCGTCAGCAATCCGCCCAAGACGTGGAAGGACCTGACGAAGCCCGAATACAAGGGCAAGGTCGCGATGAACGGGTCGCCCCTCTCGTCGGGCTCCGCAATCGCGGGTGTCTTCGCAGCGACGCTCGGCGCCGGCGGGTCGTTGTCGGATGTCGGCCCGGGAATCGACTTCTTCGCCGCACTGAAGAAGTCGGGCAACTTCATCCCGGTGCAGACCACGCCGCAGACCGTTGCGTCGGGCCAGACACCCATTTCGATCGACTGGGACTACAACAACCTTGCGTACGTCAAGGAGTTCCCGGCCGCGAACTGGGGCGTCTCGATCCCGGCCGACGGTGTCTACGCGGGCTACTACGCCCAGGCCATCAATGCAACCGCTCCGCACCCGTGGGCGGCTCGTCTCTGGGAGGAGTTCTGCTACTCCGACCAGGGTCAGCTGATCTGGCTGAAGGGCTTCTCGCATCCGGCTCGGTTCAATGATCTGGCGCAACGCAAGGCGCTTCCGAAGAACCTGCTGGCAGCTCTGCCCTCACCGGCGCTCTACGCGAAGGTGAAGTTCGCGAGCCTGTCGCAGTTGACCAACGCGAAGGCGAAGATCGCCGCCGAGTGGCCGTCGAAGGTCGGGTAGCCCGATCTCGACGGAAGCAGCACCTGAGGCGCTCCGGCCGGACCCCGTGTCCGGCCGGAAGCGTCTCTCCTTGGCGTGGATCGGGACGCTCCCGTTCTTCGCGTACGCAATCGCATTTCTGTTCGTGCCCGCCGGGGCGGTCCTGCTCGGCGCATTCCAGGACAAGCACGACAACGCGACGTTCTCGAACGTCCGGTTGCTCTTCAATCACCCCTATATCGACGCGTACAAGACGAGCATCGAGATCAGCCTCGTCACGGCGGTCATGGGTGGGATCGTGGGTCTCTTCGTTGCCTACGCGGCGATTCGTGAGGGGACGCCGAAGTGGGTGCGCTCCGCGCTGACGACGTTCTCGGGCGTGGCGGCGAACTTCGGCGGTATCCCGCTCGCGTTCGCGTTCATCGCGACGCTTGGGCCGCTCGGGCTCGTGACGGTCTTCTTCCGCAACCACGTGCACTACGACCTGTATCAGCACCAGATCGACCCGTTCTCGAGCCAGAGCTTCAGTCTCTTCTCCAAGCTCGGCGTCGAGCTTGCCTACATGTACTTCCAGTTGCCGCTGATGATCCTCGTGATCGCGCCCGCGATCGACGGTCTGCGCAAGGAGTGGCGTGAGGCCGCGTCAAATCTCGGCGCGAAGCAATGGCAGTTCTGGCGGTACGTGGGAATCCCGGTGTTGATGCCGTCGCTCCTCGGCGCGATCATCCTGCTTTTCGGGAACGCGTTCGCCGCGTACGCCACCGCGTACAGCCTCACCTCCGGGTCCGTGAACATCGTCCCCATCCTAATCGGCGCCTACTACACCGGCAACGTGCTGGACAACCCGCACCTCGCGCAGGCGCTGGCCTTCGGCATGTTCGCCGTGCTCGCGCTGATGATGGTGCTCTACATTCCGCTGCAGCGACGTGCGGCCCGGTGGGCGAAGTGAAGACGAGGCGTCACATTTCTCCCTCAGCGGTGATCTGGCTGCTGATCGCCACGCTCTATTTCCTCGTGCCGCTGCTTGCGACGCTGAACACGAGCCTCAAGTCGAACCAGACCGGGAAGTGCTGCACCGCCGCCAACTACGGGTGGGTGGTCCACAACGGCGATTTCTGGCACACGCTGAAGATCTCGTTCTTGCTTGCGATCGAGACGATCGTGATCAGCCTGCTGATCTTCGTGCCTACGATCTACCTCGTCCACCTGAAGCTGCCGAAGTTGCGGCCGGTGATCGCGTTCATGGCGTTGATCCCGTTCATCGTGCCGCCGATCGTGATGGTCGTCGGCCTGCTGCGTACGTTCAAGGGAACACCGAATTGGTATTACCAGCAGCCCTGGGGGTTCCTGGCGACGGCGTACGTAATCCTCGCGTTCCCGTACATGTTCTTCTCGCTCGACGCGGGCTTTCGCTCGATTGATGTGCACACCTTGACCGAGGCCTCGCAGAGTCTCGGCGCGCGCTGGACGACGACGCTTTTCCGCGTCATCCTCCCGAACATCCGCTCGGCTGCGCTCGCAGCGTCGTTCTTGACGCTCGCGATCGTGATGGGCGAGTTCACGATTGCAAACCTCTCGGCGTTCCACACCTTCCCGATCTTCATCCAGTACGTGAACGAGTCGCAGGGCTTCCCGGCCGGCGCGGTCACGTTGATGAGCTTCGGCATAACCTGGGCGGCGATGTTGTCGCTGCTGGTTGTCGGTCGTCAACGAGGCGCGCGGAGCGCCCTGATTGCAGGAGCGAAATGAGTTACCTCCAGCTCGAGAATCTCCACCGCAGCTTCGGTACGTTCAAGGCGCTGAACGGCATCAACATCGAGCTCGCCCAAGGTGAGTTCCTGTCACTGCTCGGGCCGTCGGGCTGTGGGAAGACGACGGCGCTGCGGCTCGTCGCAGGCTTCGACCAGCCGAACGAGGGTCGGATTCTCGTCGAAGGCAAGGACATGACCGGCGTGCCGCCCAACAAGCGCGACATGGGAATGGTCTTCCAGGCGTACTCGCTCTTCCCGAACATGAATGCGCGCCAAAACGTGGAGTTCGGTCTGAGGATCCGTGGCAAGCACAAGGGAGACGGGCGCGGCCGCGTTGACGATCTCCTCGAGCTCGTTGGCCTGTCGCACGCGGTCGACCGTTACCCGCATCAGCTCTCAGGCGGCATGCAGCAGCGCGTTGCGCTCGCCCGCGCGCTGGCAATCGAGCCGCGGGTGCTGCTGCTCGACGAGCCGCTCTCGGCGCTCGACGCGAAGGTGCGCGTGCAGCTGCGCGAAGAGATCCGCCGGATTCAGCTCGACCTGGGGATCACGACGCTCTACGTCACGCACGACCAGGAAGAGGCGCTCGCGATCTCCGACCACGTGGCGGTCATGTACGGCGGGGTGATCGAGCAGATGGGCACGCCTGCCGAGATGTACACCGCGCCCGCGACGCCGTTCGTCGCCGAGTTCATCGGGACCATGAACCGTCTCGACGCGATGGTGATCGACGGGAGCACGGGCGAGGTCGAGCACAGCGGGATGCGTCTGGTCGTCGACGCGGCAAAGGGACGCCGAAACGGCGAGCGCGTGCTCGTCCTGATTCGGCCGGAGTCCCTGGAGCTGGAGGCTGCGACGAACGGCAGCGGGCCGAACTCGTTCCAGGGCGAGGTGCTGACGCAGACGTTCCTCGGGCCGGTGACGCGCGTCAAGGTGACCGGGAGCGGCACGAACCTGATCGCCGACATGTCGACGGCGCGCGCCGCGGCGCTACCGGTCGGGGCTCGCGTCTCCGCGAAGATCCCGTCCGAGGGAGCGAAGCTGATCAGCTTGCCGGACGACGGTCCAGGACTGCCAGTGCTCGATCCGGACAATCCGTGAAGATGCCGCTCACGCCGAACCGCTGCAGTTCGAGCAGCCGCTCTTCGTCGTTCACGGTGTAGACCGTCGTCTCGAGGCCGAGCCGCTGCGCGGCGAGGATGCCGCGCTTCGTCACGCGCTCGTTCTGGAAGCCGGCCGCCCACGCGCCCTGCGCGGCGCGGCGGATGCTGACACCAAACCCGACGTGCTGCACCGTCCGGATCGCCGGCCGTAGCCGGCGCGCCTCCTCGAGCGGGGCGTGCTGGAAGCAGACGAGCACCGCGTCGTCGTCAAGGTGCTCCAGCGTGCGCTCTACGGTGTCGCCACGCGGGCGCTTGAGCTCGACCATCACGCCGATCCGGCCGCGGCAGAGCTCGATCACCTCGTCGAGTGAGGGGTAGGCGAGCCCGGGCTTCGGCCGGTCATGGGTGACAGAAAGGTCGTTGTGCACGTCGAACTCGACGTAGTCCGCACCGACCTCGATCGCACGCTCGAACGCGGGGATGGTGTTCTCCGGAAAGTCGAAGGACGCGCCTCGGTGTGCAATCACGAGCACAGCAGGCGCTCCAGTAGTGCGAGGTCGACGCGCTCGACGAGCTCGTCGGCTGCGGCCATGCGCTCGGCGCCGAGCGTGCGGGTGAGTCCGACGACGCGCGCGCCTGCGGCCTTGGCCGCGGCGACGCCGACATCGGTGTCCTCGAAGACGAGCATCCCCGCCGGCTCGACGCCCAGCAGGCGTGCGGCGGTCAGATAGCACTCCGGATTGGGCTTGCCGTTCGTGACGTCGTCCTGCGAGACGATCAGCGCGATCAAGTCGCCGATCCCCGAGGCGGCAACGACGGGATCGATCTCGCTCCGCGCGGCAGCGGAGACGATCGCCACCGGGGCATGCGTCGCGGCGAAGCGGAGCGCTGCGCGCATCTCGTCGTCGACGGTCGAGCCGTCGGCGGCGAGCCGGTTGTAGCGGGCGATCCGGTCCTCGATCTGCGCCGGGTCGGCGTGGCCGAACCAGCGCGTGAACATCTCCTCGTCCGTGTGTCCGGCCAGGTGCTCGTAGTACTCGGCTTCGGTGATCGGGCGTCCGAGCTCGGCGAACTGCTCCCGGTAGACCCGCGCGAGCAGCGGCTCGTCGTCCGAGAGCGTCCCGTTGAAGTCGAAGACAACTGCTTGCGTGTCGGCCATCCGCGCGTGAGCGTAGCGTCACGGCATGCCGGTGACCGCCCTGGCCCTCGCGCTGATCGCGGCCTTCGTGCACGCGTTCTGGAACATCCTCCTTGCACGGGCCCGCGACATCGAGTCCTCCACGGCAGTGGCGCTGATCACAGCCGAGCTCGTCTTCGCGCCGGTCGTCGTCTTCACGTGGGACGCGCACCGGGCCGTCTGGCCGTTCCTCGTGGCAAGCGGGCTGCTGCAGCTCCTGTACTTCGTGCTGCTCGCGACCGCCTACAGGCTCGTGCCGCTCTCGGTCGTCTATCCGATCGCGCGCGGTGGAGCGCCGGTGCTCGTGTTGCTCTTCGGGGCGGTCGCGCTCGGCCGGACGACGTCAGGGACGCAGGTGGCAGCGGTCGTTCTCGTCGTGGCGGGGATCCTGCTCGTGCGCGGCCTGCGCGATGCCGACCCGCGCGGGGTCGCATTCGGGCTTGCGATCGCAGCGTGCATCGCGGTCTACACGCTCGTCGACAAGGAAGGCGTGCGTCACGCCGAGCCGATCACCTACCTCGAGCTGTCGATGATCTTCCCGGCGATCGCCTACGCAGCGGCCGTGATTCGTGTCAAGGGCTTCACTGCTGTGCGGCGCGCGGTCGGCCCTGCATCGATCCTCGCCGGCATCTGCACCTTCGGCGCCTATGCCCTCGTGCTGGCGGCGCTGCAGCGCGCGTCGGCTGCGTCCGTCGCAGCGGTCCGCGAGACGAGCGTCGTGATCGCCGCGCTGCTCGCGGGCGTCGTGCTGAAGGAGCGCGTGACGGCGACGCGGCTCGCGGGCGCCGTGCTGGTGGCGAGCGGCGTGGCGTTGCTGGCGCTTGGTGTCTGACACCATTGAGGACGTTTGTCCCTGAATGACCGCTCGGCACGGTGTCTGACACCTTTGGAAGTGCGAGGGGCGCCCCGAAGGACGCCCCACGCCACCCACAGCTCAGCCTGGTTCTACTTCCCGAACCAGGCCTTGACCTTCGCAGCGTTCGCGGCGATCCACTTCTGGCCGGCAGCGTCCGGCTTCATGTGGTCGCCTGCGATCCACTTCGCGACGATCTCCTGATCGGCGTTCGTCAGCTTGAAGTTCTTCAGCGCCGTGTAGGCCGGGCTGCCGCCCGTGGCGAACTTCTTGCTGAAGACCTTCTCGATCACCGTGTTGTCGTACGCGCACTTGTACTGCGCGACGGCGCCGCCGGCCTTCGCGTCGTCCTGGCAGCCCTTGAACCGGGGCGGCAGCTTCACTTCAGAGAGCTGGTACTCCGTGTTCAAGTACTGCGGCGTGTACCAGTAGAAGATGACCGCCTTGTGCTGCTTGTAGAGCTGGCTCCAGCGCGCGACCTGCGCCGGCTCGGCGCCGACGCTGACGAACTTGAGGTTCAGGCCGAGTGCCTTGATCAGCTGCTGGTCCTTCTGGACGTATGACGGGTCGCCGCCGAGGAACATCCCCTGCGAGCCGGACTCGGGGCTCTTGAAGAGCGACTCCTTGCCCTTCAGGCCCTTCCAGGTCGCGAACTCCGGATGCGCCTTCATCAGGTAGGTCGGGATGTACCACCCGATGTGCCCGACGACGCCGTTCGGCCCGCCCGCGACGACCGTGTGCTGCTTCTGGATGTACTGCTTGTACTGGTCGACGTGCTGCCAGTCCTCGAGCACCGCGTCCGTCTTGCCGTTCGCGAGCGCCTGGTAGACGGGGATTTCCGCGATCTGCGTGATGTTGATCTTGCAGCCGAGGTACTTCTCGAGCGCGGCCTTCGCGATGTAGGTGTTGGCCGTCGAACCGGCCCACGCCTGCTCGTTGAGCGTGACGGTCCCGCAGGCCGACTTTGCTGCGCCGGCAGTGCCGACGAGCATGACGGCGCTCGCCGCGACCGCAAGACCCGCCGCGGCAAGTGCAAACCTGCGGCTCCCTCTAACCCGATCCGACATCCGTGCCTCCTCTGTGATTGCCATTTACGCCTGCTTCCTTACGCGTACGCGTCCCTGGGTGACGCGGTCGAGCGTGATGCCGAGCGCGAGAATCGCAACCGACGCGAGCACGCCCAGCCCGAATGCATTGCGCTGCAGTCCCGTTGCCACCTCGTAGCCGAGTGCGCCGGAACCGACGAGCCCGCCGATCACGACGACGGCAAGCACCATGATGATCGCCTGGTTGACGCCGAGCATGATCGCGTCGCGGGCGAGTGGGATCTTGACCTTCAACAACACCTGTAGACGTGTCGCGCCGCAGGATGTTGCGGCCTCGACCGACTCAGGCGAAACGCCCTCGATCCCGCGCTGCACGAGCCGAATCATCACCGGCGACGCGTAGAGCACGGATGCGACGACCCCGGGGACGCCGGACACGGGCATCAGGTAGATGAACGGGATGATGTAGACGAGCTGCGGCAGCGTTTGCAGCACGTCGTTCACCGGTCGCAGGATGCGCGAGACACGGCGATTCTCCGCGGCCCACACACCCATCACGAACCCGACGATCACGGTGAGCAGCGTCGCGACCAACACTTGGGAAAAGGTGTCCATAGCGTTCGCCCACTCACCGACGAGGCCGACGACGAAGAGCATCACGAGGGTCGTCAGCGCGGGGCGGAGGCCACTGAGCAAGAACGCGATCAGCACGAGCCCGATCAGCGTCACGGGCCACGGCGTTTCGATGAAGAAGCTGCGCAGCGGCTGGATGCCATGCTGCACGATGAAGTTGCCGGTCGGGTTCGTGATGTCGCGGAAGAGGAACGTGCCCGGGTTCTGGATGTAGTCGAGCCCACGCTGGGCGTACTGGCGGAGCCAGTCCTGTGCCGTCCAGCGCGACCAGTCCGCGCCCGCGTTCGCGACGTGCCCGACGATCAC
This sequence comes from Thermoleophilia bacterium, assembly GCA_043739205.1. Classification (GTDB taxonomy): domain Bacteria; phylum Actinomycetota; class Thermoleophilia; order Gaiellales; family Gaiellaceae; genus PALSA-600. The sequence continues at coordinate 35,307 of JAYUEQ010000051.1, forward strand.
CGCGCCGATCACGGCTGCCGCGCAGGCGGCGGTGTAGAGGCGCAGTTGTCGTGACTTCTGGGCGTCGAGATGGCGATGCGCGGGATCGGTGCGGTTCGCCATCGCCTCGGTCGCCCGGTCGAGAGCGATCGCCATGATCACGATCGCCGCGCCGGCGAAGATCGCCATCACGGGATCGGTGTAGAGACCGTTCGTCACCGAGTCGCCGAGCCCAGCGCCGCCGATCAGTCCGGCGATCACGACCATCGAGAGCGCGAAGAGGATCGTCTGGTTGACGGAAAGGAGCAACATCCGACGTGCAAGCGGCAGTTGAACCTTCGTCAGCACCTGCCAGCGCGTCGCACCGATCGCGGTCGCCGCCTCCACGGTATTCGCGGGAACGCCGCGGATGCCGAGCGCGGTGATTCGGATCGCTGGCGGAACGGCGTAGATCATCGTCGTCACGACGGCGGCGCCAGGCCCGACCGAGAAGAGGATCACGACCGGCATCAGGTACGCGAACGCGGGAATGATCTGCATTGCGTCGAGGATCGGCGTGACGATGCGGTTGAAGCGCGAGGAGCGGCCGGCCAGCACGCCGAGCGGCACGCCGACCGCCAGCGAGAGCGAAACCGCGGCGAGCATCAGCGAGAACGTCTGGACCGACTCTTCCCACAGCCCGATCGCGGCGAAGCTCGCGAAGGCGACGAGCACACCGAGCGCGGCTTTGCGGCCGCCGTAGCGCAGGACGACGAGCGTCCCGAGTGCGACGGTCCCGGCCCATGTGAGTTTGTGGAAGAAGCTCGTCAGCCAACCGACGAGATGGTCGAGGAAGTTCGCGAAGCCGTTGAAGACACTGAACACGAGGTTCGGATGGGGCACGTTGCGGTTGTTGCTCAGCCAGACCTGGAAGCGGTCGAGGTGCGGAGAGAGCGAGTTCCAGGTGAGCGCGGTGGGCCAGTTCGCCTGGTTCTTCCAGCCGAG
>JAYUEQ010000052.1:0-21714 GCA_043739205.1 Thermoleophilia bacterium
GAGAGCGCGGCGGCGGGGAAGGCGGCGAGGGCCGCGAGGGTGCTCACGTGTGGCGAGGGTAATGGATCGCTGTTAGGGCTGTGTTTGCCCTCACAAACGCTCCCTACACTAGTCCGCGACGATGACGGTCTACTCCGATCTCCTGCGCTACCGCGAGCTCTTCGCCAATCTCTTCCGGCGCGACTTCCAGGCGAAGTACAAGGGATCCCTGCTCGGGATCTTCTGGTCGCTCCTCAATCCGCTCGTGCTGCTCGGCGTCTATCTGGTCGTCTTCGGGCTGCTCTTCCAGAACAAGTCGATCCCGCACTATCCGGTCTACCTCCTGGCGGGCCTCGCCTGCTGGATCTTCTTCTCGGTGTCCCTGCAGACCGGCGCGCGGTCGATGGTCGATAGCGCCGAGCTGATCAAGAAGGTGCGGTTCCCGCGGCAACTCGTTGCCTTCTCGATGGTGGCGACGCAAGCGGTGACCTTCGGGCTGATGCTCGTGCTCCTGATCGTGCTCTCGCTCGTCTTCGTTCCCGACGCTCGCTCGACCGTGTGGCTCGCGATCCCGCTGGCGCTCCTTTTCACCGGCCTCGTCGCCGGCCTCGCGCTGCTCGTCGCGTGCCTGAACGTGCTCTTCCGCGATGTCGAGCACGTGCTCACTGCGGCGCTCCTCCCGTGGTTCTTCCTGACGCCCATCCTCTGGAACACGGCCACGCTGCCCGACAAGGCGCGGTCGCACGGCACGTTGCTCCAGGTGCTTCGGTGGGGCAACCCGCTTGCGCCGCCGATCGCCGCCGTGCGTGACGCGCTCTGGTCGGGGCATGCCCCGCGGCTTGCCGAAGTCGTCTACCTCGTCGTTGCGGCGGCTCTTGCGCTCGTGCTCGGCGCGGTCGTCTTCAGTCGGGTTGACGACCGGATTGCGGTCGAACTGTGAGCACGATCCGCCCGTCGTAGACCCACGGTTCGTCGCGCGGTGCCGCGTACGCCGGTAGGCCCTCGAGGTCGTCGAGCCGCTCGAGCTCGACCCCCGGCAGCACCGAGGGCGCGAGCAGCGCGCCCGTGAAGCCGGGCAGCCTGCCCGGCCCGGGCGCGTACTCGGCGAGCGCGCGCGGGCGGCGGCCCTCCCAGTCGATCGCTCCCGCGACGACGCTGTAGCCCTCGGCATGTGCGGCGCCCACGCGCTCGGCCCAGTCGCTCGCCGGCTCGACGTTCGGCGGCAGGTCGGCGTGGGGCTCGCCGCGGCGCGGCGCCACGTCGAGGTCGAGCGAGAGCATCGGGCTCCCGAGCTCCGAGAACCAGGCGCGGTGCTCGGCGACCATGTCAAATGCCAACCGGTAGGGGCCGGGCGGCATCGGGCCGCGGACGGTCGCCTCCACCGTCGCGGACTCGCCCGGCCCGAGCTGCGGCACGTCGGTGCGCCGGCCGTCCCAGACGATCGCGTTGTCCCGGTCGTCGAGCCAGTGGTAGGCGAGCTTCACCTGATCGCTCCAGGGAACCGCGCCGGCGTTCCAGACCTCGACCTGGAGCGTCTCGACGACGCCGGCCTGCGGCGCAGGCGCGGGGGCGGCGCCCCAGCGCACTGCAAGAGGTCCCTTCGACACGGCGCTCACCTTAGACCGCGCCGACTACCCTAGCTCTGCGATGGATCCCCTTCTGGTCAGAGCAGCGCGGCGTGAGCCGGTCGAGCGCACCCCCGTCTGGTTCATGCGGCAGGCGGGCCGGTCGCTGCCCGAGTACCGCGCCATCCGTGAGCGGCACTCCTTCTGGGAGGTCGCGCACACGCCCGAGCTCTGCGCGGAGGTGACGTTGCAACCCGTGCGGCGGCACGGTGTCGACGCGGCTGTGATGTTCGCCGACATCATGACCCCCGTCCTCGGGATGGGCCTCGACGTCGATCTCGTCGAGGGAGTCGGCCCCGTGATCGCCGAACCGGTGCGCACGATCGCCGACGTCGAGCGCCTGCGCGTCCCCGACCCGGATGAGGCGTTCGCACCATTGCTGGAGGCGATCCGCATGGTTCGCGGTGAGCTCACGCCCGAGCAGGCCGTGGTCGGTTTCTGCGGCGGCCCATTCACCGTCGCCGGCTACCTCGTCGAAGGGAAGCCGTCGCGCGAGTTCGCGACCGTCAAGACGCTCATGTACTCCGATCCCGACGTCTGGCGCGCACTGATGGCGAAGCTCGCCGACTGCTTTGCGGGGTACGTCGCAGCGCAGGCGCGCGCGGGCGCGGATGTCGTGCAGCTCTTCGACTCGTGGGTCGGCGCGCTGTCGCCGGCGGACTACGAAGAGTTCGTCGCGCCGTGGTCGGCGCGCATCCTCGCCGCAGTCGAGGTTCCGACGATCCACTTCGGCACCGGCGCGTCGACGCTGCTGCCCGCGATGGCGCGCGCGGGCGGCGACGTGATCGGGCTCGACTGGCGCATCGCGCTTGACGACGGCTGGGCAGTCGTCGGTGAGGAGCGCGGCGTGCAAGGCAACCTCGACCCGGCCGTTCTCCTCGGACCGTGGGAGCGCGTCGAGACCGCGGCCCGCGACGTGCTCGCCCGCGCCGGCGGCCGCGCGGGGCACATCTTCAACCTGGGCCACGGGGTCCTGCCGCGCACCGACCCCGACATCGTCTCGCGCCTCGCGGCACTCGTGCAGGAGAGTACGGTCGAGGCACGTGTCTGACACCACTGCAGTGATCCTGATGGCGTACGGCTCGCCGGAGCGCGTGGCCGACGTGCCCGCGTACTACTCGGACATTCGCGGCGGGCGGCCGATCCGGCAGGAGCTAATGGACGATCTCGTCGCGCGCTATCGCAGCCTCGGCATCGAGGACTCGAACCCGCTGAACGCGATCACGGAATCGACCCGCACCGCGCTGCAGGACGAGCTCGGACTACCGGTCTACACGGGGATGAAGCACTGGACGCCCCGGATCGCCGAAGCAGTCGATGCGGCGCTCGCCGGCGGCGCCAGGCGGCTTGTCGGGCTCGTGCTCGCACCGCACTACAGCCGTCTTTCGATTGCGGGCTACCGCAAGTTGCTCGACGAGGCGGTCGGCGATCGCGCCGAGATCGCGTTCATCGACAGCTGGCACGACGACCAGGGGTTCGTCTCGTTCCTCGCCGATCGCGTGCTCGACACGGAAGCTCACGTCGTCTTCACGGCGCACTCACTTCCGGCGCGCATCCTGGACGAGGGTGACCCGTACAAGGATCAGCTGCTCGAGACGGCGCACCTCGTCGCGGACACCGCAGGCGTCGAGGACTGGTCGTTCTCCTTCCAGAGCGAATCGCCGACGGGCGAGCCGTGGCTCGGGCCGGACATCCTCGACCATCTCGAAGCGTTGTCAGTGCGCGGGATCGAGAACGTCCTGATCTGCCCCGTCGGGTTCGTCTCCGACCACCTCGAGATCCGCTGGGACATCGACACCGAAGCGCAGGACAAGGCGCGCGAGCTGGGCCTGCACCTCGAGCGGATCGAGATGCCGAACGACGACCCGCGCTTTGTGCGCGCGCTCGCCGACATCGTGCGTGGGGTGACCGTAACGGCATGATTTCCGGCCGGATAGTCGTCGACCGTGTGTCGCGGACGTTCCGCGTTTACGCGAACACGCAACGCACGATCAAGGACATGTTTGTCTCGCGCGGTCGCAACGGCGTCCGTGAGGTGCAGGCGCTGCGCGATGTGTCGCTCTCTGCCGAGCCCGGCGATGCCGTCGGTCTGGTCGGCCGTAACGGGTCCGGCAAGACGACGCTTCTTCGTGTGATCTCCGGGATCATCAAGCCCACCAGTGGGCGCATGGAAGCGGGCGGGCGCATTGCATCGTTGCTCGAGCTCGGCGCGGGTTTCCACCCTGACTTCACCGGCCGCGAGAACGTCTTTCTCAACGGTTCGATTCACGGCCTGTCTCGCGCCCGCGTGCGCGAGGTGATGGACGAGATCGTTGCGTTCGCAGAGCTCGAGAAGTTCATCGACCTCCCGGTGCGCACCTACTCCTCCGGGATGTTCATGCGGCTCGGGTTCTCGGTCGCCGCCCATATCCAGTCCGACGTGCTGCTGCTCGACGAGGTCTTCGCGGTCGGCGACGAGTCGTTCCAGCGCAAGTGCTTCGGGAAGATCGCCGAGTTCAAGAACCGCGGCGGCACGATTCTTTTCGTCTCCCACGATGCGCAAGCGGTCGAGCGCCTCTGCGACCGCGCGGTGCTGCTCCGGCAGGGCGAGGTTGCCTTCGACGGCGAAACGCGGGAGGCAATCGCTGCCTACCGGAGGCTGCTGTCCGAGGACGCGAATCCCGACGAGCTGGAAGCTGGGCTGAAGGAGTGGGGAAGTGGCGAGGCGCGCATCGTCACGGCGCAGCTGCTCGACGACGAAGGCGATGAGCGCGTTCAGCTCGCCGCCGGCGAGCCCGCGACGGTGCGGCTCGTGATCGCGGTGGATCCGGGCGTGGCGGCCCCGCGCGTCGCGGTCGAGTTGCGCGACGACGGGGGCCTCGTGCTCGGCACCGTGACGCAGGACACGAGCGCGCTCGGCTGGAACGGCGGCGGTGGCGAACGCGAGCTGCGTTTCCGTCTGCCACGACTGCCGCTCGCCGACGGACGGTTTCATCTCCGCTTCGCGCTCACCGACGTCGAGAGCGGCCGTCCGCTGCACACACTCGACGATGCGGTGCGCTTCTACGTGTTCCCGTCGGGCGCCGAAACCGGCGCCGTCCTCCTCGAGGGAGCCTGGTCGATGCAGGAAATCGCCGCGCCCACCGAAACTCCGCGGGCATGAGCACCACGAGGGCATGCCCGGACTGGCCGACGCTGATGGAGATCGCGCCTGATGTGCAATTCCGTCATTTCACGCTGGCCGAAGCGCAGCTGCCGGTCGACGCGTTCGTGCAGCTCGAAGGCGTCGATGCCGACGTCGTACTGATCTGCTGCGACCTAGACGCACACATCTTCAACCCGGATCACACCGACCCACGCATCGTCGAAGCTCTGGCCGGCACCCACTGGATCAACGTGCGCGAGATGACGGGCTAGCCGCTGCGTGGCCGCAACCTCTCTGGCGTGAGCGCGCTGGCGCAGACGAGCCCACTGGTGTCTGACACCGGGGGACTGCAGACGACACGCTTACCGGCAACCGGTGTCAGACACCTCTGCGGCCCGTCGCAGTCGCCAGCCGTCAGGGTGTCTTCGCGAACACTGGCTCAGGCGACCGCGCCGGAGTCTGGCGGTGATCTCATGGCCGGTCCGGACATTTCGGGGGTCTGACCCCGGTGGTGGCCGTTCGGGTCGAGGCCGCCGGTGCATGGCCGAAGCGCCTTGGCGCATGGTTGTGCGGCTGCGGTGTCTCCTTTGGCCATCACCCGGGTCTGACCCCGATGGTGTCTTTACGGCCGGGGCTGCGAGGCGCCAAATCGCGGTCAGTTGCGCGCGGGCGCGGGGGCGCGATGGCCGCCGCCGCCGCTGCTGCCCGAGCCGCCGAGTGCTCCGGCGAGGACCCGCATCAGCCACGCCGCCGCGAGGAAGCCGGCGAAGAAGGCCGGGAGCACGCAGCCGAAGAGCGTCAGATAGACACCGTGCGGCAGCCGCAAGAGCGGGGTGACGCCATACGTCGAGAGCTGCAACACGAGGAAGGCGACGCCAACGACGGCCATCGCCGATCGCAGCGACTTGGGGCCAAAGCCCGGGAACCGGGCGACCACCCAGAGCGCAAGAACAGCGCCCGCAACGAGCTCAACGCCCATGAAGACGCTCACCGAGATCACTGGTTGGCTCCCCGCATCGAGCTGATCATCGCCGAGAGCGGCCGCTTGACGCAATCACCTTCCTGGCAGTTGACCATCCCGCTTCACTCCCAGCGTTTCGTTGGCGGGCAGGGGCGCCTCGGTAATGTCCCCAAGAGATGGCAACCGTCGTCGTCCCTTTCCGCAGCACCGACCCGAAGCGCCGCCTCGGCGCGGTCGTCGAGGCAGATCGCGTCCGCCTCGCGCACGCGATGCTCGAGGACGTGCTGGCCGCAGCGCAGCCGCTCGGCGACGTGCTCGTGGTCTCGGCGAAGGCGTCGACACTGCCCGACGGCGTCCGGCACGTGCCGGATCCACGCCACGGTCAGGGCGCCGCCGTGCGCGCCGCTCTCGACGCGGCCGTCGCTGCCGGGCTGCCCGGGCCCTATGTCGTCGTTAACGCCGACGTGCCCTGCGCGACCACACGCGACCTGCTCGCGCTCGTCGGTGCCCTGCCGGAGCACGGACTCGCGCTCGCGGCTGCAGCGGACGGGACAACGAACGCACTCGCCTTCTCCGACGACGGGCTTTTCGAGCCGGTCTACGGGCCCGGCAGTGCCGAGCGGTTCGCCGCGCTCGCACCGTCGATCAGGATCGACGCGCCGAATCTCATGGATGACGTGGACACGCCCGGCGATCTCGCGCGGCTCGGAGAGCGGCTCGGCCCCCATACCCGGCGCGTACTGGCTTCGCTGCACCTCGAGTCCGCCGCGTGAACGTCGCGGTCCTCTCGGGCGGCGTCGGTGGGGCGCGGTTCCTGCGCGGTGTCGTCGGTGTCGTCGATCCAGGCAACGTTTCCATCGTAGGCAACGTCGCGGACGACATCGAGGTATTGGGCCTTCGGGTCTCGCCCGATCTGGACAGCGTGCTCTACACGCTCACCGGACTTGCCGACGAGGAGCGCGGCTGGGGCCGCGCGGGCGAGACGTGGCAGGCGCTCGACACCGTCGCAGAGCTCGGCGGCGAGTCGTGGTTCAGGCTCGGCGACCGCGACATCGGTCTCCATCTCGTGCGCACCGAGCTCCTACGACAGGGTGTGCCGCTGTCGGAAGCGACGGAGCGCATCACACACGCGCTTGGCTTCGAGGCGCTGCTTCTGCCGGCGACCGACGATCCGGTGCGCACGTTCATCGAGACGCCGGAAGGAACCTTCCCGTTCCAGACCTGGTTCGTCGCGCGCGGCCATCGCGACGCGGTCGACGCAGTGCACTACGCGGGCGCGCCCGAAGCGAAGCCCGCGCCGGGCGTCCTTGAGTCGCTCGCCGCGGCCGACGTGATCCTGATTGCTCCCAGTAACCCCTACGTTTCGATCGCGCCGATCCTTGCCGTCGCCGAGATCCGCGCCGCGCTCGAGCAGCGGACCGTCCCGTGCGTCGCGGTCAGCCCGTTGATCGGCGGTCGTGCCGTCAAAGGCCCCGCCGACCGAATGCTGCAGCGCCTCGCCGGCGGGACGACACCTGCTCACGTCGCGTCGTGTTACGAAGGGCTGATCGATGCGCTCGTTATTGACGAGGCGGATGCGCCGGCCGAGCTCGGCCCGGAGGTGCGCGCCGTCGTGACTGACACGCTCATGACCGACCCGGAAGCAGCGCGCCGGCTCGCTGCCACAGCGCTCGAGGCTGCTGGAGCGCACGCATGAGAATCGCGATCGTCGGCGGCACCGGGAGCTTCGGTCACGCGCTCGCGCGCCGGCTCGCTGCGCTCGGCGAGGACGAGATTGTGATCGGCTCCCGCGACGCGGCCCGCGCGCGCGAGGCAGCGGAGGCGATCGGCGGCGCGCATGTCTCCGGCGCGACGAACGAAGACGCGGTCCGGGGCGTGGATATCGCGGTGCTCGCCGTGAAAGCGGACGGAGCACTCGACACAGCACGCGACATCGCGGCCGCGCTCGGCAGCACGCCGCTTTTGTGCGTAGCCAGCGCGATCCGCGTCCAGAAGGGCGTCGGCGCGCTGCCGGACCCCGAAGCCTTGAGCCTCGCCGAGCGTGTGCAACAGGTCGTGCAGGCTCCGGTGACGGCAGGGCTGCACTCGATCGCCGCGGCGAACCTCGACGAAGCGCCGCCGGAGGAAGATGCGCTGATTTGCGGTGACGATCCGGACGCGAAGGAACTGACGCTCCAACTCGTCGGCAAGCTCGTCGCCGGACGCGCACTCGACGCCGGCCCACTTGCGAGTGCGCGTGCCCTGGAGGGCCTCACCGCGGTGATCGTCAATCTGAACCGCCGCTACAAAGCGCACGCCGGCGTGCGCATCTCCGGGCTCGAATGATCTCGATCATTCCCGTGCACGGCCTGCCAGAGATCCGCGAGGGCGACGATCTCGCTGCGCTCGTCGTCGAGTTAGCCGAACTGCAGGACCGCGACGTCTTGGTGCTGGCGCAGAAGGGCATTTCGAAGGCGGAGGGGCGCATCGTCCACCTCGACGGGATCGAGGCCTCCGAGACAGCCGTGCGCATCGCCTCGGGCGAGCGCGACCCCCGTGAGATCGAGGTGATCCTCGGCGAGGCGAAGCGGATCATCCGCGAGCGTGGGCCGCTCGTGATCACCGAGACCCAACACGGTTTTATCTGCGCATCGGCGGGAGTCGACCACTCGAACGCGCCGGGGCCCGGAATGCTCGTGCTGCTGCCGATCGATCCGGACGCGAGCGCCCGACGGATCCGTGAACGCGTACTCGAACTAACCGGGCACGCCGTCGGCGTCGTGATCACGGATTCCTTCGGCCGCCCGTTTCGCCAGGGGACGACCGACGTCGCGATCGGGATCTCGGGCATTCCGGCGATCATCGACCTCCGGGGGACGAAGGACCGCATCGGCTACGAGCTTCGGGCGAGCCGAACGGCGATCGCTGACGAGATCGCCGCCGCCTCCGACCTCGTCCGGGGCAAGGCAGAGGGCATCCCGGCCGTGATCGTCCGCGGCCTCGAGCTCGAAGGCGACGGAACGGCCCAGGAGATCGTGATCGAGCCCGAGCTCGACCTGTTCGCGTAGAAGGCCCTCGACGCCTAGTTCGGGGCTCCTGCTCGTTTTAAACCAGGCTTCACACATTCTTTAGACGTTCTCGGGGCGGCGGCCTCCGGCCCGCTGGGTACCGTCCCGCGGTCGCCGGGTGCGGATACGCCCAGCCCTCGCCCGGCTTACCCCCTCGAAGCCAACTGCGGACTTTCGGGCCAAAGGAGGACAACCTGTCTTGCGTTTCACCCTGCCGCTAGGCCTTGCGGCGCTTGCGGCCATCCTGACGTTTGCGCTCGTCGGAACGGCGTTTGCCCGCGAAAGCGTCCGCCCCGACCCGTCGGTGTCGATCCATTCGATGCGGTCGATCGTCGACCACTACCGGACACTCACCTGGGTGTACGAGCGAGCTGCCGAGCAGAAGAAGACCCCGACCTCGTTCAGTGACCGTCGCAGCACTGATCGCGCCTACCTCCAGTGGTCGATCGACGCCTGGACGCGCCGGGCCGACGTCGCCCGCCGCGCGGCGCTCGCCCGGATTCAGCAGCGGCTCTCCGTTCACCTGCCGAGGTCGCCAAGCCTGGATGCGGGCCTGTCCAAGCGCTTGACCTATAGCCGCCGGCTGACGCTCAGCCTGCGTCGGATCTACCCGGGCAAGGTGACCCGCACCTTCGCGAGCGCCACGGCATCCACCGGCCGGGAGACGCTCCTCCTCTGGCAGCGGCGGAGCGCCTTCGCGGCGGTCGATGTCGTCAAGCACAGCCTGGATGCGCCGATTCCGGCGTTCCTGAACGCCTCGTTCATGTGCATCCACCGCTACGAGGGCGCCTGGACCTCGAATACGGGGAACGGCTACTACGGCGGCCTCCAGATGGACCGGTCCTTTCAGGGCCTCTACGGCGGCGATTTCCTCCGTCTCTGGGGCACTGCCGACCATTGGCCTGCCTGGGCCCAGCTCCAGGTGGCTGTCCGCGCCTACGAGGCCGGCCGCGGGTTCTACCCCTGGCCGAACACGGCGCGGGCCTGCGGTCTGATCTGACGCGGGGCCTCCACGGAACGAAGGCTCAAGCCTGAGGCACTTCGAGCCGATGGATTCGGGATGGTGCGGCAGATTGCGGCGCGCGACCCCCTGCCCGGGGCGCCTGAGCTCGTTGGCAGCGGGCGCCCTGAGGCGCTTGTCGAGTCCTACCGCCGGCTGGCGGAGGTGTTCCACCACGTCCTCTCCGCGGAGAGCCTCGACACGCTCCTCGACCGCATCGCCGACACGCTGCGCGATCTGATGCCCTACGAGGCGCTCCACGTCTACGAGGCCGACGAGGAAGCACGGGAGCTCCTTCCGATCCTTGCTCGCGGCGAGTACGAGGACAAGATCATGCAGAGCCGCTCGGTCTTCGGCGAAGGCATCACCGGCTGGGCGGTCGAGAACCGCCGCCCGGTCTGGACGAACCGCGCCCACCTCGATCCGCGCGTGCAACACGTCCCTGGGACCCCGATCGAGCCTGAGGCCCTGATCACCGTGCCGCTGATCGCGCGTGGCGCGCTGAAAGGCGCACTCAACATCTATCGCATCGGCGACGACGCGGTCTTCTACGAGCACGAGTTCGAGCTCGCGAAGTGGTTTGCCGACGCCGCCGCGCTCGCGATCGACAATGCGCAGGTCAAGGCGCGTCTCGAGCACCTTGCGCAGACCGACTCGCTCACCGGCCTCTACAACCATCGCTTCTTCCACGAGCGTCTCCGGTCGGAGCTGACGCGCGCCTCGCGCTCGCACGACCCGGTTGCAGTGCTCATGTTCGACCTCGACGACTTCAAGCGCGTCAACGACGTCTACGGCCACGGCGCAGGCGATCAGCTGCTCGTGCAGATCTCGCGGCTTGCCCTCGAGACGGTGCGCGGCTCCGACGTCGTCTGCCGGATCGGCGGCGAGGAGTTCGGCGTGATCATGCCGTCATGCGACGCCGGCGATGCGCTCGGGCTCGCGGCGCGCCTGACCGAGCGGCTCCGCGAGGTGGAGTTCGAGCCTGCGGGCCACATGACCGTGTCGATCGGAATCTCGCAGGGGCCGCAGCACGCGATGAACCCGCGCGAGCTCGTGACCTGCGCCGAGGCCGCGATGATGACCGCGAAGGCGCGCGGCAAGGACCAGACCGTGCTCTTCGATGACGGTGAAACCGAACGCCCGCAACCCGGCTCCGCACGGGACGTGCGCTCGATCGCACACCTCAAGATGTTGCAGTCGCTCGCCGGAAAGCTGAACCGCTTGAACGACGTGCAACAGATCGGCGCGACGATCGCGACCGAGTTGCGGCTGCTGATCGATTACCACAACTGCCGCGTCTCGCTGCGCGACGGCGACGAGTTGCGTCCGATCACATTCGTCGGCGAGCACGACCCCGGTCTCGACAACGCTGCGGCCGCGTACACGACAAAGGTCGGCGTCGGCATCACGGGTCGCGTCGCAGAGACCGGCGAATCGCTGCTCGTACCGAACGCGCTCGAGTGCGAGTTCGCGATCAGGATTCCCGGCACCGAAGAGCTCGAGGAGTCGATGGCGGTGGTACCCCTCCGTTACGGAACCCGCGTCACCGGCGTGATCGTGATCTCGAAGCTCGGCATCAACCAGTTCGACGACGACGACGTCCGCCTGCTCGAGGTGCTCGCCGGCCAGGCGTCGGTCGCACTCGAGAACGCACGCCTCTACGAGCAGCAGCGTTTGGAAGCGGAGGCTGCAAAGGAAGCTGCCGAGATTGCGAACTCGCTGCTCGAGGCGAGCCGCGAACTTGCGACTGCGGAGACGCCGGAGGATGTTCTTGGTCGCAGCGTCGAAGTGACGACGCGCGTGCTGGGGACGGAGCGCGCGGCGCTGTGGATCGAGGAGGAAACCGAACCGCACGACCTGGTAGCTCGCGCGTCCTTTGGCTACGACCCCGAGTCGGACCCGACAGGCCGTCACCGCTTCCCGCGGGCGATTGCCCACGAGCGGCTGAGCGGCACCGAGCCGTTCGTGCTCGAACCGAGCGACGTCACGGAGATCGACCCTCTGCGTACGAGCGGCACCTCGCGGTACGTCGTTGCGCCGTTACGGCTCGAGAACAACCGCGTCGGCGCGCTGACAGCGACGATCGGTGACCGTGTGCTCGACGACCGCCAGATGCGGCTGCTGGCAGGGCTCGCGCATCAGGCGAAGCTCGCGATCGAGAGTGCAGAGCACTACCTGAGCCTCGAGCGCACGTTCGTCTCGACAGTCGCTGCGCTCGCGAATGCGCTGGAAGCGAAGGACGACTACACGGCCTCCCATGCTCGCTGGATCACCGACATGTCGATGCTCGTCGGCCGTGAGCTTGGCTTCGACCGCGACGCGATGAAGCGTCTCGAGCTCGGTGCGCTGTTCCACGACATCGGCAAGATCGGGATCCCGTCCGAGATCCTGCAGAAGCCCGGCCCGCTGACGGACGAGGAGTTCGAGATCGTGAAGGAGCATCCCGAGCTCGGCGAGCGGATCCTCGCGCCGATCGAGCGGCTCGAGGATGTGCGCCCGATCGTGCGCTCGTGCCACGAGCGCTGGGACGGCCTCGGCTACCCCGACGGCAAGTCCGGCACCGACATTCCCGTCGAGTCACGTGTCGTGCTCGTCTGCGACGCGTTCCACGCGATGGTCACCGACCGGCCCTACCGCGGTGCGCTATCGCACGAGGAAGCCGTTCGTCGCTTGAAGGAGGCGTCGGGCACCCAGTTCGACCCGACAGCCGTCGCAGCGTTCGTCCGCCTCTACGAGGCCGACGAGATCCTCGCGCTCTAACGCGTCACTTGGAGACGCCGGATCGTGCAGACCTCGGCAAAGCCGAGGCGTTGCAGGATCGGATACGACGTGTCGACCAGTGCCTCGGTGACGAGCGCGGGCGTGCCGCGTTCGACCGCATAGTCCCAACGCGCGCGAACGAGCGCGCGATACAGGCCGCGCCCCCGCGCCCAGAGAGCGGTCGAGCCGGCGATCAGAAAGACCCCCCGGTCGGAGGGGATCGCGAGCCCGGTCGCGCCGGGCCGCCCGTCGAGCGACGCGAGAAACCCGACCGGCGTCCCGTGCTCGACCGATTCGTCGAAGTCGGTCCGCAGATGCTCGCGTTGCTGCTCGCGCCGCTTCTCCGGTATCTCGAATGCATCCCACTGCACTTCGCGTGAGGCGATGAAGTCGTCGTAGGTCTCGACGCGACGCACTTCGATCCCAGGCTCGGGACCGGGCGGGGGCGCTGTGAGCGCGAGCGCTCGCACCTCGGGGCCGTCTTCAGCGGGTCGAAAGCCGCGCGCCTCGAGCAGGTCGACGATGTTTCCGGGCTTCGCCGACGGGCCGATCCACCAGACCGTCCGCTTCTCCGCAGGGACGAGCTCCCGCACGAGCTCGATCACCTCGTCGAGCTCCTCCTCGCGCAGCTGCAACCCGCTGATCCCGGCCCAGGTCGGGCCCTGGATGACGCAGATGCGCTCGTCAGCGAACCGCGTGACCGACGCGCCTGCCGGGATCGGCGCAAAGCGGTCGGGTGTCTCCGCGTACTCGCGCAGCTTTGCATCGATCACCGAAGCTGATCCTCCCACTCGCCTGCGAGCAGTCGCGGGACGACGTCGTCGAGCAGGCGCAACGTCATTCCCCACAGCACGCGGTCGCCGACCGGGATGCCGTCGACGAGCAGACCCTCGGGCCAGTGCGCCGACGTGAACAGCAACTCACGCCGGATCTCCGGATCCCACAACTCGTCGACCGCGGGCGTCAGCACCTCGGCGACTTCCTCCGCGTTGGGACGCCACTCGACACCCGGCGGAATCCGGCCGAGGAACGCATGCACCTCGAAGTCGGTCGGCCCGCTGCGCACGGGCGCCAGTTCGGCGATCACCTCCACGTCGGCCGGCGACAGGCCGATCTCCTCCTCTGCTTCTCTCAGTGCGGTGGCCATCAGTGTCTCGTCGTCGGCGTCGACCTTGCCGCCGGGGACAGCGAGCTGCCCGCCGTGGAGCCCGCGATCGGAGCGCACGATCAGCACCATGCGTAGCCGCCCTTCGTCGTCCCGGAACACCGGAACGAGCACCGCCGCGATCTTCCGGGGTGCGCTAGGTGACGAACTCGTCGGCAACCGAGAGCGCCTCGTCGAGCGCGTCGAGTGCCTCGTCCAGCTCTTCGCGCGTGATCGTCAGCGGCGGGCAGCACATGACGACGTTCCAGTGCGTCATGAGATAGAGGCCGCGGTCGAGCGCGCGCTTCATCACGGCGCCCATCGGCTTCGCATCCTCGCCCGTCGCGTTGTACGGCACGAGCGGCTCACGCGTCTCGCGGTTCCTGACCAGCTCGAGGCCCCAGAAGCAACCGAGACCACGAACCTCGCCGATGGACGGATGCTTCTCGGCGAGCTTCGCCAGTTCGACGCGGAACACATCGCCCATCGCGGCGGCGTTCTCGACGATGCCTTCCTCCTGGAACGCCTCGATCGAGGCAACGCCCGACGCGCACGCAAGCGGATGGCCGCTGTAGGTGAGGCCGCCGGCGAAGAACTTGTCGCGCACCCACTCGGCGATCGGCTCGCGCACGACCATCGCGCCGAGCGGGACGTAGCCGGAGTTGATGCCCTTCGCGACGGTCAGGATGTCCGGCACGACGTTCCAGTTGTCGACCGCGAACCACTTGCCGGTGCGGCCGAAACCGGCCATCACCTCATCGGCGATCAACAGGATCCCGTGGCGGTCGCAGACCTCACGGATCGACTGCAGGTAACCGTCGGGCGGCACGATGATCCCGTTTGTGCCGGTGACCGTCTCGAGGATCACCGCGGCGACGGTGTGCGCGCCCTCGTACTGCAGGCTCTCTTCGAGGTGCGGCGCCCCAGTGCAGACCGGGCACGGATCCGGGTGGCCGGCAGGGCAGCGGTAGGTGTACGGGTCGAACATCCGCACGACGCCGGGAATCCCCGGCTCCGCCGCCCAGCGGCGGGGGTCGCCGGTGAGCGTGATGCCGCCCGCGGTCGCACCGTGATAGCTGCGGTAGCGCGCAATGATCTTGTGGCGGCCGGTGTACCAGCGCGCGAGCTTGATCGCGTTCTCGTTCGCCTCGGCGCCGCCGTTCGTGAAGAACGACATCGACAGGTCGCCCGGCGTCACCTCGGCAAGGAGCTTCCCGAGCCGGGAGCGCGACTCGGTGGCCATGGGCGGCCCGATCGTCGCGAGCTTCTCTGCCTGGTCCTTGATCGCCTGCACGATCTTCGGGTGCGAGTGGCCGATCGAGACGTTGACGAGTTGCGATGCGAAGTCTAGGTAGCGATTGCCGTCGTAGTCCCAGAAGTAGCGCCCCTCGGCCCGCTCGACTGCAATCGGGTTGATCGCGTTCTGCACGCTCCAGGAGTAGAGGACGTATTTCTTCGCGTCCTCGACGATCTGCCTGCCGAGCTCGGATTGTGTCTGTGTGGTCGCCATTCCTCGATCCTACAAGCGGTCGACGAGCACGCGGATCTCACCGATCGCTTCGAAGCCGAGGCGCTCGAGGATCGGGCGCGAGTGCTTCCCCGCCTCCGTGCACAGGAGCGGCGTGCCTCGCTCGACCGCGTCCTGCCAGCGGGCGTGTACGAGCGCGGTGTAGTAGCCGTTGCCGCGCTCGGCCTCCAATGTCCCTCCACCGAGCAGCGCAACTCCGCCGGCACCGTAGGCAGAACGGGCGTAGGCGACAGCGCGGCCGTCGACACGCGCCAGGTAGGTCTGGATGATGCCCTCGTCTCGGACGGAGTCCCAGTGGACGGGGTTCCCGGCGCGCATCGTCTCCCGCTCCTCGTCGGAGATCTCCATGGTCATCAGGTCGACCTCCTGTGCGGCGAGGAAGTCCTCGAGTGACGCGACGCGAACGATCTCGACAGCCGGAGGAGCGCCGGTGGGCGGTTGGTCGAGCACGAGCGACCCCAGGAGCGGCTCGTCGTCGTCCGGAACGAGCCCTTCGGCTGCGAGCAGGTCGACGATGTCGTCGGGGGTCGAGAGCTCGCCGACCCACCACATCACGCGGGCCCGCTCCGCGTCCCGCGCGATCGCGCGGGTCTGTTCGACCGCAGCGTGCACCTCTCCCGCGTCGGCGAGACGGATGCGCTGCACGAGCGCGCGGCCCGGGCCGCGCGGGACGCAGACGTACCCCGCGGTGACGACGGCGTTCAGCTCCCGCCTCGGCGGGATGTGCACGAGGAAGTCCTCGCACAGCTCGAGGGGTGTCGGAGTCACAGGCGATCAGCGTAGAGGTGAATCTCGCCGTGGCGCACGAAGCCGAGGCCGTCGAGCACCGGCGCGGACATGCGACCCGCCTGCACGACGAGCAGTGGCGTGCCTCGCGAAGCGGCGTGATCCCAGCGCGCCCGGACGAGCGCGCGGTAGACGCCTCGGCCTCGAGCCTCGGGCAACACGGCGCCCCCCATCAGCGCGACGCCTTCCTCCATGTCGATCCCGCGACCGAACCCGACCGGGCGCCCGTCGTCGTAGGCGGCCCAGTGGTGCGCGCTGCCGGCGGCGTACTCGTCGTCGAACCGCTCGATCTCGGTCGTGCGCCGCCTCACGCGTTCATCAGCCGAGACCTGCCAGACCTCCCAGTCGACCGCCACCGCTTCGAGGTACTGCGCCGAGGTCTCGATGGCTCGCACCTCGATGTGCCCCGCCTCCGGCGTTGCCGTCGCGCACGTCATCCCGGTCAACACCGGTTCGTCGTTGGGCACGAGACCGACGCTCAGCAAGTCGGTCGCGAGGGACGGTCGTACCGACCAGCCGACCCACCATTCGACGAGCCGGATCCCTCGACGCCGCGACTCTTCCCGAGCCCACTCGACGTTCGGCTCGCGAATGTCGAGCACCCACGCATTGTTCGGGCCGGCGACGTAGGTGTAGTCGTCCGTCACGACGGTCTCGTAGGCCGGACGCGGCAAGAGGTACCTGCCGGTGTTCTCGGCGAGCTGCTCGCGGGTGGCCATCCCGGCGGACGCTACCGCGCTAACCTCCTACCGACCACCTCAGGAGGACCCAATGACAGACGTCGTCGACGCGCCCGCAGCAGTCAAGCCCATCAACCACTGGATCTCCGGCCGGGCCTATGCCGGCCAGTCGGGGCGTTTTGGGCCGGTGTTCAACCCGGCGACGGGTGTGCAGTCGGGGGCGGTCGATTTCGCGACGGTTGAGGAGGTCGACGGGGCGGTGCAGGCTGCGAAGGAGGCGTTTCCGGCGTGGCGTGCGACCTCGCTTGCGAAGCGGGCGGAGTTGTTCTTTGCGATCCGGGAGTTGTTCCACGCCCAGCGTGAGGAGATCGCGAAGTTCTTGACGCGTGAGCACGGCAAGGTGTTGTCGGATGCTTTGGGCGAGGTGACGCGCGGGCTTGAGGTGATCGAGTTCTGCTGCGGCTTGCCGCACTTGTTGAAGGGCGGGATGACCGAGCAGGCCTCGACGGGGGTTGACGTGTATTCGATTCGTCAGCCGCTCGGTGTCGTCGCGGGGATCACGCCGTTCAACTTCCCGGCGATGGTCCCGATGTGGATGTGGGCGCCGGCGCTCGCAACCGGCAACACCTTCGTGCTCAAGCCGTCGGAGAAGGATCCGTCCGCGTCGTTCTTCACGGCCGAGCTGCTGAAGCAGGCCGGTGTGCCCGACGGGGTCTTCAACGTCGTGAACGGCGACAAGGTGGCCGTCGACGCGATTCTTGAGCACCCGGACATCGCAGCGGTTTCGTTCGTCGGCTCGACGCCGATCGCGCGGTATGTCTATGAGACGGCGACGAAGAACGGTAAGCGCTGCCAGGCGCTCGGCGGCGCGAAGAACCACATGATCGTGTTGCCCGACGCCGACATCGACATGGCGGCCGACGCTGCCGTTTCGGCGGCGTACGGCTCGGCGGGCGAGCGCTGCATGGCGGTCTCGATGGTCGTCGCCGTTGGCGATGCGGCCGATCCGCTGATCGAGGCGATCAAGCTGCGCATCCCGAAGGTCAAGGTCGGTGACGGCATGGATGCCTCGAGCGAGATGGGGCCGCTGATCACGCGCGAGCATCGCGACAAGGTCGCCTCCTACATCGGTGCCGACGAGGGCGCGACCGTCGTCGTCGACGGCCGCGAAGGCGCGCCCACGGAAGGGTTCTTCCTCGCGCCGAGCCTGATCGACGGCGTGAAACCCGGGATGAGGGCCTATGAGGACGAGATCTTCGGGCCGGTGCTCGGGGTGACGCGTGTGCCGACCTACGACGAGGCCGTGACGCTGATCAACGAGAACCCCTACGGCAACGGCACCGCGATCTTCACGCGCGACGGTGGCGTCGCCCGCCAGTTCCAGTTCGAGGTGCAGGCGGGCATGGTCGGGATCAACGTCCCGATCCCCGTTCCCGTCGCCTACTACTCCTTCGGCGGCTGGAAAGCCTCCCTCTTCGGCGACCGGCACATCTACGGCACCGAAGGAATCGACTTCTACACCCGCTCGAAGGTCGTCACCGCCCGCTGGCCCGACCCGGCCACCTCCAAGGTCGACCTGGGCTTCCCGCAGACCCGCTGAGCCGCGTTCCACCAGCACGTTTGCATTTTGCAAGTCCTGGTAACAGGACTTGGGATGGATGAGCGCGAGGCAGCGAACCGCTCGGCGGCGGACTACCTGGCTCGTCTGCGCCGGCGCATCGCCGACGGTAAGTCGGAGATCGAGCGGCAGCGGGCCTCGGTGCACGAGACGCACGAGCACCTGGCCGGCATGAGCCGCTGGATCCAGCAAACGGATCTGCAGCTTGGCCAGGAGCGCGCGCGGCGGCAGGCGCACGGCGACCACGGCTCCGACGAGTAAGCGCTTCAGCCCCGAGTCGCCGAGAGCCGTGCCCCGAGCGCAATCAGCGCGAGCACGCCGTTGACGATCGCAACCGAAATGAAGAGCGCTGCCGCGAACGGGCCGCCCTTCGCCCAGCCGAACAGCGTCGTCACGATCACCGACACGGCGATGATCCCCAGCCGCTCGGTGCGCGACCACGAGTCGTAGCCGATCAGCAGTCTCGCCGTCTGCAGCCACCATGGTCCGAGCAGAAGCGTCGTGCCGCTACGCGCCTGTCTGATCAGCGCGGGCACCCGTCGTGCGGCATCGCGCGCCTTGAAGACGAAGATGACCGCGCCGTAGACGAAGAAGTGCACGAGCGTGTCGCGGTGCGGGCCGTGCGAAAGCGCGGCCGCGAGCAGTGCCGCGCCGATCGCGCCGTCGAGCAGCGCAAGTGCGAGCACCGCCCACGGCGCGCGTGTCACGCTGAAAAGGTGACGGGCTCGCCGAGGAGCGTGGTCTGCGCCGGCGTCGTTTGAGCGATCACCTTGCCACGGCGAATCACCCAGCGCCGCGTTGCGCGCAGGCGGATCACCTCGACGGCGTTGGGCGCGTCGAAGACGACGCAGTCGGCGGGCTTGCCGTCCTCGATCCCGTACTCGTCCTCGACCGCGAGCGTCCGGGCGCCGCGCTCGGTCGCGCAGCGCAGCATCTCGGCGATCTCTTCACGACCGCTCATATAGGTGAAGTGCAGTGCGAGATGCGCGGCGTCGACGAGATCGGCCTTCCCCATCGAGTACCAGGGATCCATGATCACGTCGTTGCCGAGCGACACGTTGACGCCTTCGGCGAGCAGCTCCTTCAGCTGCGCGAAGCCCCGCCGCTTCGGATAGCTGTCGAGCCGCCCCTGGATGAGAGAGTTCGCGTACGGGTTGACGACGATGTTGATGCCGGCCCGCTTCAGGAACCCGCGCAGCTTGGACGAGTAGTAGGGCTCGTACGAGCCCATCGCGGTGCAATGGCTTGCGGTGACACGGCCACCGAGTCCGAACTTCACCGTGTCGTCCGCCATTACCTCGAGGAAGCGGCTCGACGGGTCGTCGGTCTCGTCGCAGTGGACGTCGATACGTAGGTTGTGCTGCTTGGCGAGCTCGAACACACGGTGCACTTCCTTGAGGCCGAGCTCGCTCGTCGGCTCGTAGTGCGGGATGCCACCGACGCAGTCGACGCCGAGACGGATCGCGTTCTCGAGCCGCTCCTCGTCGCCGTCACGCGCGTAGATCCCGTCTTGTGGGAACGCGGTCACCTGGATCGTGCAGAGATCGGCGAGCTCGTCGCGGACGCGCAGGAGCCCGCGTACCATCGCCTCGTTCTCGCCGGAGACGTCCGCATGCGCGCGGATGAACAGCGTCCCCTGCGCCGCCGACCAGCGGACGATCTCCGAGGCGCGCTCGAAGACGTCTTGTTCGGTGAGCGTCGGCTTCAGCTCGCCCCAGACGTGGATGCCCTCGATCAGCGTCCCGCTCTCGTTGAACCGCGGACGGCCCACGGTGAGCGACGCGTCGAGGTGGAGGTGGCAGTCGACGAGTGGCGGCGTCACGAGCCGGCCCTCGACGTCGATCGTCTCGCGAGGCTCGCCGCCCGAGACGAAGCGCCCGTCGTCGATGTAGAGGTCGCGGGTCGTCCCGTCCATCAGCCGCGCGTGCTCGAGCTTGAGGTCGATCATCCGCGCGAGCCTAACTGGTGTCTGACACCTCCTCGCAGGGCGCCCAGTTTCGAAGTGGTGTCTGACACCTCTGCGAGTCGCCGCGGCACTTCGAGGTGCCGAAAGGTGTCAGGCACCTTCTCGGAGCGCGCCCAGTTTCGAAGTGGTGTCTGACACCGGTGTGAAGTGGCGCGCCGTTCGCAGGGTTGACGAGCTGTCGGGCACCAACAGCGGTGACCCCTCAGTGCCCGTTGCCCAGATCCACTCCTCGAGGGACTCGACCATCCCGGCGGCGACCGGATTCTCTTCGATGTACCTCACCGTGGCCCGGTAGTGGAGCTCGTCGCGGATCGTCCAGCTCTCATACCGCGATTCGAAGAGGGCTCCCCGCCGCCCGTGACGCTTGTTGAGCGCGCGCGAGTAGCCGCCGTTCAAGAGCTTCATGCCATCGGAGACACGTCCCAATGTCGGCCGGATCAGCAGGTGGTAGTGGTGTCCATCAGGCACCCGGCGTGAACGTCCCAGCCTTCGCTGATAACGACTCGGCGAAAGCGAATGCAGAAGTCTTGGCGGTCGACATCCTCGCGGTAGATCGGGTGGTCGTCGATGCCGTGCATCGTCAGGTGGTAGATCCCATCGGGGTGGAAATCTCTTGGCGGCCTGCCCATGAGACGACGATGCCTGCGCTGCGCACCGGCGGTGCAACGCAACCGCAAAGTGTCTGACACCTTTTAGGACGGAGCGAGCTTACGCTCGACGCCCACATCCGTCTGCATGGCCTCCAGCCAGCCGGCGCGGACCGACGCGAGCAACTCCTGGCCGATCTGGAAGCCTTCGTCGTGGCGGGCGACGATCTCCGCGCCGCGGGCGCGGCCTTCTGCCAGCACGGCGGCCTCGTCGACGCCGGTGACCCGGCCGTCACGCACGCGCCACTCGCCCCCGACCATCACCGATGACACCGCGAGCGTCGTCGACCCCAACGCAACTTGTCGCAGCGGATCGTTCAGAGGCGTGAAGACGATCGACTCCAGATCGAGCAAAACGAGATCGGCACGGCGTCCCGGCTCGAGCGAACCGAGCCCGTCGCGATCCCCTGCCGCAGTTGCGCCACCGGCGGTCGCCATCCGCCACGCCTCCTCGGCGCCGAGCCACTGCTCGTAGTCGACCTCCCACAGCTTGTGCAGCAACGCGGCTGTCTTGAGCGTCGCGAACATGTCGTTGCCATCGTTCGAGCACATTCCGTCGGTGCCGAGTGCGACGTTGACGCCGTGCCCGAGCAGCTCCGGGATCGGCGCGATACCCGATCCGAGCTTCATGTTCGAGACGGGGTTGTGCACGACAGTTACGCCGCGGTCGCGCACGAGTTCCAAGTCGGACGGCGTCAGCCAGATGCCGTGCTCGAAGCACACCCGCGGCGAGAGGAACCCGATCGCGTCCATGTGCTCGGGCAGCGTGCGCCCGTACATCCGCTGCCCCGACACCGCCTGCATGCGCGTCTCGAGCACGTGGATGTGAATCATCAGGTCGAGCTCGTC
>JAYUEQ010000053.1:0-2571 GCA_043739205.1 Thermoleophilia bacterium
GTCACCGGCTTGAACGTGGAGCCTGGCGGATACGAGGCGTCGATCGCGCGGTTGATGCCCGGGTGGTTCGCCTGGTCGGCGACCTTCGGATCGAGCAGCGGCGCAAGCTTCTTCGGATCTTTGTGGCCGACGAAGATCGACGGCTGGTAGGTGGGGTAGGACGCCATCGCGAGAATCGCGCCGTTCCGCGGATCCATCGCGACGATCGCACCACCGTCAGCATGCGCATAGCTCGCATCGTGCGCGCGCTGGATCCCGTAGACGAGCGCGCGCTCGGCAGCACGCTGCAGCCCGATGTCGATCGTCAGTCGAAGCGCCTGACCGGGCGTCGGGTTCGAGAGCAGCGTGCTCGCGCCCTTCGGCCGCCCGCGCGAGTCGACGGTCAGCTGCGCCTTGCCGTCCTTGCCGCGGAGGTAGGTGTCGTAGGTCGACTCGATCCCCGCCTGGCCGATCGAATCGGTCGGCTGGTACCCGCGCTGCTTCATCGTCTTGTACTCGTCTGCCGTGATCTGCCCGACGTAGCCGAGCACCTGCGCGCCGAGCGACTGGTACGGGTACTTGCGCAGGTAGCTGTGCGCGAGCCGCACGCCGGGGAACTGCGCGTCGTGCTCGCGGATGTAGAAGATCTGATCCTGCCGCAGACCGCGCTGCACGACGATCGGCGTCAGCGGGTCGAGGGCGTGACGACTCAGCTGCGCGAGGATCTCCTTCAGCGGCACGCCGGTGAGATCGGAGAGTGCCTTCAGCTCACGACGCTGTGCCGCCCAGGTCTTCGGCAGGTCGGCCGGCCACAACTCGACGCGCGTGCCCGGCACGTTCTCGACGAGCACGTTCCCGTAGCGGTCGAGAACGGGCCCGCGTGGTGCCTCGAGTCGAAGCGTGCGCACGCGGTTGTCGTTCGCAACCGCGAGATACTTGTCGCCGGACAGCACCTGCAGCGCCCAGAGCCGCAGGAACAGCACCGCAAATACCGCCAAAGCGAGGAAAGCAAGGATCGCGACACGGAACGCGAGCTGCGGCGTAAGGCGGTAGGGCCCCTCGACGCGCGGATCGCCGGGGAGGAAGCGGCCGGGACGGGCAGGATTCTTGCCAGTCCAGCTAGCCAAGCAGGCGCACCTCACGCACGCGGTCACCGAGCTCGAGCGGCGGGAAGAGGCGTCGGATCAACGCGTAGACGGGCAGCGTCAGCACGAGGTTGAGAAGCAGCGCGAGTGGCAGCCCGCGGGCGACAAGCCCCGCCGGCGCCGGCTGGCCGAGCACGAACTGCAACCCGACGAGGCCGAACGCGTACACGCCGGTGACCACTGCGACCGAGAGAAACGGCGCGTGGAACCGGTCACGCGCGGTCGTCTCGCCGTAGCGCCCGATCCAGAACCCGAAGACCGTCAGGAGCAGCGACGTGATGCCGAGCGTTCCGAGCGTCGCGGTGTCGAGCAGCAGACCCGTCCCGAAGCCGGCGATCGCGCCGAAGATGGAACCGCGGAGCAGCGCAATCGAGAGGAGGGCGACGAGCACGATGCTCGCGGTGCGGAATTGGCGGTACTCGGTCAGCACCGAGAGCTGGAACAGCGCGGCGACGAAGAGGACGAGTGCAGCCTTGACGCCGTTCATTGATTCCGGGGGACGAGGACGATCACGGACTGCAGTGACGAGAAGTCGACGAGGGGCTTGACCTGGATGTTCTTGAAGGGGTTCACGTCGTTGCTGCTCTGGCTCGTCACCGTTCCGACGGGAATGCCGCGTGGGAACATCGACGGCAGCGTGCTTTTCCCGAGCGAGCCGGCGGTGATGATCGTGTCGCCCTCGCGGATCACCTTCGACTTCGCGACGAGATCCAGCACGAGGGCATCGCTGCCACCGCCGCCCGGCTGGATGATCCCGACCGCCGTCGGGCTCGTCAGGTCGATCGAGGTGACCGCGCTCTGGCTGTCGGTCAAGAGCGTCACGCGCGCGACGCTCGGGAACGCGCGGTCGACGGTGCCAACGAGCCCGCCGGTCACCGGGTCGATCACCACGTCGCCCTCATGCACGCCATCACTCGTCCCGACGGTGATCGCGACGCTCTGCTCGATCGCACTCTGCGGGTTCACTGCGACCGACGCGTTCACGCGCTGGAAGTTCGCGATCGACGGCAGCCCGCGGTAGTTCAGCGCGGCCTTCAGCTGCACGTTCTGTTGCACGGCGCCTTCGTCGAGGCTCAACTGCTGCTGCAGCGTCTGGATCCGCGAGCGCAGCCGCTTGTTCTCGGACTTCGCGTGAACAAGGCCGCGCCCCCAGCTCACCGCATCCCGGAAGGGGCGTGAGACACGGTCGGCGGCAACCTCGAACGGCTTCAGGATCCCGGCCGCCGTGCCCTGAACGCCGTCGAGGGCGCTCGAGCGAAACGACACCGTGATCAGGACCAAAGAGAGCAGCACCAGGACACCCACGACGATCCTGCGCTTCAGGGCGCTGGAGCGGCTCGAGGGGTAGCCGGAAGAAGCGGCGCGCTGGACCGATGAGCCCAGGACCGCGAGACGGACGGTCCGGTTGCGAGGCACCCGGCTGACAGCCTAGCCATCCGGCCGGAAG
>JAYUEQ010000054.1:0-6560 GCA_043739205.1 Thermoleophilia bacterium
CGCGAGCATCAGCACGACCGCATAGGTGATGTCGGTGCCACCGAGCGAGAAGGTCCGTCCGAAGAACGTCATCGCCGACGGCGGGTTCGCGATCGTCTCCTCGTTCGAATAGATGTGCACGAGCGCCATCGCGATGTTGAACGTGCCGAGGGTGACGATGAACGCGGGCAGGCGGACCTTCGTCACGAACAGGCCGTTCAGGAGACCGAACGCGGCGCAGGACGCGATGCCGATCAGGATCGCCGGGATCGCGGGGACGCCGCTGTGCACGGCGAGCTTCGTCATCACGATCATCCCGAACGCCATCACGGCGCCGAGGGAGAGATCGATGCCCGCGGTCAGGATGATCAGCGTCTGCCCGACCGCGAG
Source organism: Thermoleophilia bacterium (assembly GCA_043739205.1). Lineage (GTDB taxonomy): Bacteria > Actinomycetota > Thermoleophilia > Gaiellales > Gaiellaceae > PALSA-600. The sequence continues at coordinate 370 of JAYUEQ010000054.1, forward strand.
CACGCCAACCTCGACGACCTGCTGGAGGATCAGCGACAGGTTCGGGCCCCGCAGGAACTGGCCCGACTCGAACGAGAAGAACACCATCGCCAGCAGCAGCGCGCCGAGCGGGCCTGCAACCGGGTAGCCGGCCACAGCGCGTCCTGCGCGCAGAACGCGCTCGAGCGGCGCGTTGCCCCTGTCTGTGGCTGTGCTCATTTCCAAGGTTGTCATCCTGATCCTGAAGGGCCGGGGCCTAGGCGGTCAAGCCGCCCAGGCCCCGGGGAACACTCGCCTACTACCCCCAGCAGTTGGCGAGACCGAAGGCGAGGCCCTTGGAGGGGACGCCGGCGACGGGCTTTGCGGTAATCAAGTTGACGCCGGTGTCCGTGTAGCCGGACACCTTCTTGCCGGTCTTGGCGTAGTTCACGACGGCGTCCACGCCACGTGACGCCATCTTCAGCGGGTACTGCTGCGACGTCGCGGCGATCACGCCTGCCTTGACGTTGCGTACGCCCGCGCAACCACCGTCGACGGAGACGACAGTGACCTTCCCGGCTTTGCCCGCGTTCTTCAGCGCCGTGTAGGCGCCGGCGGCGGCCGGCTCGTTGATCGTGTAGACGAGGTTGATGTCAGGGCTCTTCTGGAGGCAGGTCTCCATCGCCGTCTGACCTTTCGCCTGGTCACCCGAGGTGTCGGCGCTGCAGACGACCTGCGGCGACGTCTTGTACTTCGTCGAATCCTTCTGGCTGATGCCCGGGACGCCGAAGCCGCTCAGGAACCCGTTATGACGCAGGTACCCGACCGACGGGCCTGGGAAGAGGTCGAGCATCGCGATCTTCGGCGTCTTCCCCTTGAAGAGCACCTTCGCGTACTTCCCGATCAGGACGCCCGCCGTGAAGTTGTTCGTCGCGAAGAGCGCGTCGACCGCGGACGCCGGGTTCGGCGGTGTGTCGAGTGCAATCACGAGCACGCCTTTTGCGCGCGCCTTCCGGATCGCCGGGACGACTGAGTCGTTGCTCGGCGTGATCAGGATGCCCTTGACGCCGGCACTGACCATGTTCTCAATCGCCGTGATCTGGGTCGCGGCATCGCCGTCGATCTTGCCAGCGGCGGTGAGCAGGGTGACGCCGAGCGCCTTTGCCTCCTTCTGGGCGCCTTCCTTCATCTTCACGAAAAAGGGGTTCGTGTCGGTCTTCGTGATCAGACCGACCTTGATCGTCGCCGTGCTACGTGCCGGCGCGTCGGAACGGGCACTGCTTAACCCGACGAGAAGCGCAAGACTGACGGTCAGCACCCCCATGAGACTCACGAGCCAACGAGAAAAACGCATTTCTCTCCCTTCTGGGTGGGGCCGTACCCGAAGTGGCACCGCCCCAGGCGTGTGCATTCGTGGTATCGGTAACGCAGTACTGAGGTGGTCTAACAGAGTCCCGTATCAGTTGTCAAGGCCTTGCTGAGAGGAAATGCGGGACGTATAGTGCCATTATTCGTGGTATCGGTACCACGATCTTCTTGTACGAAAGAGCACTGGAGCGGGATGCGCGTAACAATGCGCCAGGTGGCGGAGCAGGCCGGTGTCTCGGCGATGACCGTCTCCCGGGTGATCAACGAGAGCCCCCGCGTCAGCGAGGAGGCCCGGACGCGCGTCGAGACGGCGATCGCCGAACTCGGCTACGTGCCGAACCGGCTCGCGAGCGGCCTGAACCGCCGTAAGACCGGGGCGATCGGTGTGATCGTTCCCGACGTCGGCAACCCGTTCTTCACGCTCGTCGTCCGCGGCGCAGAGGAGGTCGCCTGGCGGGCTGGCTACCACGTGATCCTGTGCAACACGCAGGGCAACCTCGAGCGAGAGCGCGGCTACCTGGAGGACATGCTCGCGTTCCAGGTCGAAGGCCTCCTGATCGCTCCCGTTGGTGACCGCTCACGGCCGAGCCTGCGGGTCCTTAAGAAGAACGACGTCCCGTTCGTCGTCATCGACCGGTCGATCGCAGGGCACGACGGCGACCTCGTGCAGGGTGACAGCGTCGGAGGTGCACGCCGGTTGATCGAGCATCTGATCGGGCTCGGGCATCGACACATCGGAATGGTTACCGAGACGAGCGAGGTGTCGACCGCGCGCGACCGGCTCCAGGGCTACAGAGAAGCGCTGGCGGCCGCGCACATCCAGTTCCGCCCCGAGCTGGTCGTCGAAGCGAGCGCGATCGACGTCGGCGCTGCGCACGACGCGACGTTGAAGCTGCTCGACCTGCTCGATCCGCCGACGGCGATCTTCTCGGTCAACAACATCGCCGTCGTCGGCGTTGCAGAAGCGGCGCGCGAGCGTGGCCTCGAGATCCCGCGCGACCTCGCGCTCGTCTGCTTCGACGATATCGAGCATGCGTCGCGCTTCCTACCCTTCCTCACGGTGATGGCGCAACCAGCGGAGACCTTCGGAACGATCGCGACGCAGCTGCTGCTCGACCGACTCGCGGGCCGGGTCTCCGAGCGCCGCCGCATCGTGGTGCTTCCCGCCGACTTCATCGTGCGCGAGTCCTGCGGTGCGCAGGTTCCTGTCGACGACGCCGCATGACCTACGGCGGAGTCGAGGCGGGCGGCACGAAGTGGGTTTGCGCGATCGGCACGGGCCCTGACGACCTGCGTGCCCTCGGGACGTTCCCGACCACGACCCCGGCGGAGACGCTCGCGCGCGCAGCGGAGTTCTTCAACCAGAACGGCGGAGTGTCGGCCGTCGGTCTCGGCTCGTTCGGGCCGATCGACCTGCATGCGGGGCGCATCACGACGACACCCAAGCCGGGCTGGGCGAACATCGCCGTCGTCCCGATCCTGAGCGAGGCACTCGGCGTGCCGGTCGCCTTCGACACGGACGTGAACGCAGCTGCGCTCGGCGAAGGGCGCTGGGGCGCGGCGATCGGGCTCGACACGTACTGCTACTTCACCGTCGGCACCGGCATCGGCGGCGGCGTGATGTCGAGCGGGCGGCTCGTGCACGGGCTCGTCCACCCGGAGATCGGCCATATGCAGATCCCGCACGACATCAGCCGAGATCCGTTCGCCGGTTCGTGCCCGTTCCACGGTGACTGCTTCGAAGGGCTCGCTGCGGGAAGCGCCATCGAGCGGCGCTGGGGGAAGCCGGGCGAAGAGCTCGGCGACCGGTCCGAGGTCTGGGAGCTCGAGGCGGAGTACCTCGCGCTCGGCGTCGTCAACGTGATCTGCGTCGTCTCGCCGAAGCGCGTGATCCTCGGCGGCGGCGTGATGAAGCAGCCGTCACTGCTGCCCCTCGTGCGCGTCCGCGTGCGCGAACTGCTCGCCGGCTATGTCTCCGCGCCGGAGCTCTCGGACGGCCTCGATTCCTACATCGTCGCTCCTGCTCTCGGCGACCGCGCCGGCGTCCTGGGCGCGATCGAGCTCGCCCGCCTCGCAGCTCAGCAAGCCTAAAACGGCTCTGCGCCTAGCTCTGCGGCACACCCTCTCCGGGGAATACTCTTGTCACTTCGAAAGTTGTAGGTACTACAACGCTTGAACCAGATCGAAGGAGAACTGTGTCGAACCTCTTGCTCATTCCCCTGGAAGACAACATCGTCTTCCCCAACATGTCGGTGACGCTGACCGTGGACGTCGGCGACGACGAGCGTGTCTTCCTCGTGCCAACGCACGAGGGTGAGTACGCGAAGGTCGGCACCGTGGCCGAGGTCACCGGGATCATGCGGCTGCCGGGTGGCGGCAACGCCGTAACGGTCTCCGGCCTGCACCGTGGCATCGCGGGCGCGGCCCAGACCGGCCCCGACGGCCGCTTGCGGGTTGAGGTCGACGAACGGCCCGACGAACAGCCCCCGCGCGTCAAGACCGCCGAGCTCGAGCGCGAGTACCGCGCCGTCGTCGAGGAGATCCTCGACCTGCGCGACGCAGACCCGCGCATTCACGACTTCGTGCGCTCGATCACCGAGGCCGGAGCCCTCGCGGACACCTCCGCCTACGCACCGGACATCAACTTCACCGAAAAGATCGAGCTGCTCGAGACGATCGACATCGTCGAGCGCCTCGAGCTCTCCCTGCGCCTGCAGCGCGAGCGTCTCGCCGAGCTGCAGATCCGCCGGCGCATCCGCGAGGACGTCGAGTCGGGAGCCCAGAAGCAGCAGCGCGAGTACATCCTGCGCCGCCAGATGGACTCCATCCGCAAGGAGCTCGGCGAGGACGACGGCTCCGCGGCAGAGGACTACCGCACGAAGATCGCCGAGTCCGGCATGCCGGACGACGTCCGCGAGCAGGCCGAGCGCGAAGTCGCGCGGCTCGAGCGGATGGGCGATCAGAACGGCGAATCGCAGATGATCCGCACCTACATCGACTGGCTGCTGTCCGTGCCGTGGGGCGAGGCCTCCGAGGAGCGCCTCGACCCGGTGTACGCACGCGAAGTACTCGACGCGGACCACGCAGGACTCGAAGACGTCAAGGATCGCATCGTCGAGTACCTGGCCGTGCGCAAGCTGCGCCAGGAGCGCGGCATCGAAGAGGACAAGCGATCCGGCGCGATCCTCACCCTGATCGGCCCTCCCGGGACCGGCAAGACGTCGATCGGCGAGTCGATCGCACGTGCGTTGAACCGTGAGTTCGTGCGTATGTCGCTCGGCGGCATCCGTGACGAAGCGGAGATCCGCGGCCATCGCCGCACCTACATCGGCGCGATGCCGGGCCGGCTCGTGCGCGCGCTACGCGACGCGAAGACGATGAACCCGGTGATCCTGTTGGACGAGGTCGACAAGGTCGGCGCCGACTGGCGCGGCGATCCGTCGGCAGCGTTGCTCGAGGTGCTCGACCCGGCGCAGAACCATTCGTTCCGCGACCACTACCTCGATGTCGAGCTCGACCTCTCACAGGTCGTGTTCATCGCCACCGCGAACGTCGCGGACACGATCCCCGGCCCGCTGCTCGACCGCATGGAGGTCATCCGCTTCGACGGCTACACCGTCGACGAGAAGGTCGCGATCGGCCGCGATTACCTCTGGAAACGGCAGCGCGAGCGCAACGGCCTCAACGAAGACGAGGTCGAGGTGACCGATGCCGTGCTGCAGACGATCGTCTCCGAGTACACGCGTGAGGCGGGCGTGCGGCAACTCGAGCGCGAGCTCGGGAAGCTGCTGCGCAAGACGGCGACGAGCATTGTCTCCGGCAAGCGCGAGGCGCCTGTGGCCGTCGATGTCGAGCTCGTCCGTGACGCGCTCGGACGGCAGCACTTCTACCAGGAGTCCGCGGAGCGCACCGCAGTCCCGGGTGTCGCAACCGGCCTCGCGGTTACCGGAACGGGCGGGGACGTGCTGTTCGTCGAGGCGACCTCGATGAAGGGCAAGTCGGAGCTCGTGCTCACCGGCCAACTGGGCGACGTGATGAAGGAGTCGGCGCGGATCGCGCTCTCCTATATCCGCTCACACGCCGAGGAGCTCGGGATCGACGAAGAGGCGTTCGACGATCGCTCGTTCCACGTGCACGTGCCGGCGGGAGCGATCCCGAAGGACGGTCCGAGCGCGGGGATCACGATGTCGACCGCGATCGCGTCTCTGCTTTCCGGCCGCCCCGTGAAGCACACTGTCGGCATGACCGGCGAGGTGACGCTGCAAGGCCGCGTGCTCCCGATCGGCGGCCTCAAGCAGAAGGTGCTTGCGGCACACGCCGCCGGGCTCACCGACGTGATCATCCCCGAGCGGAACCGCGCCGACCTCGACGACGTCCCCGCGGACGTCAAGGCGGAGATGTCGTTCCACCCGGTGATGACGCTCGACGAAGTGCTTGCGCTTGCACTCGAGCCGGTGCCCGCAGCGCATGCGCTGCCGTAGCTGCACCCCGATGCCAGAGGATGTCCGCCGCGCGGCGGACATCCTCGAGCGTCGCTGGACCGTCTCGATCATCTGGGCCTCGCACGAAGGCGCGGTTCGCTTCAACGAGTTCGCGCAGTCGCTAGGCCCGATATCACCGTCGACTCTCGCCGCACGGCTGCGCGAGCTCGAGGAAGCGGGGATCCTCGAACGGACAACGGTCGAGGGCCGCCCACCGCGCAATGAGTACCGGCTGACACCGCTCGGCCAGCGCCTCGAAGGCCTCGTCGGCGCACTGCGCGCGCTCGCTCGCTAGCGCCTAGCCACGGCCAGGCGGCACCCGCCCCTCGGGCACTGGATCGAAAGGCCCGACGGGAGTACATTCGAGCCGGGGTGAACCAGCGG
>JAYUEQ010000055.1:0-3879 GCA_043739205.1 Thermoleophilia bacterium
CGCAGCTGCTCGCCTGCGACCTCGCCGCGCCTCGCGCGCCGCTGCGGGACGCGTACGACGCTCACGGCTTCGCCACTGTGCCCGCCGTAGATGCGGGCATAGCACTCTGCTTCGGTCAATGTCCTCAGCCTCATGGCCGAACCCTAGGACCACTACCGGACGGACCCCGATACCGTTCCAGCATGGCCACCACCGCGAAAGTCCTCGAGTACGCCGTCGACGTCGACAACGCAGGCCGGATGACGATCCCGGGCGGCGGCCAGTTCGTGCCGCCGGAAGGCTGGTCGGCCGACCACCTGCTCCTCGCTGCGCTCGTGCGCTGCTCGATCGACTCGTTCACCTACCACGCGCGCCGCGGGGGCCACGAGGTCACCGCTTCCGGCGAGGCACAGGGAACGGTCACCAAGGCCGGCGAGGACGGCCGCTACCGCTTCGTGCAGATCGGCGTGCGCATCAATGCGCAGCTGACACCGCGGTCGAACGACGTCGACAACATGATCGCGAAAGCAGAGCGCGACTGCTTCATCGGCGCCTCACTCACCTTGAAGCCGGAGTACCAGTGGCACGTGTCGTGACGACCGTCGAGGCGGTGCGCGCGCGGTTCACCGCCCTGCAGCAGCCCCTCGCGTTCTTCGACGGGCCGGGCGGCACGCAGGTGCCCGACTCGGTGATCGATGCGATCGCCGATTACCTCCGCACCTCGAACGCGAACACCGACGGCCCGTTCGACACCTCTCACCGCACCGACGCGCTGCTGACGAAGGCGCGCGCGACCGCCGCCGACTTTCTCAATGCGACGGTTGACGAGGTCGCGTTCGGCGCGAACATGACGACGCTCAACTTCGCCCTGACGCGCGCCGCGTCGCGCGAGTGGAGCGAGGGCGACGAGATCGTCTGCACGAAGCTCGATCACGACGGGAACGTCTCGCCGTGGCTCGAGCTCGCACACGATCGCGGCTTCGTCGTCAGGTTCGCCGAGGTCGACGAGGAGTGCCGGCTCGACCTCGAGCACCTCGGCTCGCTGCTCTCCGACCGCACGCGCGTCGTTGCCTTTCCGTGGGCGGCGAACTCGGCCGGCACGGTGACCCCGGTTGCAGAAGTCGCGGCACTCGCACACGAGGCCGGCGCGCTCGCGTGGGTCGACGCCGTGCACTACGGGCCGCACGGCCCCATCGACGTGCAGGCCGTCGACGCAGACGTGCTCGTCTGCTCGCCGTACAAGTTCTACGGACCGCATCTGGGCCTCGCCTTCGGCAAGCGCGAGCTGCTCGAGTCGTGGCGGCCGTACAAGGTGCGCCCGGCCGATCCGTTCCCGGTCGGGCACCGCTACGAGACCGGCACGCTCGCGCACGAACTGCTCGCGGGCTTCGTCGCTGCGGTCGAGTACCTGCAGGACGATGTCGGCTGGGACTTTGTACTCGGGCACGAGCGTGAGCTCGGGCAGCAGTTCCTGGACGGGCTGCCCGACGCGTGGCACCTGCACGGCATCCCGCTCATGGACGGACGCGTGCCCACGTTCGCGATCACGCACGACTCGCTCTCGCCCGAGGCCGTCGCGACAAGGCTCGGCGAGCAAGGCTTCGCCGTCTGGCACGGCAACTACTACGCGGTGGAGATCATGAAGCGGCTTCGCCTCGACGACGGCGCCGTCCGCATCGGCATCGTCCACTACAACACCGCGGACGAGGTCGAGCGCCTCCTCGCAGCTCTCTCCCAGATCTAGAGCGCCTGATACGCCACCTTGTACGCGGTGCCGATCTGCCGGCCCGACGTGACGATCAGCATCACTCGCATGCGCTCCTTTGCAGTTCGGAACGTCGGCACGAAGTACTGCTGCTTGCCCTTGTCCCGCAGCACCCCTTCGATCACACGGCCCTTCGGACCCCCGACAACGAGCTTCACCTCCGGGTTCGGCCCGCTCGCCGCCTCAACGCCGACGCCGATTCCGCTGGCGCCCGCAGGCATCGCGATCGGGATGTAGTCCGTCGAGAGCCCGCGTACCACTCGCGTCGGTGTCGTCAGAACCGAGGACGACGCCGTCAGCCTGTAGCGCGTTGCCGGCTTGTAGCCCGCACGGTAGATGTCGTACGAGAAGCGGCCGAACGCGCTGTAGAGACTGCCGTGCGTGCGCTTGCGCAGGATCTCGTCGAGCGGCTGCAGCCCGAGCAGGATCGGCTTGTGCGACAACTCGTACCCGTACAGCCGGCCGAAGTACTCGGAGACGACGTGGTTCCCGAGCCCGAAGAGAAAGCGCCAGAAGAGCGCGCCGCCGTAACAGTGTGAGCAACCGTTCGCTTCGTCGTAGAGCGAGCGCCACGGTTGGTTCAACCACGCGTCGAGATACGAGAACGTCGCCGCGTCGACGACCTGCGGGTAGACGTAGGTCTGCATCGCAAGCGCGCTGCCCTCGGCAGCCCAGCGCGGGATCTTCCCATCCGGCATGTAGGCGAGCTGGAACTCGTGGAAGAGCTCGTGCGCAACCGTCTGCTGCAGGCTGCCGTGCACCGCAAGGTGCGCCACGTCGAGCTGGTTGTCGATCACCATGAACGAACCGCCTGTCGCGACCGACGTCGGCAGGGTGATCCCGAAAACGCCTGGCGGTAGCGCCTTCACGTAGATGTCGAGCTTGGCGTCCGGCCCCGCGGAGTCGGGCAGCGGCCCCTTGAAGCCGTTGTGCGCGTACCAGAGCCACGCCTTGTTCGCAGCCGCGGCGAGCTTCTCGACGTAGTTCGGGACGCCGTTGTGGTTGTCGTCCTTCATGAACCGCGGATGATCCGGTCCGGTCCGCGTGTAATGCACCACGACCCACGGAGAACTGACGGTGACTTCCGCCGTCTTGTACGTCGGCCGCGGGACCAGCACCGCGGCATCAGCAGGTAGTACGAAAACGAACGCCGAAGCGGCCACCGCCACCGCAAGTACGTATCTCATGCTCAATCCCCCTTCAGCGAGGGGGCAGGGTAGCCGACCTCTTTTTCAGGCGTTCGGGTACGGCTCGCCGGCGGATTCGGCCCACTTCGAGCCCGGCATGCGGCGAATCGGGTCGGGGTCGATCCCCCGCGCCTCTGCGACGGCCAGCGTCAGCAGATGGAAGCGCACGATGTCGACGATCGGATGGCGCGTCGGGATCAGCGTCACCTCGCAGCCGAGCTTTTCGAGCTGCATGACAACTTCGTGAGCGCGTTCCTCGGCGCGCCCTGCGCCCTCGAGCACGAACGCCCGGACGTGCTCGTCGACCGCGGCGAGGTGGCCGTGCATCAGCTCCTCGGTCTGGTAGGCCGACGCATCGACCCAGGCGCCCTCGCGCAGCTTCAGCGCCGCTTCCTGGGCGGTCGGCCAGTCCCGACCCGCGCCGGCGATGATCACGCGCTCCTGTTCGAAGGGCGATACTTCCTGCAGCAGAGCCTCCTGCACCGCGTCGGGCAGCCAGTCGATCTCCTCGCCGTTCAACGCGTCGATCGCAGCGACCGCGCAGGTGTAGCTCGCGGTGTGGCACCACGAACGCTCGATCTCCGGTGTGGCGACGATCACCTCGTCGGCACGTTGTGCGAGCTCGGACTCCGGGTTCCCGGTGACGAGCCACACGTCGCCGCCGAAGGCCTGCTCTGCTTCCATCGTCAGCTCCGTCCCGCCCTCGTGCGAGACGCAGACCATGATGTCCGCGAGCGGCGGCTTGAGCACCGCCTCGAGCGCATCGAGGGCCCAGCCGCCGGTCTGCGCCGCGTGGAACGACGTGCCGCAGCCGGTGAAGACCACGCGCGCGCCGGCGGGGAGCTCCTTCGACGTAGGGACCTGCCGCAGCCAGTCGGGTTGCGCGAGCACCGCCCGCAGGGTCTCTCCAGCCATACCCCTCTCTATACCATCGCCACGGTGGCCGAG
>JAYUEQ010000056.1:0-3461 GCA_043739205.1 Thermoleophilia bacterium
ATGCTTGAGATCGAATTGCGCACGCTTGGTCGCTCCACCGTTGACGTGCCGCGGATCGCGCTCGGTTGCGGCAGCTTCGGCGGCATCGGAACCGAACTAGCGCTCTTCGGCGCAGGCCTCGACGAAGCCGAGTCTTTTGCGGTCATGGATGCCGCCTGGCGGCTCGGGATCACCCACTTCGACACCGCGGACGCCTACGGTGGCGGCCGCAGCGAAGAGTTGATCGGCCAGTGGGCCCGCTCAAGAGGCGTTCGCCCGCTACTGACCACAAAGACGTACCACCAAATGAACGTCGACGCTGAGCACGGTCTCGCTCCTATTCGCGTCAAGCGTCAGCTCGAGTCCAGCTTGGCGCGCCTTCAGGTCGACCACGTCGACCTTTACCTGGCGCACGCGTACGACCCCGATGTGTCACTCGCCGAAACGCTTTCCGCTTTCGAGCGCCTGGCCGTCGAAGGCGTCGTCCGGGCCTACGGCGTTAGCAACTTCGACGCGCACCAACTCGAATGCGCGCTTGCCGCGGGGAGTCCCCAGGCAGTGCAAAACAGCTACTCGCTACTTGATCGGCGAGACGAGGACGATGTTAAGCCCATATGCGCGGAGCACTCGCTCGCCTATCTGGCATTCAGTCCACTCTCCGGCGGCTGGCTGACGGGCAAATACCGCCGAGGCGAGACATTCCCCACGGGCTCTCGGATGACGCACCTTCCCGAGGTCTATCGCCGACTAGTAGACGAGCCAACATTCACCGCACTCGACCGACTCACCGCGATAGCTCGAGATCGCAACATGTCAATGGCGGGCTTGGCGCTGGGTTGGTTGCTCGCCGATGAGCGCGTCACGCAACTCATCGTCGGGCCGCGCCGGCCCGCACATCTCGAGCCGATACGCGAGGCACTCAGCAACCCGCTCAGCGCCACCGAGCGAGACGAGCTAGGGGCGGTGTTCACCCGAACCGGCCACCGTTAGCGGCGCGGTCAGCTCGTAGTGCTGACGGTCCCACACCGAGAGACCGCCTTCCGCGACCTCGTCGTCCGCGAGCGACCGAAACGACGGCGACGCTACGCGACGTCTCTCTCGCGGCGAGCCGGCGGGGCTGTCAAGCCGCCGGCGTGTTCGGATATCCCCTCCCCCGCAGCCTCCGGGGCCACCTCGGACTCGTCCCCGGAGCTGAGGCTTTCGGGGCGACGTCGGGCTAGGAGTTTCGAGGACCCGACGGACATCTCCGAGACGAGGTGCACGCGCGAAATGATCGATGCCGCCGGAGACCGGCCCTGACACGGCGCGAGTGATTCACCGCGAGAACGGCTCAACAAAGCGGCAGGGGAGAGTGGGCGCACCTGGGATCGAACCAGGGACCTCTCGCGTGTGAAGCGAGCGCTCTCCCGCTGAGCTATGCGCCCGGGAACGAACTATGAAAGCCGCGGCACCGGTGAGGGATCCTTAGGGCTGCTTCCTCCCGGATCTGACCCGGTTCGGAATCTCACCGCGCCGCGGGCACGCAAATAGTACCGCGGTTACTTGCCCGCAGCTCTCGTCTTGTCGATGCAGCGCTTGATCGCGTTGAGCTCGGACTTCGAGATCTTGGCGGGCGGCGCGCCGGCGAAGATCGACGGGTTGCCCTTGAAGTCGATGACGCCGTTCTCGACGAGCGACGTGGTCTTCGCGTTCTTCTTGTCAAACGCGGCCTTCGCGGCGGCGTTGCTCGCATAGAGGGTGAGCGTGAAGTTCACGCCGGCGGGCGACTGGCCGTCCAGCACCTTCTGGCTCGGCTGGACGAGGAAGTTCTCGTCGTCGTTCAGACAGTTGCCCACCGAGATCCCGTTCACCCCGCCGCCGCCGTTGTAGGCGCCCGAGGAACTGCTCCCCCCGCTACCGCTGCTGCTACCACCGCAGCCGGCGAGTACCGCCGCGACTGCGGCCAGGACGAGGATGGGGGAGATGAGCTTCGACATCGGGTTGGGGCCCTTTCGCTGGAATCTGAGGGTGCGAGGGTAGCTAATGGACAGACTTGCGCAAAATCCGTCAGACCCCCACAATGAACCTCAGACCCGACGACGGAGAGAGGTGGTGCACCGATGAGACAACTCGAGCTTGACCGCGTTTCCTGCGCCCCCGCCCGTCGCAGCCTTTCCTAGCGCTGTGCTGACGGGCCGGGCGCCCGTTCACCGTTCACACGCGCAAAGGAGCTTTGCTTGACTTTTCCGGTTACGGAATCGTTGCTTCACCAGCTTGGCTGGGACGACGGCTGGGAAGCCTCGTTCGCAGATCACCGCGCCGCCGGGCTCGTGCCCGCCCGCGTCGCGATCCAGCACAGGGGCGCCTACGACCTCATGCTCGAGCACGGGGAGCAGCGCGCGAGCGCGTCGAACCGCCTCGTGCGCGAGGAAGGACTGGCCGGGGTCGGCGACTGGGTCGGCCTCGATCCGACGTCGAACCTGATCGAGGCGCTGCTCCCTCGCCGCACCTCGATCTCGCGCAAAGCGACCATGGACGTCACGCAGGAGCAGATCCTCGCGGCGAACATCGACGTCTCGTTCCTCGTCCAGGCGCTGCCGCTCGACTTCAATCCGCGCCGCCTCGAGCGGTACCTCGCGATGGCGTGGGAGAGCGGGGCACAGCCCGTCGTGCTGCTGACGAAGACCGATCTCGTCGACGACGTCCAGCCGTTCCTCGACCGCGTCGAGGAAGTCACGTTCGGCTCGGTCCCCGTCCACCACGTCTCGGCGCGGACGGGCGAGGGGATCGACGGGCTCCGCGCCTGGCTCCAGCCGAATCGCACCGCTGTGCTGCTCGGCTCGTCCGGTGTCGGCAAGTCGACGATCGTCAACGCCCTCGTCGGGGAGGAAGTGCTCGCAACGCAGGAGGTGCGCGAGGACGATCAGATGGGCCGGCACACGACGACCCACCGTGAGCTGATCCTCGTCCCGGCCGGCGGCGTCGTGCTCGATACGCCCGGGATCCGCGAGCTGCAGCTCTGGGACGCCGACCTCGAGCAGACCTTCGGCGACATCGAGGAGATCGCCCGGCGCTGCCGCTTCACCGACTGCGCTCACGACCAGGAGCCTGGCTGCGCGATCCGCGAGGCGCTCGCCGAGGGCGTGCTCGCGCAGGACCGCTGGCAGAGCTACCAGAAGCTGCAACGGGAAATGGATGCGATTGAGGCCCGCCGCAACCACCTACTGCGACAGGAACGCGTCCGCGAATACAAGATTCGGGCACGCGCGAACCGGCCGAAGAAGAAACGCTGACGACGCCCCGCGTCCGGGAGGACGCGGTCGACTTCGTGCTGGCCGATCCCGAGCACCGCTTCGCCGACGTGGTGCTCGGGCAAGAGGTCTCGCGTCCGCGCCCGGGACCCCCGTTCGCGTGGCGCGACGGCGCGTGGCGACTGACCTTCGCGCGCCCGGAGGTCGACCGGCTCGAGTACCTGATCGGCGTCGACGGCTCGTTCGGCCCCG
>JAYUEQ010000057.1:0-1716 GCA_043739205.1 Thermoleophilia bacterium
GCCGGTCGGCCGCTGCGGTTCGAGCTCGTGCGCCGGACGTATGCGATGCACTCGGTGCACGCCCAGCTCGAGCACGGCGTCGGCATCTTGCGGCTCGACGCATTCTCGCGCGGTACCGCCGCCGCGAGCGCCACGGCGGTCGCGCGACTGATACGGCAAGGGGCGCGGGCCCTCGTCGTCGACCTGCGAGGAAATCCCGGCGGCCTTCTCGACCAGGCGGTGGGGGTTGTCTCGATCTTCCTGCCGTCCGGGTCGAGCGTCGTCTCGCTCGCCGGTGCACACAGGCCGCTACGGATCATCTACTCGCGGGGCGGAAACGCGGCGACGATTCCGCTGGCCGTGCTCGTCGACGGTGGCAGCGCAAGCGCATCGGAGGTGGTAGCGGGCGCGCTGAAGGACCACGGCCGCGCGTCGATCGTCGGCGAACCGACCTACGGCAAATCGCTTGTGCAGGAGATTGTGCGGCTGCCATCGGGCGCCGCTCTGAAGCTGACCGTCGCGCGGTATCTCACGCCCGCTGGCGTCGACATCTCACGCAACGGCGTCCAGCCTGACATACGCTCGCAGCACGCCCTTGACGCAGCAATCCGACTCCTCACGGCTCGTCGTTGAAGTCAGCCGCCGCGGGCGGCTGATCACCGGCGATCCCTACTTCACGCCCGGCGTGCCGGTCGTCCTCGACTCGAAGGGCATCGGCGAGATCGCCTCCGGTGACCTCGCGGTCGTTCGCACGGGCCGCGGGCGCGCGAAGGTGGAGGAGATCCTCGGTCCGGCCGACCGGATCGAGAACGTGCTCGGCGCGCTGCTCGTCGAGCGGGGCGCCAAGCAGGCGTTCGAGCCGCACACTGCGCCGGAGCCGGAGGATCCCAACCGCGCCGACCTGCGCGACCTGTTCACCTACACGATCGATCCGGACACCGCGAAGGACTTCGACGACGCGCTGTCGTTTCGTCGCGAGCCCGACGGGATCCGCGCATGGGTGCACATCGCCGACGTCTCGTGGTTCGTCGGTGCGGGGACGCCGCTCGACGAGGGAGCGTCGCGCCGGGCGCTCTCGACATACGTACCGGGGACGGTCGCGCCGATGCTGCCCCACGATCTCTCCGACGACCTCTGCTCGCTCCGCCCGAACCAGGACCGGCTCTGCGTCACCGTCGAGATCCCCCCGAACGGCGAGCCGCTCTTCTACCGCTCGACGATCCGCTCGAACGCGCGGCTCACCTACGGCGAGGCCGAGCGGCGCGAGGCCCCGCCCGAGGTGCTCGAGGCGCTGGCGCTGAACGATGAGTTGGCGCAACGTCTCCGCAAGGCGCGCTTCGCCCGCGGCGCCCTGCAGGTCGAGACGCCCGAGGTGGTGTTCAGCTTCGACGGCGCAGGCGGTGTCGCCGACGCGCGCCTCGAGAGCGAGCCGCACGCCCATGTGCTCGTCGAGGAGCTGATGATCCTCGCCAACGAGCAGGTGGGCGCGTTCCTCGCCTCGCGCAACCGCGAGGCCCTCTACCGCGTGCACGAAAGGCCCGAGCCGACGGCGATCGACCACCTGCTTGCAAAGCTGTCCGATCTCAAGGTTCCGACGCCGCCCGCCCCGAAGCGCATGTCGCCGCAGCAAGCGGCGGTGCTCGCAGGCGCGATCTCCGAGCGCGTCGCCGATTACATCGAGCACTCGGGGCGCGGCCGCTGGGCATTTCCGTCACTCGTTCTGCGCGCTCTCAAGCA
>JAYUEQ010000058.1:0-3146 GCA_043739205.1 Thermoleophilia bacterium
ACCGTTCCTGTCACCGAGGGCAGTGGTCTCATCCGAACTCCCGCACGTCGGTGAAGTGACCGGTGACGGCGGCAGCGGCGGCCATCGCCGGGCTGAGCAGATGCGTCCGCCCGCCCGCGCCCTGGCGGCCCTCGAAGTTGCGGTTCGACGTCGACGCGCAGCGCTCGCCCGCGAGGAGGATGTCGGGGTTCATGCCGAGGCACATCGAGCAGCCGGCCCGGCGCCACTCGAACCCTGCGGACACGAACACCTCGTGCAGGCCCTCCTGCTCCGCCTGATGCTTCACCTGCGCCGACCCGGGAACGACGATCGCCTGCACGCCGTCCGCGACGCGGCGGCCGGCGACCACCGTCGCGGCGGAGCGCAAGTCCTCGATGCGCGCGTTCGTGCACGAGCCGATGAAGACCTTGTCGATGCGGACGTCGACGAGCGGCGTGCCGGGTGCGAGATCCATGTAGCGGAGCGCGCGCTCGACGGCCTCGCGCTGCTCGGGGTCGTCGTAGTCGCCCGGGTCGGGAACGACTCCGTCGACCGGCACGACCATCCCGGGGTTCGTGCCCCACGTGACCTGCGGCTTCAGGGCGGCGACGTCGACGACGATCTTCTCGTCGTAGGAGGCGCCGTCATCGGTGGCGAGGGCACGCCACCGTTCGAGCGACTGCTCCCAGTCGACGCCCTGCGGCGCGCCCGGCCGTCCCTCGAGGTAGGCGAAGGTCGCGTCGTCCGGCGCGACGATGCCGGCGCGCGCGCCGGCCTCGATCGACATGTTGCAGATCGTGAGGCGGCCCTCCATCGAGAGCTGCTCGATCACGGGGCCTGCGTACTCGATCACGTGCCCGACGCCGCCGTCGACGCCGAGCTGTCCGATCGCCGCGAGCACGACGTCCTTCGCGGTGGCGTGCTCCGGCAGCTCGCCCTCGAAGCGGATGCGCAGCGAGCGCGGCTTGTGTTGCTGAAGCGTCTGCGTCGCGAGCACGTGCTCGACCTCCGACGTGCCGATGCCGAACGCGAGCGCGCCGAACGCGCCGTGCGTCGAGGTATGGCTGTCGCCACAGACGATCGTCAAGCCGGGCTGTGTGAGCCCGAGCTCCGGGCCGATCACGTGCACGATCCCTTCGCGCCCGCTGCCGGTTGCGAACAGCCGGACACCGAACTCGTCGCAGTTGCGGCGCAGCGCCTCCAGCTGGTCGCGGGCGAGCGGGTCGGTGACGGGCCCGTCGAGCGTCGGCACGTTGTGATCCATCGTCGCGACCGTCAGATCGGGCCTGCGCACGGGGCGACCGGCGACTCGCAGCGCCTCGAACGCCTGGGGGCTCGTCACCTCGTGCACGAGGTGGAGATCGACGTAGAGCAGCGACGGCGCATCGTCGCCCTCGGCAACGAGGTGCGCGTCCCAGACCTTGCGGAACAGTGTGCGCGCGCTCATTGCGTGCGCTCCTTGGCATAGGAGCCGAACAGACGAACCTCGCGTGTCATCCCGCCCAGCTCGAGCAACGCCGGGCGTACCGATGAATCGAACACATGGCCGTCGAGTACCACGTCGAAGCGGTAGCGCCACGGCGAGTTCGGAAGCGGGCGCGAGACGAGCTGCACCAGGTTGACCTCGTTGCGCGCAAAGGCGCCCAGCGCGCGATAGAGCGCACCCGGTTGGTGGTCGGTGACGAAGGACAGCGCCGTGCGCCACCCCTCGCCTCCTGCGACCTGGGTGTACGGAGCGATCGCGACGAAGCGGGTGAACGCACCCGGACTATCGCCGACGTCGTCGGCGATCACCGTCAGGTTGTACTCGTCCGCAGCTTCAGTGCTCGCGATCGCAACGTGGGCGGGGTCGCCGGTCTCCGAGACGTGGCGCGCCGCATCAGCGGTCGTCGCCGCGGGGACGCACTTGACGTTCCAGTCGGAGAACAGCTCGCGGCACTGGTCGAACGCGGCGGGATGCGACCAGACCGACGTCACGCGCTCGAGCGTCGCACCGGGCAGGCCGAGCACCGAGTGGCGGATCGGCAGCGTCACCTCGCGCACGATCGAGAGCGGCGCCCGGTAGAGCAGATCGTGGGTCTCGGCGATCGGGCCGATCAGCGAGCTTTCGATCGGCAGCACGCCAAGCGTGATCTCGGCCGCCGACGCAGCCTCGATCACCGCCGTGAAGCTCGAGAGCGCGACGAGCTCCGTCCGCTCCGGGGCGATGGCGTTCGCCGCGGCGCCGCTGTGGCTGCCTGGCGGGCCGGGATAGCCGACGATCGGGCTCATCGAGTGGCGAACTCCAGACGGATGGGCAGGCCACAGCGCGCGCAGTGCGTCCGGGCTGCGCCCTTGTAGGTCGCGCGCACCTCGGGCACCGGAACGGTGCACACGCAGAACGTGGGCTCTACTGCAGGGCTGGTGTCCATGTTTCCTCCAGGCTGGCGAGTCGTCTGGCGAGCGACGCCAGCACGGCGTCACCGACCTCGCCGGTTGTCGCGCTTCCGCCGGCATCGGGGGTCGGGTGTGAGACGAGCGCGTCGTCGACAGCGGCTGCGACTGCCGCGGCAAGCTCGGGACGCGCAAAGGCATGCTCGAGCATCAGCGCCAGCGAGCGCAGCATCGCGGCCGGGTTCGCGTGACCCGTGCCGGCGATGTCGGGAGCCGAGCCGTGCACCGGCTCGAAGATCCCGGGCCCGTTGTCACCGAGACTCGCCGAGGCCGCAAGGCCGAGGCCGCCGGTGACCGCGGCGGCGACGTCCGAGAGGATGTCGCCGAACATGTTCTCTGTGACCGCGACATCGATGCGATCGGCCGATGACACGAGCTCCATCGCAAAGCTGTCGACGAGCGCATGGCGTACCCGGACGTTCGGATATTCCGGTGCGAGCTCGTTGACGATGCGGCGCCACAGGCGCGACGTATCGAGCACGTTCGCCTTGTCGACCGAGACGAGCGAGCCTCTGCGCGCGGCCGCGAGCTCGAAGCCGCGGCGCACGACGCGCTCGATCTGCGACGGGTGGTACTCGAGCGTGTCGAAGACGGTGCCGTCGTCGCGCACCCCGCGCGCCCCGAAGTAGAGACCGCCGACGAGCTCGCGCACGATCACGAGGTCGATGTCACCGTGCGTAGCCGGGCGAAGGTTGGCGTAGACGTCGAGCGCCTTGCGCAGGCCGAGCAGCCCC
>JAYUEQ010000059.1:0-25416 GCA_043739205.1 Thermoleophilia bacterium
CGCCGAGGTGCACGTCCCGTTCGGCGGGATCAAAGGCTCGGGTTGGGGCCCGCACGAGCAGGGGCGCACCGCGCTCGAGTTCTACACAGACGTCGTCACCGTCTACCACGACGCATGACGCCGGACGCTGTTCTCGACGCGATCGCGGCGAGCCGTATCGTCGCCGTCATCCGCGCCGCGTCCGCGAAGCAGGCGGTCGACGCGGCGGGAGCACTCGCGGCGGGCGGAATCATGGCTGTCGAGGTTGCGTTGACGACGCCCAGCGCGGCGACCGCGATTCGGGAGATCGCGGCGGCGCATCCCGAGTTGCTCGTCGGCGCGGGAACGGTGCTCACCTCGATCGAGGTTTCGACGTCCGTCGAGGCGGGAGCGGCGTTCGTCGTGAGCCCGGGTCTCACGCACGACGTCCTCGTTGCGGCTCGTCGCGAGCAGGTGTTGGCGATTCCCGGTGTCCTGACGCCGACGGAGGTCCAGCGAGCGAGAGACCTGGCACCCCTGCTCAAGTTGTTCCCGGCCGGCCTCGGAGGCTCGACGCTCCTGAGGGCGTTGCGCGGGCCGTTTCCGGATGTGCGCCTCATGCCGACCGGTGGAGTCACGGTCGACAACGTGGCCGACTGGTTCGCGGCAGGAGCCTTCGCCGTCGGTGCGGGAACCGACCTTTGTCCGCCGGACGCGCTGCAGCGCAGTGACTACAGCGCGATCACGGATCGCGCGGGCGAATACTTCGAGGCACTGGGGGTCTCATGAACGTCATCGTCATCGTCTCCGACACGTTCCGCCGCGACCATCTCGGCGCGTACGGCAACTCGCGTATTCACACGCCGCATCTCGATCGGTTCGCGTCCGAGTCGGTCGTCTTCGATGGTCATCACGTGGGCTCGTTCCCGACGATGCCTGCGCGTGCGGATCTGATGACCGGCCGTCTTTCGTGTGCGTTCATGACCTGGGAGCCGTTGCCGAAGGAGTTGCCGACGGTCGCCGAAGCGTTCAAGTCAGCGGGGTATCTCACGACCGCGATTGTCGACACACCGTTCTACATCCGGAACGGCTTCGCCTATGACCGAGGCTTCCACGACTTCTTCTGGATCCGCGGGCAGGGCGACGGCAGCCGGCCGGAGGAGCGCGCGGACGCGCGGTCGACGTGGGTGGGAGAGTCCGACCGCTACGTGGCGCGCACGATGACTGCGGCGGAGAACTGGCTGGAGCGGCACGCCGATGAGAAGTTCTTCCTCGTCGTCGACACGTGGGACCCGCACGAGCCGTGGAATCCGCCCGACTACTACACGCGGCGCTATCTGCCGGACTACGAAGGCGGGGAGGTCGACCCGCCGTACGCGCTGTGGCGCGAAGCAGGTTTGTCCGAGTGTGACTTGGCGGTCGCGCACGCGACGTACTGCGGTGAGGTGACGATGGTCGACCGCTGGATCGGCCACCTGCTCGAGAAGATCGACCTCGTCGGCATCCGCGAGGAGACGATCGTCCTCTTCCTCTCCGACCACGGCTACTACTTCGGCGAGCATGGTTATCTCGGCAAGTCGGTGTGGGTTCCGGAGGCGAAGACGCAGACGTGGTCGCCGCTCTACGGCGAGCTCACGCGGATCCCGCTGATGCTCCGCATCCCGGGCGTCGAACCGGGCCGCCGGCGCGCGCTGACGTCGTTGCCCGACGTCGCGCCGACTCTGCTCGACCTCGCGGGCCTGGAACTCGAGGGTGCAACCGGCAAGTCGTTCGCGGGCGTCGCGTTGGGCCAAGCGGCGGATGAGCATCGCCCGTTCGTGATCAGCTCGTGGCCGCTCGGCTACCAGAAGGGCCGGATCAGCGTCGCCGTCGACTCGTCTCCCCGCCGCGTGGCGCAGGATCTGCCGCTGACGATCACAACGCCGACGAGGTCGGTGATCGTCGGCGGCCCAGACGACCCGATCGAGGTGTACGACCTCGACGCAGACGCCGCGGAGCAGACCGACATCTCCGCACGCGAACACGAGTCCACAGCGTCGCTGGTCGAGGTTGCGATCTCCGAGCTGCGTGCAGAAGGAGCGACGCCCGAGCTGCTGGCCCCGCGTGAGGGGGCGCTGGAGTCGTTCCGGAACGGCAAACACGCCGCGAGCGTGGAGCTCTGATCGCTGGTCTGTCCAGCTTGAGACCGTCAATCGACGCGGTCGCTCGCCGACGATCCTGCTCGGAGGCGGGAAGTTAGGGGGCCGGTTACCGTGCCGGTCGTGAAGGAGTCGAGCCGCCGCTCTCGTCCACGGCACCTGGTAGGCGTGCGGATCGCACTGGCGCTGGCGGCGCTCTCGCTGGTGGTCGCGCAGCCGGTGGCCGCCGGCACGGGCATGTTCGTTGGCGCGGCCGAGGACAACGCGCGCAGTCTCGACCCACTGGCCGCGAAGGCGAAGCTGGATCTCGCAGCGCTCGCGGGCCTCGATGTCGTGCGGATGACGATGACCTGGACGCCCGGCGAGCAGGCGGTCGGCGGCGACGACCGGGTCGTCTTGCAGAACGTGTCGGCGGCGGCGCAGCTCGACGGTATTCGCGTGATGCTCTCGATCTATCCGCGCGACGGGAAGACGACGCCGCTCACGTCGCGGGCGCGTGGCGAGTTCGCCCAGTACGCGGCGTCGATCGCGCGCGCGTTCCCGTCGATCACCGACTTCGTGATCGGCAACGAGCCGAACCTCAGCCGCTTCTGGATGCCGCAGTTCGGCGCGAACGGCGCCGACCTCGCCGCAGGCTCCTACGAGCTGCTGCTCGCGACGGCCTACGACGCGCTCAAGTCGGTGTCGCCCGACGTGAACGTGATCGGCGGCGCACTCTCACCGCGCGGCCAGGACAAGGCGGACTCGTTGCGTCAGACGCACTCGCCGACGGTCTTCATCAAGGATCTGGGCGTCGCCTACCGGGCGACGCACCGCCGCCGCGCGATCATGGACATGTTCGCGATCCACCCCTACCTGATCCCATCGCTGCTGCCGCCGAGCTTCCAGCATCCGCGGACGACGACGATCGGGATCGCCGACTACCCGAAGCTCGTGCGGCTCCTGACGAACGCCTTCAAGGGCACGGGCCAGCGAGGGGAGACGCTGCCGATCGTCTACGACGAGTTCGGCTACCAGTCGCAGATCCCGGCGGCCAAGCGCTTTGCGTACTCGAATCTCGGCGGGCCGGCGGCGAAGGACGCGATCCCGGAGGCCCGTCAGGCCGCCTACTACCGGCAGGCGTTCGCGCTCGCCGCGTGCCAGCCGACGGTCGCGGGCCTCTTGATCTTCCACGTCGCAGACGAGCGCGACGCCCGGGCGTGGCAGTCGGGCCTCTACTACGCGAACAACTCGCCCAAGTCGAGCCTGGCCCCGGTGCGCAGCGCTGCGCTTGCAGCGCAGGACGGGGCGCTCAGCGAGTGCGCGAAGCCGAAGACGACGAGCAACCTCGGTGCCGTCGCGTTCCACGAGCCGACGGTGACGCAGCCGAGCACGTTGCAGCTCGACTTCTCCTGCGCGTCGGTGTGCAGCTACCGGGCGCAGGTGATCGACGCGGCGACCGGGGAGGTCGTGGCGGGCACCGACGGCAAGGCGATCGGCATGGAGGTGCTGACGATCCCGGCGGACGGCCTCGTCACAGGCAGCTACCAGTACGTGCTGCGCGTTCTGAAGAGCGGCAAGCCGGGGACGGGGGAGGCGCGGACGAGCCGGCCGTTCCCGGTCGTCGCGCCGCCGGTCGATCCGCCGCCGAAGCCGCCGCCGCCCGGCCGCCCACGTTTGCCGCAGGCGCTCGGGCTGTTGCCGACGCTCCTGCCGACGGTTCCCGCGGCGACGCAACCGTCGTGAGCGTGCCCTTGTCGAGGAGCTTCGGTCTGTTCGTTGTCGCGCTGCTCCTTGCTGCGTCCTTCGCCGCCGGTGCCGCCGCCACACCGTCGAAGTCCGACTTGCATCCGGCGCTCTCGGCGGCGTTCGTCGCGACCTCGTATGCGCCGGGCCAGCTGGCGACGCTGCGGGTGCTCGGCCGGGTGCAGCGGCTCGAGCTGCAGGTGCTGCGCGCCGGCGCCGAGCGTGGGTGGTCGAGCGTCGGTCGTGCCTGGGGGCCGCCGATCCACGTGCGCTTCCGCCGCGGATCGGAGAACACGGTGCGGGTGCGGCTCGGCATGTGGCAGAGCGGGCTCTACTTCGTGCGGCTGACCGCGCCGGGAGGGCGTGCGGTCGCGTACGCGCCGTTCGTGATCCGTCCTGCGGTGCTGGGCACGGCCCGCGTCGCGATCGTCCTACCGACCTACAGCTGGCAGGCCTACAACTTCTACGACTCGAACCGGGATGGGCGTGGCGACTCGTGGTATGTCGACAGCCACCGCCGCAACGTGCTGCTCGGACGGCCGTTTGCGGGCAGCGGCAAGCCGCCGCACTACCGCACGCAGCAGCGCGGCTTTCTCCGGCTGCTCGTCCACGACGGCAAGAACGCGGATTACTTGACCGACGAGGACCTGGAGCGCGTCGTCGGAGGCGACGACCTCGCGAAGCTGTACGACGTGATCATCTTCTCCGGTCACGAGGAGTACGTGACGACGCATATCTACGACGTGATCCAGCGGTATCGCGATCTCGGCGGCAATCTCGCGTTCCTGTCGGCGAACAACTTCTTCTGGCGCGTCGACCTGAGCGGACACCGGTTGTGGCGGATCCAGCTCTGGCGGAACCTCGCGCGCCCGGAGGGGGCGCTGATCGGCGTGCAGTACCGCGCGAACGACCGCGGCGGCATGTCGCGCCCTATGTCGTCACGAACGCCGCGGCGGCACCGTGGCTCTTCAACGGCCTCGGCCTCCCGGACGGCGCCCCCCTCGGCACAGCGCGGTACGGGATCGTGTTCGACATGACGTGCCCCGCCTCACCACCGGGCACAACGGTGCTCGCAACCGTCAGCCCGGGCCTCGGCGACGTCAGCATCCTCGGCCAGATGAGCTACTACGAAACCCCGGCCGGCGCAAAGGTGTTCGCCGCGGGCACCCTCGGCTTCGGCGGATCGGACAATCCCGTCGCGAGCGCGCTGCTGCGGAACTTGTGGCAGCACTTGACGGTTCCGTAGCGGGTCACAGACTGTGTGAATAGTGACGAGCGATGCCGGGAGTAGCATCGGCTGGGAACTAATCGGCGGCGATGAAGCGCGTGTATCTCTGCTCGAGTCGGTCCCTGTCTGGCCGCTCCGACGCACGTTTCGGAACGACGATCGCTTCTCGGTGAAAGCCCTTGAGGAGCTCGAGCATGGGGCCATCCTCTTCGCCGAGCAGCCGGTTCGCGACACGAACTTGGTAGTCGGGGGTGATGCCGACGAGATCGTGGTCGAATGCACGGTGGTGGATTGAGCAAAGACTCAGGCCGTTACTCACTACGGGCTCTCCGTGTTCCTCGAGGTCGCCGACGATGTGAGCAGCGTCGAGCAGTTGCGCCTCCTTCAGCCGGCAGATCGCGCAGAGCTCGCCGTATGCAGGAACGACGCGCGCGCGGAAGCGTGCCTGGTGAACGCGGACGCGCGTTGCGCGGAAGACGTAGGCACGCTCGATCGGATCCTCGACGGCCATCGGCTCGCGTTCGTCGATCGGTCCCACCATCTTCCCCGGCGAGACGAGGACACGGCGATTGACCGGATCATCTTCGGCGATGAAGCACGGATAGATAGGTCTGTAGAAGTTTGGCCGCGTGGAAACGAAGTGGATGATCGGTACCTGGAGGGTGAAGGCGGCTCTCAGCGCGCGGTTGTCCGGCTGATCGATCTGACCGCCGCGGTAGGCGTAGAGGTATCCCGTTTCGACCTCGGCGTCACCGTACGGCGACTTCCAGGAGGTCTGAATAGACAGCGCGGCGGGCCCGCTCTGCGCGGCAGCCCGATAGATCCCCTTCTGGGTTGACAGGAACGGAACCCGCTGTCCGCGGAACGCGAAGCCAGCGGCAAGCCCCTCTGGGTACGGCAGCTCCTCCCCGAAGCGCGCGGAGAGCACGTCGAGCGAGGCGAAACAGGAGCTCCGAACATCGTCGTCGCGCACTCGGCGATCCTATGGGACGGATGCGTGGTACGGATCTCGCCCCTTCGTACGGCCGAGCAGGGATGATCGTCCGTTCGTTGTTGTCTGGAACGAGATCGATATGTCCCTTGCAAACGTGACCAAATAAGGCACGTTCGTCTGGTGGCTCGACCTTCGGGGAAGCCCTCCATGGTGATCGCGCGGAAGCCATCGCGTCTGCCATCCGCGTGCCAGAGTGCCTATCGGCGCGGTTCCGGCGGGTCGACAGTGCCAGTGCCACGTGAGAGGGTCGAGACCGAACACACCGACCAGGGAAAGAGGTGGGCGACATGGGTGACGCAGCTCGGACCGACCGCAGAGATTTCTTGAAGAAGAGCGCGACCGTTCTGGCCGGCGCGACCGTCGCGCCGCTCCTCGGCGCACAGGGGGCGTGGGGCGGCCTTGCGAAGGGCGAGCTCAACCTCGTCGGCACCGACCACGTCGGCCTGACCGTCCCGAACATCGGCGAGGCCGTCGCCTGGTTCCGCGACGTGATGGGCGCGACGGCACCGCTCTCCTTCGGGCCGATCGCCGACCCGCAAGGGACGCTGATGCACGACCTGCTCGGCGTCGACGCGCGCGCCGTGATCGACCAGATCACCGTGCTCCGGATCGGCCACAGCGCGAACATCGAGCTGTTCCAGTACGAGGCACCCGGCCAGTTGCACACGCATCCGCGCAACTCCGACTGGTCGGGACACCACATCGCCTTCTACGTCACCGACATCGATGCGGCAGTCGCCTACATGGACGCGAAGGGCGTCGAGCGCTTCCTCGGGCCGTTCACCCTCACCGGCGGGCCGGCCGCCGGCCAGTCGATCAACTACTTCAAGACCCCGTTCGGCACCTACATCGAGCTGATCAGCTACCCCAAGGGCATGGCCTACCAGGTGCCGAGCGTGAAGCCGCTCTGGTCGCCGAAGCAGAACGGCTACGACTCGGAAGTGACCACGGTTCCGGGCCTGCTCGGGATCGACCACGTTGGGATCACGGTCCCCGAGGTCGCGAGCGCCGCCCACTGGTTCGAGGACGTCCTCGGCGGCGCGAACCCGCTCACCTTCGGCCCGTTCGCCGACCCAGTCGGCGACTTCATGCATCAACTCGTCGACGTCGACCCGCGCGCGATCGTCGACGAGATCCGGATGATCCGCACCGGCAATGGCCCCGGCGTCGAGCTCTTCCAGTACGAGGCACCTCATCAGGACATGACCTTCCGCAAGAACTCCGACTGGGGCGGACACCACATCGCGTTCTACGTCCGCGACATCGATAAGGCCGTCGCGTTCCTCGTCGCGAAGGGCGCGCAGAAGCGGCTCGGGCCGTTTGCCGTTACCGCCGGTCCCGCCGCCGGGCAGACGATCAACTACTTCTCGACGCCGTTCGGCACCGACATCGAGCTGATCAGCTACCCGCACGGGATGGCCTACCAGGAGGCGGCCGCCGTGCCGCTCTGGGATCCACGGAGCAACCACCCCTAAGGCTGCCTTCGCCGGGGCGCGAGTCCGGCGCAGGGGGTCGCCGCTAGCATCGACCCATGAGGCCTGGGATCGACAAGCGAGCCATGGGAGCGCTCTCGGGTGGGCACCTGGCGGTCGATTTCGCCTCCGGGAGCGTGCCGGCGCTCATCCCGTTCATGACCGACAAGTTCCACCTCGGCTACGCGCTCTCGGCGATGCTCCTGCTCGCGGCGACGGCTTCTTCTTCTCTGGTGCAGCCGCTCTTCGGGCTGCTCTCCGACCGGCGCGGGGCGCTCTGGTTGATCCCCGGTGGGACGTTGCTCGCGGCGGTTGGCATTGCCGGTGCGGCTGTCTCGCCCGTGTACCCGCTCGTGTTGCTGCTCGTCTTCGCCGGCGGGCTCGGCGTTGCAGCCTTCCATCCCGAAGGATCGAAGTTCGCTGCGTACGCGAGCGGTGACAAGCGCGCTACGGGGATGTCCTACTTCAACAGCGGCGGGAACGCGGGCTACGCACTCGGCGCATTCGCGACGGGCCAGCTCGTCGTCTGGCTCGGGCTCGTCGGCGGAGTCGTGGCGATGATCCCGGTCCTTCTCGCCTCGCTCGGGCTCGCGCGCATGGCGCCGTACTTCTCGAAGCTCCAGTTGCAGACGACCGAGACCGCTTACGTCCGCGGCGACGACCGCCGCCGCGCGATGGCGCTGCTCGGCATTGTCATCGCGCTGCGCAGCATCGCCTGGTTCACCCTCCTCGCCTTCGTGCCGCTCTGGCTCGTGCACCTCGGCCACTCGAAAGCAGACGGCAACCGCCTCCTCTTTCTGATGCTCCTCGCAGGCGCCGTCGGCACGCTCGTCCTCGGCCCCATCGCCGACCGCATCGGGCTGCGCACGACGCTCTCAATCACCCAGGCGCTCGTGACACCGCTCGTGCTCCTCTTCGTCTACGTCGGCGGCATTCCCGGCGCGATCGCATTGATGTTCGTCGGTGTCTGCATCGTCGGCACCTTCGGCGTGACGATGGTGCTGAGCCAGCTCTACCTGCCCCGCCACGTCGGCATGGCCTCCGGCCTCTCCGTCGGGCTCGCGATCGGGATCGGAGGCGTCGCGGCCGTCATCCTCGGCGCCGTGGCCGACGCGGTCGACCTGAAGACCGCGCTCACGATCTGCGCGTTCGCGCCCGCGCTCGGCGTCCTCATCTGCCTGCGCCTGCCCGCGCCCTCGGCACGCTCCCGGCGTGCGGTCGAGCCGCTGCCACTCGCCGACTGAGCCCATGAAGAACTGGGCCGGGAACGTCACCTTTACGACGTCGAACGTCCTGCGGCCGCGGACCGTCGAAGAGGCGCAAGACCTCGTCGCGGCGACCGACCGCCTGCGCCCGCTCGGGACGCGCCACTCGTTCACGACCGTCGCCGACTCCGCCGACGCGCTGCTCTCGACCGAGCACCTCGACCGGATCGTCGCGATCGGCGAAGACTCGGTAACCGTCGAGGCGGGCATCCGCTACGGCGAGCTCGGCCACGCACTGCACGAGCACGGACTCGCCGTCGCGAACTACGCCTCGCTGCCCCACATCTCCGTCGGCGGCGCGATCGTCACCTCGACGCACGGCTCCGGCGTCCGCAACCCCTCGCTTGCCGCTGCAGTCTCCGCGCTCGAGCTCGTCCGTGCGGACGGCTCACTGCTCTCACTCCGGCGCGGCGACGCCGACTTCGACGGCGCGGTCGTCTCGCTCGGGGCGCTCGGGCTCGTCGTGCGCGCAGCGCTCGACGTCGTGCCCGCCTTCGAGCTCCGGCAGTACGTCTTCGAGAACCTTCCGTGGTCGGCTGTCGAGAGCGACCTCGACGCGATTCTCGCGAACGGGTACAGCGTCAGCCTCTTCACGATGTGGACCGAGCGCGGCATCGACCAGGCGTGGGTCAAGACGAGCGAGGAGCTGCAGTCGTTCTTCGGCGGCGCGCCCGCGACCGCGGCGCGCAACCCCGTTACCGGCGGCGACCCGCGCAACTGCACCGATCAGCTCGGCGTGCCCGGCCCCTCCGCCGACCGCCTGCCGCACTTCCGCCTTGGCTTCACGCCGAGCGGCGGCGACGAGCTCCAGTCCGAGTACGTCGTGCCCCGCGAGCACGCCGCCGAGGGGATCGAGCGCCTACGCAGCCTCGGCGCACTGATCACGCCGCTGCTGCTGATCTCCGAGATCCGCACCGTCGCCGCCGACACGCTCTGGTTGAGCCCGTTCCACGAGCGCGACAGCGTCTGCTTCCACTTCACCTGGAAGCCGCTCGACGCCGAAGTGCGCGCTCTGCTGCCGCAGATCGACGCCGCGCTCGCGCCGTTCGCGCCGCGGCCGCACTGGGGCAAGCTCTTCACGCTCCGGCCGGTCCAGATCCAGGCCGCCTACCCGAAGCTGCCCGCGTTTCGGCAGCTCCGCGAGCGGTTGGATCCCGGCGGGAAGTTCCGCAACGAGTTCGTCGCGCGCTACCTCTAGCTCGGGACGTAGTCGACTCTTGCGTAAAGGTTTTGCGCGTCTCGTTCGGCTCCGATCTTTGCTACGGTGTCAAGATACCGAGATACCAAAGGAGAAAGCGATGCCGAAGCCAACCGATATGAAGTCGTTCACGCTGAGACTTCCGGCGCCTCTTGCAGACGAACTGGCGGCCGTCGCCGAGGTCGACAGCGTGCCGGTGCAGCAGGCCGTGCGCAACGCGATCGTCGAGCACATCGCAGTACGGCGGAAGGACAAGAGCTTCCAGGAGCGGCTCCGCGCCTCTGCGGAGCGGCACCGCGAGATTCTCGAACGGCTCGCGCGTTGAGCCGTAGGAGAACACTGACTATCTAAGCCTCGCCGAATTCCTCCTCGTCGCGGAGGTGGCGACGGGTGTCGCAGCTGAGACGCTCGCTCGGCTCCCAAGCCTCGGGCTCGCCGAGTCTGCGCTCGCGGCACCAGCCGCCTCATTCGGTGGCGTCGACTTCTACCCAGAGTTCGTCGACAAAGCGGCGGTGCTCTGCGTGCGGATCGCCCGCAACCATGCGCAACGGCCGCTCTTGGGTAGACAGCGACCGAGATCCCGAGGAGTCCGTTGCGATGATCGAAGCTGTCGCCGCCGGAACGTTGAACGAGGTGCAGTTGGCGGCGTGGATCCGCTCGCGTGTCACCGAACGTTAAGCGGGATCGACTCGGCTTCGGCCCGACTCAGGCGGGGACGTAGTCGAACGTGCTCGGGTTCGGGCCGTCGCGGCCCGCTTCACCCCGGTCGAGCGCGTCGATCTTCGCGATGTCGCCCGTGTCGAGCTCGAAGTCGAACAGCTCGAAGTTCTCCTTGATCCGCGCCGGCGTCGTCGACTTCGGGAAGACGATGTTGCCGCGCTGGATGTGCCAGCGCAGTGAGACCTGCGCGGTTGATTTGCCGATCCGCTCGCCGATCTCGATCAGCGTCGCGTCGTCCAGCACCTTGCCCTGTGCGATCGGCGCCCACGCTTCGGTGTGGATCCCGTTCGCGCGGCCGTAGGCATCGACGTCTGCGTTGTGGAAGTACGGATGCAGCTCGATCTGGTTCACCGCGGGAACGGTGTCGGTCTCGGCGGCGAGGCGCTCGAGGTGATCGACCTGGAAGTTCGAGACGCCGATCGAACGTGCACGACCGTCGGCCTTGAACTCCTCCATCGTCTTCCACGTCGAGACGAAGTCGCCGTCGTACAGCGTCGGCAGCGGCCAATGGATCAGGAAGAGGTCGACGTAGTCGGAACCGAGCTCATCGAGCGTCTTCGCGAATGCTCTGCGCGCCTCGTCCGGCTCGTGGAAGCCGTTGTTCAGCTTGCTCGTGATGAAGACGTCGGCCCGGTCGAGGCCCGACGCGCGCACTGCGTCTCCGACGCCTTGCTCGTTGCCGTACATCTCGGCGGTGTCGATATGCCGATAGCCCGTCTCCAGCGCGACGGCCACGGCTCGCTCGGTCTCGTTCGGAGGGATCTGGAAGACGCCGAAACCAAGTTGCGGAATTGCATGGCCGTCGTTCAGCTGGATCATCGGCACAGCACCGGGGAGAGGAGTGGTCATGGGACACACGCTATCGAGATCAGCTGGTCGCGACGTTTCGAGCCGTCGCGACCGACAGTCATAAGCTAACCCTCAAGTAGAGGTTTATGCCACCGAATCTCTCACGCAGACGGGGGAGGGGCGACCACCCGAATCGGGTCGATAAAGGACACGGAGTACGACCTCTGCGGCTGGTGCTGAACATGGACCACATCACACGGCGTGTCGCACGACCGAAATCCTTCGGTCGACTTCCGTCTGCACTCACCGCAGGTGCGCATGCGTCGCTCGCAGCCGTAGCGTGCACGCTTTGGATCGGTCTCGCGGTTCCCGGCATGCAGTTGCTTCCCGGTGTCGATTCGCTCGCGAGCCAGAGCGTCGCCATCTCGCTGCAGAGCGCGCTACTCGGCCTCGACGACGGCGGCCAGAACGCATCAATCGCTTCTGCGGAACGCGCACTCGGTCTGAGCACGAGCGGGTCGTTGTACAACCTGCTCGGCGTGCGCGTCGGGCAAGGGGGCGGTGGTCACGCAACGCTCGTCACGCAACTCGATGCTCGCGCACTCGACGGCCGTAACGGTACACCGACCAACGCGATACGCACGTCGCGCGTCAGCGCGCATGTGCCAGCCGTCGTGCAGACCACGGTCGCGCAAACGAAACCCGGCCCGTCGACACCGAGGCTTGCACCGCCAACCGCGTCGCCGGCCCCGCGGGTCGAGCCACGTGCGCCGCGCCCGCGCGCCGGTGCGCCGAGCCCCGGGCCGACCAAAACTCCGTCAGCCGCGCCGACTCCGCCGGCGCTGCAAACGATCAGCTTCGTCTCGACGCCACCCGACGACGCGGTCGTCGGCGGCCCTGCCTACCACGTCGCCGCGACCGCGACCTCCGGCCTGCCCGTCTCGTTTTCCGCCGACGCGACGAGCGCGGGCATCTGCGTCGTCGCGGGCTCCGCGGTGACGCCGGTCGGCGTGGGCACCTGCACGATCGACGCGGCCCAGGCCGGGAATCCGCGCTTCCTCGCAGCCCCCGCCGTGCAGCAGTCCTTCTCGATCGGAAGCGGCGGCAACGCCCTCAGCGTCCAGCTGATCAGCTTCGTCTCGCCGCCGCCCGCCTCACCCGTCGTCGGCGGAGCGCCATACATCGCCGTCGCGGCAGCAAGCTCGGGCCTGCCGGTGCACCTCTGGACCGCACCGGAGAGCGCCGACATCTGCGTCATCACCGGGACAGCCGTTCAGCTCGTCGGCGCCGGGACGTGCACGATCCTCGCCGATCAGAACGGCGATGAGCACTACCGCCCGGCTGTGCCGAAGCGTCAGTCCTTCGACGTCGGCCTCGCCTCGCAGACGCTCAGCTTCACGTCGACGCCGCCGGTCGGATTGACCGTAGGAGCTGGGACGTACGCCGTGTCCGCGGTCGCGACCTCGGGGCTCGCGGTCGCCTTCTCAGCCGATGCGGCGAGCGCGTCGGTCTGCGCGGTGACCGGCACGACCGTGACGCCGCTTGCAGCGGGCACATGCACGATCGACGCCAACCAGTTCGGCGACATCACCTACGCCGCGGCGCCGCAGGGACAGCAGTCCTTCACCGTCGGGAGCGGGGCGCCCTCTCTGAGCCCTCAGTCCGTGAACTTCAGCTCGACGGCTCCGGCCGGAGCGGTCGTCGGATCAACCCACGTGGTCGCGGCAACGGCGAGCTCCGGCCTGCCCGTCAGCCTCTCGGCCGACCCCGCCTCTGTCGGCGTCTGCACCGTGTCCGGCAGCTCCGTCTCCCTGGTCGGTGTCGGCACCTGTGTCGTCGATGCGAACCAGTCCGGAAACGGCAGCTACCTCGCCGCACCGCCGGTTCAACAGTCCTTTGCCGTCGGCCGCAACGCGCAGACGATCAGCTTCTCGTCCAGCCCGCCGGGCTCCGCAGTCGTGGGCGGCACCTACGGCATCGCCGCGACAGCGACGTCGGGCCTCGCCGTCTCGTTCGCCGTCACGCCGAGCAGCGCCGGTGTGTGCACCGTCGCGGGGTCGACCGTCTCGCTCGTCGGCGCGGGCACCTGCACCGTGAACGCCGACCAGGGCGGGAACGCGACCTACCAGCCCGCCGTGCAAGTGCAGCAGTCCTTCTCGGTGAGCACGCCGTCGTTGAGCGTGCAGTCGATCAACTTCACGTCAGCGGCGCCGGCCGGCGCAAATGTGGGCGGCGCACCGTATGTGGTCTCCGCGACCGCGAGCTCGGGTCTTGCCGTGACGTTTTCGGTCGACGCCGCGAGCGCGGCGGTCTGCACGCTGTCGGGATCGACGGTCTCACTCGTCGGCGCCGGCACGTGCACCGTCGATGCAAACCAGCCCGGCAACGGCAGCTACCTCGCTGCGCCGCAGGCGCAACAGTCCTTCGTCGTTGCGCTCGCCACCCAAACGGTTGCATTCACCTCGACTTCCCCCTCGCCCGGGAGCGTCGGAGCGACCTACACGGTCTCTGCGACGGCGAGCTCGGGCCTTGCGGTTGTCTTCTCGGCGACGCCGAGCAGCGCGGGCATCTGCAGCGTGTCGGGCACGACCGTCTCGCTCGGCGGCGCGGGCACCTGCACGATCGACGCCGCCCAGGCCGGTGACTCGACCTACCAAGCGGCACAGACGGTTCAGCAGTCCTTCGCCGTGACGGTGCCGTCGCTGAGTGTGCAGTCGATCACCTTCACCTCGAGCCCGCCCGCAAGCGCGACCGTCGGCGGATCCTCATACCTCGTCTCCGCCGTCGCAAGCTCCGGCTTGACCGTGACGCTCTCCGTCGCTTCGGCGAGCGCGGGGGTGTGCACGATCTCCGGCGCGAGCGTTTCGCTCGTCGGCAGCGGAACGTGCACGATCGATGCGAGTCAGCCGGGCAACGGCAGCTACCAGGCAGCGCCACCGGTGTCGCAGTCGTTCGCGGTCGGTCTCGCGATGCAGACGATCGGCTTCACGACGACCCCGCCTTCCGGGCCGAGCGCCGGGGATCCCGACTACGTCATCGGCGCGACCGCCACCTCGGGTCTCGCCATCGTGTTCACCGCAGACGCGAGCAGCGCCGGCGTATGCACCGTCTCCGGATCGTCGGTGTCGCTGATCGGCACCGGAACGTGCACGATCGATGCTGACCAGCCCGGCGACGGTGGCCATCAGGCCGCGCCGCGGGTGCAGCAGTCGTTTGCGATCGGCGGCCCGCCGGTTGCGAGCGTCCAGTCGGTCACCTTCACGACGGCGCCGCCCGCAGGTGCCATGGTCGGCGGGTCGGCATACACCGTCGGCGCTGCGGCGAGCTCCGGGCTCGCGATCACCTTCTCCGTCGACGCGCCGAGCGCCGGTGTCTGCGCGGTGTCCGGCTCGACCGTCTCGTTCACCGGAGCCGGAACCTGCACGATCGACGCCAACCAGGCTGGCAATCCGGGCTATCAGGCAGCGCCGCAGGTGCAGCAGTCCTTCACGGTCGCACTCGCGACGCAGACGATCGGCTTCACGTCCGCTCCGCCGGCCGGCGCGATCGTCGGCGGGTCCGGGTACACGGTCACCGCAAGTGCAACCTCCGGGCTCGCCGTCGCCTTCGCGCTCACCGGCGGCAGCAGCGGCGTCTGCACGCTCTCCGGCTCGACGATCTCATTCGTCGGCGCGGGCACCTGCACCGTGAACGCTGACCAGGCCGGCAACGGGAGCTATCAGGCCGCGCCGCAGGCCCAGCAGTCCTTCACCGTCGCCGCCGCGGCGCCGCCGAAGAGCGCGCAGTCGATCACCTTCACCTCTGCCGCTCCGTCGGGCGCAGTGGTCGGGGGCGCCGCGTATCACGCGACCGCGAACGCGAGCTCGAGCCTCGCCGTCACGTTCACAGTGACCGCCGGCAGCGCGGGCGTCTGCGCGCTCTCCGGCTCGACCGTCTCCCTCGTCGGCGTCGGCACGTGCACGATCAACGCGAACCAGCCGGGCAATGGCAGCTACCTCGCTGCGCCGCAGGTGCAGCAGTCCTTCACCGTCGGGCTCGCGACGCAGTCGATCAGCTTCACGTCCTCACCGCCTCCGGGCGCCGTCGCGGGAGGTGGGGCGTACTCGGTGACCGCGACCGCAACCTCGGGTCTCGCACCGGCGTTCTCACTGGCCGCCGGCAGCGCCGGCGTCTGCACGATCTCGGGCTCGACCGTGTCGTTCGTCGGAGCGGGGACGTGCACGATCAAGGCGAACCAGGCGGGCAACGCCGGCTATCAGGCCGCGCCGCAGGTCCAGCAGTCGTTCACAGTGGCCGCGGCCGCGCCGCCGCCGATCGTCCAGTCGATCAGCTTCACGTCCAGCGCGCCGGCGGGCGCCGTCGTCGGTGGGAGTGCCTACACCGTGGCGGCGACAGCGAGCTCCGGTCTCGCGGTTACCTTCTCTCTCTCGGCCGGAAGCGCGGGCGTCTGCACGATCTCCGGCTCGACCGTGTCGTTCGTCGGCGCGGGGACCTGCACGGTGAGGGCGAACCAGGCGGGCAACGCGAGCTATCAGGCGGCGCCGCAGGTGCAGCAGTCGTTCACGGTCGGCCTCGCCCCGCAGACGATCAGCTTCACGTCGCCGCCGCCCTCATTCGCGGCGAACGGCGGCCCGACGTACACCGCCACTGCGACCTCGACCTCGGGCCTAACCGTGGCGTTGTCGATCGACCCGACGAGCGCCGGTATCTGCACCCTCTCCGGGTCGACCGTGTCGTTCGTCGGCGCTGGGAGCTGCAAGATCAACGCGAACCAGTCCGGCAATGCGACCTACCAGGCGGCCACGCAGGTGCAGCAGTCGTTCACCGTCGCGCGCGGGTCGCAGACGATCACGATCACCTCGACGCCGCCGAACAACATCCACAAGCACAGCTCCCCCTACACGATCTCGGCGACGGCCTCGTCCGGCCTCACGGTCGTGTTCACCGCCGACGCCTCGAGCGCCGGCGTGTGCTCGGTCTCCGGCACGACGGTCTCCTTCCAGGGCAAGGGCACCTGCACGATCTACGCTAATCAGCCCGGCAACGCCAACTTCTTCTCGGCGCCGCAGGTCTTCCAGACCTTCACGGTCAAGTAACAGTGGAGCGGCGCCGATGCCTGAACTCATGAAGAACGCGCTGCGGCCCGCTCATTCCCAGAAAACCGGGATTCCGGTTGCTCGCTATGCGATCGCACTCTTTCTCGTGACGGCCACGCTCGTCGGCGTTGTCGCGGTCACGCTCGACCGCAACGCGCGCCGGAGCAACTGGCAGCAGAGCACGACGGCCCTCGTGGGAGGCGCGCAGGTCAGCGCGTCGACGTTCCGGACCGTGCGCTCGAACCTTCGGGTCGACGCCGGCGAGCTGGCAACCTCGCTCTCCCTGCAGCGCGCCGTCATCAAGCGCGACCAGGCACAGCTCCGCCGGATCGCGGCCGTCCATCACGCACAGATCGTCCTCTCCGATCGGACGGTCGGTGAGCTCGCGCCTGCGCCGCGCATCGCGTCGACCGCCACGATCGCGGATGGCACGCACGTGTTCGCGCGGGTCAAGGTCTCCGTCCCGCTCGGCGCTGAGCTCCTGAACCTGCTTCGCCAGACGACACCGCTGCCGCCGCATGCCGCGCTCGTGCTCGTACGCAACGGGCGCGTCGTCGCGGGCGGTCCGATCGGCGCGCGCGCGGCGATCGTGGACGGCCGTGTGTCGTTCGGCGGATCGGGCTTCGCCGCGCAGCAGGCAAGCCTTGGCGTTGCGAACGCGTCTGTGCTCGCTGTCGAGCCCCTGTCCGCGATCGACTCTGCCAGCCGAAGCTACCGCCGGCTCGTCCTGCTCGCCGCAATCGCCACCCTTGCACTCGCCGCCGCGCTGGCGACCCGCCTTGCCCGCCCGATCGCGCAAGCGGTGGGGGACGTCGCGCGCCTCACACGCCAGGCGCAGACCGACGCGCTCTCGAACCTCGCCAACCGGCGTGGCCTCACCGACCGCCTCGACGTGGAGCTCGCACGCGCGCATGAGGACGGGACGAGCGTGTCGTTTGTGATCGCAGACATCGACGACTTCAAGTTGATCAACGACGTCCACGGCCATCAGACCGGCGACAGGATCATCCGCGCCGTCGCCGACGCACTTGCTGCGTCCGTTCGCGAACGGGACCTTCCCGCTCGCTACGGCGGCGAGGAGTTCGCCGTCGTCCTTCCGGGCTCCAGGCTGGCCGACGCGCGCCTCACTGCGGAACGGATGCGCAAGGCCGTGGGCGAGGTCGACGTCATGAGCCCGAGCGGCGAGCGGGCGCGCGTCACGATGAGCTTCGGCGTGGCCGAGTTCCCCACGTACGGGAGTGTCGACGCACTCGTCGCCGCTGCCGATGCGGCGCTCTACCAGGCGAAGCGCGCCGGCAAGAACCAGGTGGCGACCGCGACCGTGCAGGCGTACGAGCCTCCCGCGGCCGAGCCGAGCGGCTCGCGGCAGCTCGCACCCATCGGCTGAGTCCGTCTTCGGCTCAGCCGGCCGTGACGTTCGCGGCCGCCGCGAGGTTGCTCGCAGCCTCGGACGGCTCGTGTGCGACGCCGGCCGCCGCATAGGCGTCGTCCTCGTCCAGCGTCTCGTGCTCGAGCAGCGCGTGCGCGAGCCCGTCGAGTTGCGGGCGCTTCTCCGTGAGCAGCGCGACGACTTCCTTGTGCGCATCCTCGACGATCTTGCGCACTTCCTCGTCGACGAGCTCTTGTGTCTTCGGCGAGCTCTCCGCTGCGCCCGGCAACAACGGGCCGGCGCTGTCGGACGGGAGCACCGCGAGCGGGCCGATCTTGTCGCTCATCCCCCAGCGGCCGACCATCTGGCGCGCGATCGCCGTCAGCTGCTGGATGTCCGACTCGGCGCCCGTGCTCGGTTCGCCGAAGACGATCTCTTCCGCCACGCGGCCGCCGAGGGAGACCTTGATCCGCGCGATCAGCTCGCTGCGCTCGTAGTTGAAGCGGTCGGCATCCGGCGCCGAGAACGTGACGCCGAGCGACTGGCCGCGCGGGATGATCGAGATCTTGCGCACCGGGTCGGCGCCCGGGGTGAGCATGCCGACGAGCGCATGCCCGCCCTCGTGGTAGGCGGTGCGGCGCTTGTCCTCCGGGCTCATCAGCACCTGCCGCTCCGCGCCGAGGACGATCTTCTCCAGCGCGTCCGTGAAATCCGCTTCCAGCACCTGGTCGTGGCTGCGGCGCGCTGCGAGCAGCGCGGCCTCGTTGACGAGGTTCGCGAGATCGGCGCCCACCATGCCCGGCGTCGTCGCCGCAATCCGCGGGAGGTCGACGTCGGGGCCGAGCGGCACACCCCGGACGTGCACCTCGAGGATCTTCTGCCGGCCGTTCTTGTCCGGCGGCTGCACGCTGACGCGGCGGTCGAAACGACCCGGCCGTAGCAACGCCGCGTCGAGCACGTCGGGACGGTTGGTCGCGCCGATCACGATCACGCTGATCGTCTGGTCGAAGCCGTCCATCTCGGTGAGGATCTGATTCAACGTCTGCTCGCGCTCGTCGTTGCCGCCGCTGAAGCCCGCAACACCCGACGTCCGCGAGCGGCCGATCGCATCGAGCTCGTCGATGAACACGATCGACGGCGCGGCCTCCTTCGCCTGCGCGAACAGGTCGCGCACGCGTGCGGCACCGATGCCGACGATCGCCTCCACGAACTCCGATGCGGACAGCGAGAAGAACGGCGCCCCCGCTTCGCCCGCGACCGCGCGGGCAAGCAGCGTCTTGCCGGTGCCGGGCGGCCCGCTGAGCAGCACGCCGTGCGGGATCCGGCCGCCGAGCTTCTGGTAGCGCTCGGGGTGGCGGAGGAAGTCGACGACCTCCGCAAGCTCCGCCTTCGCCTCTTCGATCCCGGCGACGTCGGCGAACGTCACCTTGATGCCCGTCGGCTCGTAACGGCGCGCGCGAGAGCGGCCGAACGCGCCGAGCATCCCTTGCACGTTGCCTGCGCGCCGCATCAGCCAGAAGAGGAGGCCGACGAAGAGGATGGTCGGCAAGATTCCGACGAGCAAATTCTCCCACCACGGCGCGCCGGTCGTGAGCGGCTTGGCGTTGACGACGACGGCGTTCTTCTCGAGTAGTTGCGAGAGCGCCTTCGTGTCGGCGAACGCGGGGATCTCCGTTCCGAAGCGCACGGTCTTCTTCGAGCCGGCGTAGCTCTCTGCGGCCTTGAACATCCCCTGGATCGCCGTGCCCTTCGACGTGATCGAGACCACATGGCCCGCGGAGACCTGCTGCAGGAAGAACGGGCTGTACGGCACGCGCACGCGCGGCGCGGGCTGCGTCGCGCGGCTCGCCGTGTAGTAGTTGAGCGCGAGGAGGGCGACGAAGAACGCGACCCAGCGCCAGCCCGGCCGGAAGCGCGGCTTCGCGGGAGTGGACGGGGGAGCGGGCGGCGGCGGCGGTGTGCTCACTGTTGAGACCTTGCCAGACCGGGAGTGCGCGGCGCGGTGAGGCAGGCGGCCGACGCCGTTTCGACGCCGGCTACGGCCTATCCCGTCTGTGGGGCTAGCCTGGGGCCATGGCGAAGCACACATCGATCTATCTGGACGAGGAACTGCTGCGACGGGCCGGGGAAATCCTCGGAACGTCCGGCCCATCCGGGACGGTCCGCGCTGCGCTCGAGGATGTCGTTCGTCGCGCGCGACTGAAGAACCTGGCGGGCTGGGAGGTCGAGTTGACCAACGCGCAACTCGACGAGTTGCGCCGACCACGTAACGGCACGACCGTGTAATTGCTTCTCGCTGATACCTCGTCCACGATCTGGTCACACGCGCGCACGGCGCGCCCCGCCCGAACCTTGCCCCTCGCCGACCGAACCGACCGTAGGATCGCGGGATGCAGATCAGGGCCGCCGTGCTGGAGCAGTTCGGAGCGCCGCTCGTCGTGCGTGAGGTCGAGCTCGCGGAGCCGAGCGCGGGGGAGGTGCTCGTCCGCCTCGTCGCCTGCGGCGTCTGCCACACCGATCTGTACACCGCCTCGGGCGCCGATCCATCCGGATACGCGCCGACGGTGCTCGGGCACGAAGGCGCGGGAGTCGTCGAGCAGATCGGCGACGGCGTTACCTCGCTCGGGGTTGGCGATCACGTCGTCACGCTCTTCTCGCCGCAGTGCCGCGAGTGCATCCACTGCCTGAGCGATCGCACGAACCTTTGCCTCGCGATTCGCGAGCAGCAGAACAAGGGCTACCTCCCCGACGGCACAACACGTCTCTCGATCGGTGGCGAGCCTGTGCGTCATTTCATGGGCACGTCGACCTTCGCCGAGTACACGGTGATGCCCGAGGTCGCGCTCGCGAAGATCAACCCTGAAGCGCCACTCGAGGGTGCGGCGCTCTTTGCGTGCGGGCTCACGACGGGGCTCGGCGCAGCGATGAACACCGCGAACGTCGAAGCGGGATCGACGTGCGTCGTCTTCGGCGCAGGGATGGTCGGGCTCGGCGCCGTGATCGGCTGCCGGCTGCAGGACGCGGAGCGCATCATCTGCGTCGACCTCTCCGAGGATCGGCTGACGCTCGCAACCCAGCACGGAGCGACCGAGACGATGCTCGGCGGGCCCGACACGGTCGAGCGGATCCTCGAAGAGACCGGCGGCTTCGGCGCCGATTACACCTTCGAGGCGACGGGCAACGTCAACGTCATGCGGCAGGCAGTCGAGTCCGCGCGGATGAGCTGGGGGCTCTGCACGGTCGCGGGCGTCGCCGGCAAGGGCGAAACGCTCGACATCGTCCCGCGCTACCTGATCACCGGGCGTCGGGTCGCCGGCTCGTCCTTCGGCGGTGTCAAGGGACGCGACGGCGTCCCGGCGCTCGTCGAGCGCTGGCTCGACGGCGATATCGACGCCGAGTCGTTCATCTCGCATCGCATCACCCTCGACGAAGTCAACCGCGGCTTCGAGTTGATGGAAGCCCAGGACGGCATCCGGAGCGTGATCCAGTTCTCATGATCCTCGAGCGTGCAGAACATCCGGAGTGGACGTCGAACGCCTACCTCGTCGCGGATGGTGACGGTGGACACGGCGTGCTCGTCGACTCGAACGGCGTCGAGGAGCCGTTGCTCGCGCTCATCGACAAGCACGACATCACGATCACGCACGTTCTCGTCACGCACCAACACGGCGACCACGTCGTGGACGTCATCGGCCTCGCGAAGCGCTTCGGCGTCAAGGTAGTCGGCAGCGAACTGACGAAGCAGGCTGGCGTGCCGATCGACGAGACGTTCGCCGACGGCGACGTGGTGCGCTCCGGCGAGCTCGTGATCGAGGCGATCGCAACGCCCGGCCACTGCCCCGACCATTTCGCGCTGCTCGTGAACGGCACCGACTGTCTGACCGCCGACTGTCTCTTCAAGGGCACGGTCGGCGGAACGATGGGTGGAGGCCCGAGCGGCTACCGCGACCAGTACGACTCGATCATGAGCCGGCTGATGGGCCTTCCTCACGAGACGCGCATCCATCCGGGGCACACGCTGCCCTCGACGATCGGCGAGGAGTGGGAGCACAACCCGTTCATCCGCATCTGGCGCGGGCTTGATGCCGAAGGAACAGAGCAGTGCCGCGTGCGTGGGGAGGACGCGACGCTGATCCTCTTCGGGCCTGACTACGACGGGACGCACAAGGCGTTGGTGCGTTATGCGGACGGCCGCGACGCGATCGTCGGCGGCAGTCAGATCGAACGCCTCTAACCGGCCCGCAGCAATGCGGTGCAGCTCGAGCGGCCCGACTTCTCGAAGTACTGCTGGTGGTACTCCTCGGCCGCGTAGAAGCGTCCAGCCGGTTCGATTTGGGTTGCGATCGTCTTGCGCGGCCAGCGCAGCGAGCCCTTAGCGTGCTCGCGCGTCGCCTCGGCCGCCGCTTCCTGCGCCTCGGAGTGAGTGAAGATCGCCGAGCGGTACTGCGAGCCGATGTTCAGCCCCTGCCGGTTGCGCGTCGCGGGATTGTGGCTCGACCAGAACACGGCGAGCAGTTCCTCGTACGAGATGAGCGCCGGGTCGAACGTCACCTCGACGGCCTCGGCGTGACCGGTTCGCCCGCTACACACCTGCTTGTAGGTCGGGTTGCTCGCCGTGCCCCCGGTGTAGCCGACACGCGTCGCTGTCACGCCCTCGAGCTTTCGGAATTGAGCCTCGACACCCCAGAAGCAACCGGCCGCGAACGTCGCCTGCTCGTTCTTTCTCATCAGCGGCCCGATCCGCGTCGGGAGAACGACGTCGATTCGGTGGCAGCGCCCCGCACGGGGGCGCGGTCGACCGTTCAGCCGACGGCGAAGATGCAGAACGCCGACAGCACCGCAAAGAGATGGCGTCCGCTGCGAGCGACTGCGAAAGGGACCGTGGTGGTCACCCTGCGACAGTAGCCCGCGACAGTTGCCTCGCGCAGGATCGAAAGCGGCGCAGCTTTGTGCGCGAATTGTCACAGGTGACTGGCCAACCCGGCCGATGACGAGCCTGGGGGAGGCCGGACGTTAAGATACACATGCTACCGTATGTGTATGTTGAACCGCCGACTGCAGATCTTGATCGACGATGCGCGGTACCGCCGGCTCGAGGCTGTTGCGCTCGAGCGTCGGCTCTCGGTCGCGGCGGTCATTCGTGACGCGATCGACGCCGCGCTCCCTGTCGATCTCGACAAGAAGCGACGTGCTCTCGCGGCGATCATGGCGGCGCCACCGATGTCGGTTCCGGAACGCGTGGAAGATCTCAAAGCCGAACTCGACGAGATTCGCTCCGGCGGATTGTGATCGTCCTCGACACGACCATCCTTGTGTATGCCACCGGGGACGTGCACCCTGTTCGGGACGACAGTCTGAGGTTGCTCGAGGCGATCGCCCATGGTCGCATCGAGGGCACGACGACGGTCGGGGTGATCCAGGAGTTCGTCCACGTCCGGGCTCGTCGGCAGAGCAGGGCCGAGGCTGCGAAGTCGGCCCGCAGCTTCGCCGACCTGCTCGCGCCTCTGCTCGTCAGCCAAGAGGCGACCGTCGAAGCGGGATTGCGCATCTTCGAGCGCTCGAAGTCGCTCGGGGCCTTCGACTCGTTCCTCGCCGCGACCGCGATCGCGAGCGGCGCCGACGCGCTCGTTTCGGTTGACCGCGGGTTCTCGTCCGTCTCGCGTCTCGCGCACATCGTTCCTGGGACCGCCGAGTTCGACCGTCTTCTCGCGGCCTGACGACTTCCGCCTCGGGCGTACGCTTGGTTGTGATGAAGCTCGTTGCGCCCGATTCGGCTGTCGATTTCATTCAGGAGCGAGGTGGTCGCCTGTACGTCTGGACGAGGCGCAATGGCTGCTGCGGTGGAGGCTTCGCAACGCTCCGTGCGGCCACGGAGGCTCCGGCGAAGACTGAGTTTCGGCGAGTGGATGAGAGCGCCGGCTTCGAGGTCTACGTTCCAGCGACGATGGGACGGCTACCGGATGAGCTACATGTCGAGGCACGTCGGTTCCCGCGCCGCATCGAGGTGTACTGGAACGGCTGCGCCTGGATCGCCTGAGGCGGCCCTTCGCTTCGGCGAGTGATGCTCACCGAGCACGATTCGGTTCTTACGCCTCGGGTGGCGCGCGCAGCTCGTCCGAAAGCACGCGGTACTCGGTGGCCATCAGCTTGTCCTTCGGCCGACCTGCCGCCTCTTTCATCGCGATCAGGTGGTCGAGGGAGGCGACGATGATCTCCAGCCCGGAGACGGTGATCTTCGTGCCCGCCGCCCTCAGGTCGCCGTAGGGCGGGGCTCCAGCGGGGTCGGCGAGAATATCGAGCGATCCAAGCCGCGTGGTGAACGTGAAGTTGGCGCCGTTCGCGAGTGTTTTTGCGTCAGGTCGAAATGGCAGGTCGGGCGGTGCCCCCCGGAGTGTCGCGCCGAGCGAGTCGAGGACAGCTGCAAGGCGTTCGAGGTTTTCGCCATCGCGCGCATACGCAACGTCGACGTCGAAGGTTCCGAAGGTCGAGCCGTACGACCCGCCCGCAACGCCACCGATCACCACGAAGTCGACGCGTGCGCCGGCGAGCGCTTCGAGTAGCGGAATCGGATCGAACGTCTCAGCGTCGGGCGGCACGTCTCAACTCGTTCATCCCACGAGACCACGATGCCTGATTCGCGATTCGGCG
Source organism: Thermoleophilia bacterium (assembly GCA_043739205.1). Classification (GTDB taxonomy): domain Bacteria; phylum Actinomycetota; class Thermoleophilia; order Gaiellales; family Gaiellaceae; genus PALSA-600. The sequence continues at coordinate 24,601 of JAYUEQ010000059.1, forward strand.
TTCGGGCGTTTCCCGAAGCGTGCGCTTGAAAAGGCTCCGGTCGTGGCCGTAGTCGATCTGCTCGGTCTCGAGCGTCAGGCGTTCGCCCATCAGGTCGAGGAGGTTCGCGAGCGTCGAGACGGACGGGGAGACGAGGTCGCGTTCGATGCGGGAGATCGCTGCCTGGCTCGTGCGCGCCCGCGCAGCGAGTTGGCTCTGGCTCAGGCCGTGCCGCCGGCGGGCGGTGGCCAGGAGGGTGCCGGCTGTCTCCATCCCTATATCTTATCTGACGTTGCTTTGGGCGGAGCGCCAACCGGCGCGGCTGAAGGAGTAGCGTCGTGACGAGATGCCGGTTCCCGATCAGCTGCTCTACGGGACGAGTCACTTCCGTGTCCTGATCGGCAAGCGCGAGCTCGGGTTCAGCGAGGTCGGGCCGCTCAACTCCGGGACAGCCCCGGCGCTGCCCGAGGACGAGCGCCGCTTCGAGACGATCGTGCTGCGCCGCGCGTTGTCGCAGTCGACCGAGCTCTTCGACTGGCGGCGGAACATTCTGCGCGGGAAGGCCGACCGCCGCGACGTCACGATCCACCAGCTCGGTTCGGCGGGCGGCGAGGTCGTGAACTCCTGGCGGCTCGAGGGCGCCTGGCCGTGCCGCTGGACCGGCCCGTCGTTCAACGCGTCCGCGACCGACGTTGCGATCGAGGAGCTCGAGCTCGCCTACGACGAGCTCGTCTGGGTGGCGCGCGAGCCTGCGCGTCCGCCGAAACGCCCAACGACCAAAGGAGCCTGAGATGGCCGTACTCCGTGATCGCCCGTATGCGCAGTTCAACTTCCTCG
>JAYUEQ010000060.1:0-9439 GCA_043739205.1 Thermoleophilia bacterium
CCGAAAACCGATCACCGCCGTGCACCACGCGGTGCCCGACGACACCCACCGAGGGTGCGTCGGCGAGCGATCCAACCGGCCGTGACGCACCGTCCGCGCCGACGACGCTCAACTTGAGGCTCGTCGAGCCGGCGTTGACGACGAGGACGTCGCCGCTCAGTAGGGCCACGTCCAGTCGCGGATCTCGGGATCGTCGTCACCGTGCTCGCGGGTGTAGGCGCGGGCGGCCAGGCGGCGCTCGACCATCTGCTGGCGCAGATGCGCGGCGCGGTCGGCCAGGCCGGGCACCCGGTCGACGACGTCGATCACGAGGTGGAACCGGTCGAGGTCGTTGAGCATGACCATGTCGAACGGCGTCGTCGTCGTACCTTCTTCCTTGTAACCGCGCACGTGCAGGTTGTCGTGGTTCGCCCGGCGGTAGGCGAGACGGTGGATCAGCCACGGATAGCCGTGGTAGGCGAACACGATCGGCTTCGAACGGGTGAAGAGCGAGTCGAACTCGGCATCCGATAGGCCGTGCGGGTGCTCACGATCGGGCTGCAGGCGCATCAGGTCGACGACGTTGACCACTCGCACCTTCAGGTCGGGGAGGTGCTCGCGCAAAAGCGCCGCGGCGGCGAGCGTCTCGAGCGTCGGGATGTCGCCGCAGCAGCCGAGGACGACGTCTGGCTCTCCGCCTTCGTCGGTCGAGGCCCAGTCCCAGATGCCGACGCCGTGGGTGCAGTGAAGGATTGCCTCGTCGATCGACAGGTAGTTCAGCGACGGTTGTTTTCCGGCGACGATCACGTTCACGTAGTTGCGTGAGCGTAGGCAGTGGTCGCCGACCGAGAGCAGCGTGTTCGTGTCCGGCGGTAGGTAGACGCGGATCACCTCCGACTTTTTGTTCACGACGTGGTCGATGAAGCCGGGGTCCTGATGCGAGAAGCCGTTGTGGTCCTGGCGCCAGACGTGGGAGGAGAGGAGGTAGTTCAGCGAGGCGACGGGGCGCCGCCACGGAATGTTGCGCGTCACCTTGAGCCACTTGGCGTGCTGGTTGAACATCGAGTCCACGATGTGGATGAACGCCTCGTAACAGTTGAAGAGGCCGTGCCGCCCGGTCAGGAGGTAGCCCTCGAGCCAGCCCTGGCACTGGTGCTCGGAGAGCACTTCCATCACGCGCCCGTCCGGGGCGAGCTCGACGTCCGTCGGCTCGTGCTCGGCGTCCCACGCACGTGCGGTCACCTCGAAGACGTTGCCGAGGCGGTTCGACGCGGTCTCGTCAGGCCCGAAGAGGCGGAACGTCGTTGCGTTCTTCGTGATCACGTCACGGAGGAACGAACCAAGGACGCGCGTCGCTTCGCTCGAGGTCTTACCGGGCTCCGCGACTGGGACGGCGTAGTCGCGGAAGTCCGGCAGCACGAGGTCGTGAAGGAGGATGCCGCCGTTTGCGTGCGGGTTCGCGCTCATGCGACGGTCGCCCTGCGGCGCGAGGGCGCGCAGGTCAGCGCGGAGCCTGCCGTTCTCGAACAGCTCCTCGGGGCGATAACTGCGCATCCACTCTTCGAGGATTGCGCGATGCGAATCGTCCTCGCGCGCGCCGAGCACGGGCACCTGGTGCGCGCGCCACGTGCCTTCGACCTGCAGGCCGTCGACCTCGCGAGGACCCGTCCAGCCCTTCGGCGTTCGCAGGATGAGCATCGGCCACTGCGGCCGATCCGTCGAGCGCCCAGAGCGAGCCTGCTCCTGGAAGCGGCGGATGTCGTCGAGCACCTCGTCGAGCGCCGCCGCGAAGCGCTCGTGTGCGTGTGCAGGCGTCTCTCCGAGCTCGCTCGTCACGATCAGCGGCCGCCAGCCGTAACCTTCGAAGAGCGACACGAGCTCGTGCTCGGGAATGCGCGCGAGCACGGTCGGGCTCGCGATCTTGTATCCGTTCAGGTGCAGGATCGGCAGGACGGCGCCGTCGGTCACGGGGTTGAGGAACTTGTTCGAGTGCCAGCTCGTCGCGAGTGGGCCGGTCTCCGCCTCGCCGTCGCCGATGACGCAGGCGACGAGGAGGTCGGGGTTGTCGAACGCCGCGCCGAACGCGTGCGAAAGGGCGTAGCCGAGCTCCCCTCCTTCGTGAATCGAGCCGGGTGTCTCCGGCGCCACGTGTGACGGGATCCCGCCCGGGAACGAAAACTGGCGGAAGAGGGCGCGCAGGCCCTCTTCGTCCTCGGACACGTACGGATAGAGCTCCGAGTAGGTGCCTTCGAGATACGCGTTGGCGACGAGGCCCGGGCCGCCGTGACCAGGGCCGGTGATGTAGATCGCAGACAGGTCGCGCGCCTTGATCGTGCGGTTCAGATGCGCGTAGATGAAGTTCAGCCCGGGCGTCGTGCCGAAGTGACCGAGCAGGCGCGGCTTGACGTGCTCAGCGCGCAGAGGCTCTCGGAGCAGCGGGTTGTCGAGCAGGTAGATCTGACCGACGGACAGGTAGTTCGCGGCGCGCCAGTAGGCATCGATGAGGTCGACGTCCTCCGGGGAAAGCGTCGAGGCTGTCATTGCGCGCGTTTCTCGAAGATCACGAGCACGCTCAACTGCTCGTACCCGACGAACTGGTGCTCCGCGCCCGCGGGGACGAAGACGGAGTCGCCCTCGGTGAGGTCGTAGCGGTCGCCTTCGACCTCGAGCGTTCCGCGCCCTTCGAGCACGACGTACACCTCGTCGTCGTCGTGGGGCTGCTGGCGGTCAGGCTCCGGGGCGACGAGAACGTAGACGCCGAGCTCGAGACCGGGTGACTGATGGACGGTCTCGTAGCCACCGTTCTCGCGCAGGCGCGATTTCGCCTCCTGCACAGCGATCTGGTGGCTCCGTGACGGCGGCTGACCTTGCTCGCTCATCGCTCGCTCCCCGAGTAGTTCCGCTAAGTCATACCCGTTCGGCGCGCGTGAAGTCGGCGATCTCGACAGCCACGTCGCTCGCCCACGCCTCGATCTCGGACCAGTCGCGGGCGTCTGTCTTCGGCATGCGGTTGAGCGGGAAGTGGAGCTTCGCCGGATCCACGGCACCGCCGAAGATCGTCACGAGGTCGGGTGAAACCTCGAGGTGCGCGAGGGCGCTGAGCAGTTGCTTCCGCGAGTCGGCGATCTGCGTCTCGCCCAGCGTGAGCGGGCCGAGCGCGAACACGGCGAGCGGGCGCTCTTCGAGCGCGGTGCGATGGCGACGCAGGAAGGTGCGCGCTCCCGCGTGCCAACGCCCGATGTACAGCGGGGCGCCGAGGATGACCGCGTCGTAGGGCTCGACGTCCGTGACGGCTTCGGCGTCACGGACGTCGACGTGATGACCCGCGTCGCGGACGACCACTCCGATCGCGCGCGCCACTTCCTCGGTCGAGCCGTGCTTGCTGGCGTACGCGACGAGCGTGCGCGTCATTTGGCGGCCGCCTCGCGGTGGGCGAGCGTTGGATCGAGCAGGATCTCAGGCCCGCCGCGAACGACGAGTACCGGGCAGTGAGCGACATGCGCGACGGCTGTCGAGACGCTGCCGTGCCAGAGCCGGCCGATCGTCCCCCAGCCGTGGGCGCCGATCACGATCATCTGCGCGTCGCACTTCCGGGCGGCAGAGCAGATCGCCTCGGCAGTGGGTCCGGTGGCATGGATGATCTCGCAGGGGATGCCGGCCTCGGCTGCGACGACCTGCGCCTGCGCAAGGGTCTCGTCGACATGCGTCCGTTCCATCTTCGTCATCTCCGAGACGAGCTCGGCATAGCCGTAGTAGCCGTACGACGGAACGTCCACATGTTCCACCGCGACCGCGACGAGCGGTGCATCCAGCGCGCGGGCGAGCTCGATCGCATGGAGTGTCGCTTCGGCGGCAGAGGGCGACCCGTCAGTTGCAAGGACGATGGGCTTCATATTCGTTCCCTCCTCGTGTAGACACCCCGATCGTGCCGCAGCCGGGGCGGCGCGGAATCGGGGCGCACGCTCGGTCACCTCCGTAGTTTTCCGTAGCTTTTCGACGGGTCGGGGCGTACGCGAGCCGGACCGGTGTCGGCGAGACTGTCGGCATGGTCGCGATCGACGTACGGGAAGACGTTGTCCTGCGGGACGGCTCAACGCTCCGGTTGCGGGCGACGACGCCTGCCGACGAACTCGCGCTCGTGGACTTCTTCGGGCGACTGTCGCCCGACACCCTCCACCTGCGTTTCCAGGGAGCGGTGAGCGTCAACGCGCATCTGGTCGAGCGGTTCGTGCATGGCGACGGACACGAGTCACTGTCGCTCGTCGGTGAGCTTGCCGACGACGAGGGAACCTCGCGCGTGATCGCGCTCGGGACGTATGTGCGCCTCCGCGACCCGGCGCGGGCCGAGGTCGCCTTCGCTGTCGCCGACGATCTTCAGCGCCGCGGTATCGGCAGCCGGCTGCTCGAACGGCTCGCGGCGCACGCGCGCGTCGAAGGCGTCGAGCGCTTCGTCGCCCAGGTGCTGCCCGAGAACGCGGCGATGCTGCACGTCTTCGGGGATACCGGCTTCGAGGTTCAGCGCCGCCTCGTGGGCGGCGTTGTCGAGGTCGAATTCGAACTCACATCCTCGGCTGAGGTGCTCGACCGGATTGCGGAGCGCGACCATTCAGCGGTCGCGGCCTCGCTCACGTCGTTCTTCCAGCCGCGCTCCGTCGCCGTGATCGGCGCCTCAGCACGTCGGGGGACGATCGGCGGCGAGCTCTTCCGCAATGTGATCGCAGCCGATTTCGAAGGCGCCGCGTATCCGGTGAACCCGAAGGGCGACCCGGTCGGCGGCGTGCCCGGCTACCGCTCCGTCGAAGACATCCCGAACCCTGTCGACCTGGCGGTGATCTGCGTGCCCGGTGCGCAGGTGATCGACGCTGCCGGCACTGCGCTGCGCGCCGGCGTGCGCGCGCTCTGTGTCATCTCGGCGGGCTTTGCCGAGACGAGCTCTGAGGGGCTCGCGCGGCAGGAAGAGCTCCTGGCGCTTGTTCGTGCGCACGGCGCGCGCATGATCGGACCGAATTGCCTCGGCGTCGCATCGACGGCACGGCGCCTGAACGCGACGTTCGCGCGCCGGGCGTTCCCGCCCGGCCGTGTCGCGTTTTCCTCGCAGAGCGGCGCCCTCGGGCTCGCACTGCTCGAGCAGGCAGATGCACGCGGACTCGGCCTTTCCGCCTTCGCATCGATCGGCAACAAAGCCGACGTCTCGTCGAACGACTTGCTCGAGTACTGGGAGGACGATCCGGAGACGGACGTCGTCCTTCTGTACCTCGAGTCGTTTGGCAACCCTCGCAAGTTCGCCCGAATCGCAGGCCGCGTCGCGCGCTCGAAGCCGATCCTCGCAATGCGCAGCGGCACGAGCAAGGCAGGTGCCCGCGCGGCTGCCTCCCATACGGCGGCGCTCGCCGGCTCCGACGCGGTCGTCGACGCGCTGTTTCGCCAGGCAGGCGTGCTCCGCGCATCGACCCTCCAGGAACTGCTCGACACTGCGGTGCTGTTGACCGCACTGCCTGCACCTGCGGGCAATCGTGTCGCGATCGTCACCAACGCCGGTGGGCTCGGCATCCTCTGCGCCGACGCGTGCGAGGCGCAGAACCTTGCGCTGCCCGAGTTGAGTGCCGAGACGCGCGCTGCGCTGGCCGAAGTGACGCCGGTCGAAGCGAGCCTTGCCAACCCGGTCGACCTCCTCGGCTCGGCAAACGCGTCCTCCTACGAGAACGCCATCCCGTTGATCCTCGCCGACCCGAACATCGACGCCGTGATCGCGCTGTTCGTCCCGCCGGTAGTCGAAGACCCGAAGGCGGTGGAAGATCTGCTCGCGCGCTACGCGAGCACATCACCGAAGCCGTTGCTCTCCGTCGTGATGAGCGCCGACGGCTCGTCGCACGGAGGCTTCGAGTACCCGGAGTCGGCCGCTCGCGCCCTGGGCCTCGTCGCGCAGCGCGCAGCCTGGCTGCGGCGCCCGGCGGGCACCACGCCTGAAGTCGACGTCGATTCGGCGGGCGGGCGCGCGATCGTCGACGCCGCGCCGGAAGGCTGGCTCGAGCCGGCAGCTGCACACGCGCTGCTCGAGGCCTACGGCATCCCACTCGTTCGTGAACAGCATGCGAACACACCGGATGAGGCGGCTGCGGCTGCCGTCGAACTCGGTCTGCCGGTGGTCGTCAAGACCGCAGTCGCCGGCGCACACAAGACGGAGAGTGGGGGCGTCGTCCTCGATGTCCGCACGGCCGACGAGGTCCGCGCAGTCGCCGCGCGCATCGGAGGGCCGGTTCTTGTCCAGCAGTACTTGAAGGAAGGCACCGAACTGCTCGCAGGCCTTGTGCAGGATCCGGTCTTCGGCCCGCTCGTCGCATTTGGCCCGGGTGGGGTGCTCGCCGAGCTGATCGGCTCCGCGAACTTCGCCCTCGCGCCACTCACGGACGTCGATGCGGCCGAGCTGATCGGGACCGGCAAGGCGGGCAAGCTGGTAGACGGCTGGCGTGGCGCACCGGCGGCCGACCGGGTCGCGCTCGCAGATCTACTGCACCGGTTGTCGCGGCTCGCGATGGAGCTACCTGAGGTCTCGGAGCTCGACCTCAACCCGGTGCTCGCGAGAGCCGATGGCTGCGTCGCCGTCGATGCTCGCATCAGGATCGCGCGGCCTTCGGCGTCCGCATCGCCGAAGACCTGGTGAGCTTCCCGATGGGTTCTGCGACGATGAAGGCGTGCCGACCCAGCACTCCACGCGTCTACGCGCGTTGATCGAGACCGGTCTCGCGATCAACTCCGAGCTCTCGCTGGACGGCGTGCTCCAGCGGATCGTCGAGGCGGCAGCGCTCGTCACCGGAGCCCAATACGCGGCTCTTGGGGTGATCGACCCGTCCGGGACGAGCCTCGAGCGATTCATAACGCACGGCATCGATGAGGAGACTCGGAGAGTGATCGGTGACCTTCCGCGGGGCCGAGGCGTCCTCGGGGCGCTCATCACTGATTCGCAAACGCTGCGCCTGCGCGACCTCGCCGAGGATCCCCGCTCCGTCGGCTTTCCGCCGGGTCATCCACCGATGAAGACCTTTCTCGGCACGCCGATCGTTCTCCGCGGCGTCGCCTACGGGAACCTCTATCTGACCGAGAAGGAAGGCGGCGCCGACTTCGACAGCGACGACGAGGAGCTCGTCACGCTCCTCTCGGCGCAGGCCGCCGTCGCGATCGAGAACGCGCGACTGTACGAATCGGCGACCGGCTGGTCACGGCAACTCGAATCGTTGCAGGAGATCAGTTCCGCGCTCGTGGGTGAGCTCGACCTGCCGCGGCTCTTGCAGCTCGTGGTCGAACGGCTTCGCGATCTGCTCGACGCGCGGATCGTCGCGATCGCGCTCCCGGTGCCGGACGGCCTCCGGATTGAGGCGATCGCCGGCGACGAAGCCGACGAGCTCCTCCACCAGGTCTTTCCGCGTGTCTCGAAAGCGGGGGCCGTGCTCGAGCGCGCCCGCAGCGAGCGGGTCGACGCCGTCCTCGACGATCCGGAGGTCGTGCAGGATGTCGCCCGCCAATTCGGTGCAGTTACCGGCCTCTACGTGCCGCTTGTCACCCGCGAAGGGCCGATCGGGATCGTGTTCGCGCACGACCGGAGAGGTCGCGACCCGCGGTTCACGAACGCCGACCTGCGCATCGCTGAGCATTTCGGCGAGCGTGCCGCGGTTGCGGTCGAGCTGTCGCGCCGCATCCAGCGCGAGTCGCTACGCCGCGTGATCGAGGGTCAGGAGCTCGAGCGGAAGCGGCTCGCACGAGAGCTCCACGACGAGACGGGCCAGGCGCTCACATCGGTCCTGCTCGGGCTGAAGGCCGTCGAGCGCGCCGACGACGTCCCGATGGCGCTCGCGGAGTTGCGAGAGCTCGTGGTCGCGACGTTGCAGGATGTGCGCCGCCTCGCAGTCGAGTTGCGGCCAAAGGCGCTGGACGACTTCGGCCTCGTCGTCGCGCTCGAGCGGCTGGTCGTCACCTTCAAGGAGGCAACCGGGATCGACGTCGTGTTCGAGTCGCAGCTCGGCGAGCAGCGTCTGTCGTCCGAGGTCGAGACGACGCTGTACCGGATCGTGCAGGAGTCGCTGACCAACATCGCCAAGCACGCGGGCGCACGACGCGTCAGTGTTCTGCTCGTGCGCCGTTCGGGAGTTGTCTCCGCGCTGGTCGAGGACGACGGGCACGGTTTCACGGAGGAGGAAGAGGCCCGGGGCGGCATCGGTCTCTCGGGCATGCGGGAGCGTCTGGCGCTGCTCGACGGTCGGCTGACGGTCGAGTCCGGGCGCGGGACGGGCACGAGTCTCGTTGCCGAGGTGCCGCTCTCGTGATCCGCATCGTCGTCGTCGACGATCACGCCGTCGTTCGTTCTGGCCTCCGGCTGCTCCTCGGCGCGGAGAAGGACATGGAGGTTGTCGGCGATGCTGGGAACGTGCGGGACGCGGTGTTCGAGGTGCGTGCCGCGAAGCCGGACGTCGTCCTGCTGGACGTGACGATGCCCGGCGAGAGCGGGATCGACGGTCTGCCCAAGCTGCTGCACGAGTCGCCGGAGACGAGGGTGTTGATGCTCTCGATGCAGGACGACCCGAGCTACGTGCGCGAGGCGTTCGCGGCCGGGGCGAGGGGATACGTCCTCAAGGAAGCGATCGACGCGGAGGTCGTCTCGGCCGTCCGCGAGGTCGCTGCCGGAAACCGCTATGTCCATCCCGCGCTCGGCGCGCGGATGGTCGCGGCGGATGCAGCCGCGCAGGCGGCAGTCGCCGCGGACCCGCTCTCCGACCGGGAGCGCGAGGTGCTGAGACTGCTCGCGCTCGGGCACACGAACCAGGAGATTGCGAAGCAGCTCTACATCTCGGTGCGCACAGCTGAGACGCACCGGGCGCACATCATGCGGAAGCTGCAGCTCTCCACCCGTGCGGAGCTCGTGCGCTACGCGCTCCAGCATGGCCAGCTCGAGTCCGAGTAGTTAGAGGCTCGATGTGGGACGCACGCGCAGCCGCGGATGGTGGCTCAGACGCGGCGCATCTCGCTGCACCTTTGAAGAACGTGGTCGGGCTTGAACGTAGGCACCGCTATGCCCTGCGCCCGACCCGTGCGACCTGCTTGGTCTGAGCCATCCCCGCGACCACGCAGTCCCACATCAAGCCTCTACGTCGGGCGGAGCTTGCGGGCGAAGCTGTCGAGGCTGAGCGCCCCGGTCTGGAGCGGCCGGACGAAGATCGGCGAGTCCTCACGCAGTTCGAGCACCACAGCCCGTTCGCCGACGACCTCCTCGGCGGCATCCCGTGCGACGCGAATCTGGGAAATCGCGTCGTACGGGATCGACATCGACACCTCGATACCGGTGCTGTGCTCGCGGCCGGCAAGCCGCACACTCTGCTCGGTGACGGTCACGTACCCGACGTAGTGCTGAGGTGCGTGCTCACGCCGCCAGGCGACGCGCCGCGTGTCGCGTACTCCGAGCACTACACGA
>JAYUEQ010000061.1:0-2655 GCA_043739205.1 Thermoleophilia bacterium
CGAACGAGCATCGGATTGTCGAGGCGGAAATCGGCGTCGCTCATCTTTTGCTGCCTCGATCGAGACTGCGGCTCATGTCGACTCGACGATCGGAGTCCCCGGCACGCCGCGCGGCGCCGACTTCCCGCCGAGCCACGCGTTGACGGTCGCGCCTATGTCGGCGAACTCGCCGTCCGCATGGATGCGGCCCGCTGCGTTTCGCCCTTCGACGTAGGCGAGCAGCAGCGCGTGCTCCCGCGAGTGGTCGGTGGAGGGCGTCGTCGGGTCACACCCGTGATCCGAGGTGAGGATCAGCAGGTCGTTCGGCCGCAGCGCGTCGAGCAGGTCACCCAGTCGCCGATCGAAGTCCTGCAGACAGCGATGAAAGTTCACGGGATCGTTGCGATGGCCCCACAACGAGTCGGTCTCGACGAGGTTCGTGAAGATCAAGCCGCTGTCCACGGTGCGCAAGAGCTCTTCCGTCTTCTGGATCCCTTCGACGTTCGACTTCGTCGAGAACTCCTCGTCGATGTCCTGGTGCGCAAAGATGTCGCCGATCTTCCCGACGCCGTAGACCTTGTGGCCGGCGTCGCGGATGAGTGACAGGTAGTTCGGGCGCCGGGGCTCGAGCGAGTAGTCATGGCGGTGCGGCGTCCGCTCATACGAGCCGGGCTCGCCGAGAAAGGGCCGAGCAATCACCCTCCCGACCGCGTGCTTGCCGGTGAGAATCTCGCGGGCGACCTTGCACGCGTCGTAGAGCTCATCGAGGGGGACAGTCTCCTCGTGTGCTGCGATCTGGAAGACCGAATCGGCGCTCGTGTAGACGATCCACTTGCCCGTGCGCTGATGCTCTTCACCGAGCTCCTGGATGATCTCGGTGCCGCTCGCCGGCTTGTTGCCGATCACGCCGCGGCCGGTCCGGTTCATGAACGGATCGATCACGTCATCCGGAAAGCCGTAGGGGTAGGTCGGCATCGCAGTGGGCGTGACGATCCCCATCAGCTCCCAGTGGCCGGTGGTCGTGTCCTTGCCCTTCGAGCGCTCGAGCAACCGTCCTGCAATCGCAGGGGCGCCCGGCTGGGGCGCACAGCCCTCCAGGGGCTCGATGTTTCCGAGGCCCAGCGCCTCGAGGGTGGGCAGGTCGAGGCCACCGACGGCGCGAGCGACGTTCCCGAGGGTATTCGACCCCTCGTCACCGAACTCAGCCGCATCCGGCAATTCGCCCGCTCCGACAGCGTCCAGCACGATGACGCACGCCCGAGCCACGCGGCTATCCTACTTCCGTGATCGCGAACATCTTGGGCCTGCTCGGAATCGCCGTCTTCATCGTCTGCCTCATCGCACTTTCGGCGGGCGTCACGTGGCTCGTCGTCCGGGTGAGCCCCAAGCCGGGCGCGAAGAAGAACAAGCCCGAGCCCGCCGAAACGCCGAGCGCGTAGCCCAGCCCGGTCAGACGGCGCTGAGCGGGAGGACGCCGGCGAGCGGCGTGTAGTCGAGGCCGTGCGCCTCGGCAACGGCCTCGTAGGTCACCTTGCCCTCGATCACGTTCACGCCCCGCGCAAGCGCCGGGTCGGCCGCAACCGCCGCGCGCAGGCCCTTGTTCGCGATCGCCTCGACGTACGGCAGCGTCGCGTTCGTCAGCGCCTTCGTCGAGGTGATGGGCACCCCACCGGGCATGTTCGCGACGCAGTAGTGCGTGACGCCGTCGACGACGTACACGGGGTCCGCGTGAGTCGTTGCATGTGAAGTCTCGAAGCAGCCACCCTGGTCGATCGCAACGTCGACGACCACGGCGCCCTCCTTCATGCCGGTGATCATCTCGCGCGTCACGAGCTTTGGGGCGAGCGCGCCCGGCACGAGGACCGCGCCGATCACGAGGTCGGCGTCCTCGACGGACGCGGCGACCTGCAGGCTCGAGCTCATCAGGAGCGTCACGCGCCCCGAGAGCACCTCCTCGAGATGGCGCATTCGATCGATCGAGCGGTCGAGGATGGTCACCTGCGCGCCGAGGCCGAGCGCAATCACGGCCGCGTTGTAACCGACGACACCGCCGCCGATGATCACGACCTTGCCGGGCGCCACACCGGGCACGCCGCCGAGCAGCAGCCCGCGACCGCCGAGCGGCTTCTCGAGGAAGTAGGCGCCCGCCTGCGGTGCGAGGCGGCCCGCGACCTCCGACATCGGCGCGAGCAGGGGCAGTCCACCGCGCAACTCGACGGTCTCGTAGGCGACAGCGGTAATCCCGGAATCGATCAGCGCCCGCGTCAGCGGCTCGTCGGCGGCGATGTGCAGATAGGTGAAGAGGATCTGGCCCTCGCGGAGTCTCTTGTACTCAACAGTGATCGGCTCCTTCACCTTGAGGACGAGATCGGAGCGCTCCCAGACGTCCTCGACCGAGCTGATCTGGACACCGACGCGCTGGTAGGCATCGTCCGGGAACGAACTGCCGAGCCCGGCGCCCGTCTCGACCGCGACCTCGTGGCCGTTGTTGATCAGCTCGAGCGCGCCCGCAGGCGTCAGCGCGACGCGGTACTCGTCCGGCTTGATCTCCTTGGCAACACCGATCCTCATGGCGGCGGAAGCCTACCGACGCCGGAGCAGCAAGCGGTTTGTTCCCAGGACGGATAAAAGGATGCCGTGGAACGGGTGCCCGTCGTGATCGCCTCGCCGCTCGAG
>JAYUEQ010000062.1:0-8245 GCA_043739205.1 Thermoleophilia bacterium
CGATCGTCGGGTCGGACAGATCGACCGAGACCGACGCCGAGTCATTGCTGACGTTGCCGGCGTTGTCGGTGGCGATGCCTGCGACCGTCTGCGGGGTCGCACTCTCCCCGAGCGTCACCGAACCGCTGCTGTCGCCGTTCGCGACACAGCTCGCGACGCCGGAGCCGGTGTCCGAGCAGGTGAATGTCACGGTCGGAGCGGTCACGTACCACCCGTTCAACCCGTCGACAGGCGGGCTGACGCCGTGCCCGATCACCGGCGCGGTCGTATCTCGCTTGACCGTCACCGACTGCTCAGACGTCCCACCGCCACTGGTCGCCGTGCAGGTCAACGTGCGACCCGTTGAGTCGGTCGTGATCGAGATGTCATCACAGCCGGGCGACGCAGAGACGGCCGTCTCCGGATCGGTCACGGTCCAGCTGACCGCAACGTCGCTCGTGTACCAGTCGTTGTTGCCGAGCGTGCCGCTCACGTGCGGGGTGATTACCGGCGGTGTCGTGTCGACAACTGGACCCGCGAGGATCGTCAAGGACGTGATCGGGTGTATTTCGTTCCAGGACTCGGCCATGTCCGCGACCCAGTGCCCGCAGACGGTGACCCGCGTTCCTCCGAGGACGAGCGCGAGCGGGAATCTGCCTCGGTCGGTGAGCGGAACCTCGACGTCGATACCGCCCGGGGCAGGCGATCCGCCCTCTCCCGATTCGTAGTTGTGGTAATTCGTGAGCGGCGCGACCGTCGGCCCGGAACTGGGGTCGATCGTTCCGGGCGGATATGCCGCCCCCGTGGTCGGGTCGATCGTGCCGGCGGGATACGGGGTGCCGTCCTGCACGTCGAACGAGATGTCCCCGTCGTAACCGATGCTGCGCCCCACGACCGTGCCCGTGGCGCACCGGGGGAAGCCCGCGATGTTGTCCGGGCCCGCCGATCCGGGGATCGTCCTTTCCGTCTCGTGGCCCGGCTGCTCACAGATCCCCTTTGCGTACTCGCCCGTGATCGGATCCTTTGCGGGCAAGACGTTGCTGTGACAGGTGGGGAGCGACCAGCCGATGATGTCGCCCCAACGCGTGTCGAGAAACGGAACGGGGACGAGGAGCATCTGCTGAATGTTCTGATGCATGATGTTTGCGGTGATGTCGGACCCGCCGCAGTAGTAGTTGACGAAACCACAGGCGAGTGCTCCACCGACTGCTGCGGTCGCGAACGCGTGTTGCGCTGCGAGGATGATCGTCGTGTAGGTCACGCCTGCCGGGATGCCGGCTGCCTGGGCAGCCAGATCTGCGACGGCGGCAGATGCCTGTACCGCCGCGACGACGGCCGCGATGAGTTGCGCGTCTGCGATCGCGGGGTCGGGCTGCGGGTTGCCGTCGAGGTTCGACTGAATCGTCGCCTGCGCGATGTAGAGACCCAACTCGTAGCCGATAGGCGGCACGGGCCCGAACGGCGGCCCGCACGCGATGTTCGTCAACCCCCTCGTCGGCTGGAAGAGATCGAACTGGCCCGGGACGGAGTTCCCAAACGGAGCGCCCTGGGCTCGTGCAATCGCGGCGATCATTGCGGCACAGCCAGGCCCCGGCAGGAACAAGGGGTTCAGATCGTTGACTGCGGCCGCGAGGACACCGGCGCCCGCGAACCTCGGCCCGACATCTTTGAAGTTGTAGACGCCTGTTGGGTTCGTGTAGCTCGAATCGAGGGTCTTGCAGTCGTGGATCAGGTCGCTCGGCGAGTAGCCGAGGATGCACACGATCAACGAACCGTTGATCGTGCACTCCTGGAACAAGCACTTTCCGATCGTGACGTCTGCTTCGGCGAAGTGTGGAGTTCCGTCGGGCGGAGTCCCCGCGCGGACGGTGTGCGCTCCCGGGTTGCTGATCACGGTCATCGGGTCGGAGAACGCGCCCGAAGAGTCTGTGTGGACGAGATCCGATGGCTCGTGCGCCCCGAAAGGTTCGACCAGTCCGGAGGCGCCGTCCCCGTTCGAGTCGAACCACACGGTCACGTCTGTATTCGGAGTGAATCCCGTGCCTGTGATCGTGACGTGCTGCCCGCTCGGAAACGTGTCGGGGCTCACAGTGAGCGATGGCGTTGCCGACGCGGCGTGCGCCGTGCCGAACATCCCGGCAAGAGCTGCGAAGACCACGACAACGAGCCGCAGAGTCCGACGATTCATCTCGACCTCCCCTGATATCGGGGGAAGGAGATCTTCCCCCGCTCCGCGCACGCCTCGACACTCGACGAGACTCATTCGCTTGCGCCGACCAGGGTCTCCGGCCGGACAGAAGGCCCGTACCGATTCCTTGAGGGACGACTGTCCCGACTATATGCCTGCGCTGTCAGATCGCGAAATCGTCGTCGGCTGCGGCCGGCGACCCCGCCACCCACCTAGGCAACGACGCGGTACACCTGAAAGACCTCGGCGTACTCGCGGTTCACATTGATGCCGTGTGTGCGTGCGACGTTCCACACGTACTCGGCGTTCGCGTAGCGGCGGTGCTGCTGTGACGCATACTTCTCGAGCGCGGCGACCTTGCGCTCGATGTGCGCCTTCTCCAGTGCGAAGTACGCCTGATAGGAGAAGTCGAAGTTGTTCCACGGGATCTCGTAGCCGAGGATCGTCGTGCGCTTGAACGCGCGCAGGCCCTCGTTCGCGATCGTCTGGTGGTCCTGGTGCACGTCGTGATGCGACGGCATGAACACACAGTCCGGCTTCCAGTCGTTCCAGATCTCGATCAGCAGCTCGAGGATCTCCTGCCGGTGATCGGGGAACGTGCGCACGTCCAAGTCGTGCACGGTGAGGTTCGCAGCGGGGATCCCGATCTCCGCAGTTGCCTCCTTTACTTCGCGCGCGAGAGTATCCGGCGCGAACCCTTCCGGCAGCGAGCGCGTCGCGATCGAGAACGCGACGTAGCGCACGTCCGCGCCCGCCGCGACGAGGCGCGCCATCGTCCCGCCGCAACCGAACTCGCCGTCGTCGGTATGCGGTGCAAGCACGAGCGCCCGCTTCACACTGTCGATCACGCTGATCCCCCGCCGTTCGGGGCGTGCGCGAGGGCCAGTCCGGAGAAGCGGCTGTAGTCGCGATCGGCGGTGGCCCACGTACTGCCGCTCTCGATTGCGAGCGCAGCGAGGTACGCATCGGCCACGAGATTGCCACGCGCGTTCGCGCCCTCGCAGAGCTGCGTGAAGATCTTCCAATGACGCTCGCCCGGCGTAATCACGACCGCGTTCGGCTGGTCGCGCAGGGCGCCACAGAACGCCATCGCACGGTCGAGCGGCGTCGGCTCAGTGAAGACACGCGGATGGGTCACTACACGCATGAACCCGCTGAGGACGATGTCCGCGACACCGAACGGTTCCGGTCCGGCCACGAGCCCCGCAACCCAATCGCGGTACCTGACGTGCCCGGGGGCGTCTTCTCGATGTGCGTAAACAAGGACGTTGACGTCGAAGAGAATCAGGCGTCGCGCTCCATCAGATCAAGCAGCGCTGCGCTGTCGTCGAGATCCACGCCCGGCTGAAGACCCGTTCCGCGAAACGTCGGAAGCTCGAGCGGCCCACGAGAAGCCGCCTGGTCTGCCCGCTGAAAGAGCACCCGCAAAGCATCGTCGACCACCTGACCGAGCGTCCTGCCTGTTCGCGCAGCGCGCTGCTTCGCCTCGCGGAGCAGCTCATCCTGGACGTCAACCGTCGTTCTCATCGCATCAAAGCATACACTATGTGCATCATGATGCGGATCACGCCGGCTGCTGCCCTTCGACGGTCCGCGCGCCGACGGCCACGAGGGCCAAGAGCCCCCAGACGGTCGGATCCTCAAAGAAGGCGTTGTAGAAGAGTGAATGCACGGCGATCGCGACCAAGGCTAGTGCGAATGCAAGACGGGCGCTGCCGTCGAAGCCGGCGCCGAGCCGACGGAACGCGAGCAGGAACGCCGTCCCGAGGAGCCAGATTAAGAGCAGCAAGCCGGGCAAGCCGTTCTCGGCGGCGACCGTGATCGGCGTCGTGTGCGACGCGGCCGCCTTCGGATTCTTGCCTTTGAGATGCGCCAGATCGGCGTAGGCGCGCTTGAAGCCGCCGACGCCGACGCCGAGGACAGGATGGTGGAGCGCCACCTTCAGGCCGGTCGAGACGAGTGTCGACCGCCCGCTGGTCACGTGCGAGAGCGAGGCCTTGTGCCGGATCGAGGGTGAGCCCAGCACCCCGATGACCAGCACGACGACGGCCAGGCCGATGAGCAGCAGGCTCCGTTCGCGCCAGACAACGACCGCCGCAACGAACGTCGCCGCCATCAGCGCGGCAAAGCTCGACTGTGAGAACGACGGCAGCAGCCCGGCCCACGTGATCACGATCGTGAGGCCGGCGGCGATCGACCAGAGCGGGTCACCGCGCCGGCGCAGGACAACCACGAGACTCGCGAGGATCCCGATCACGAGGAAGCGCCCATAGATCGACGGGTCGTAGAAGACGGAGTTCACCCGGTAGAACCAGCCGCTCGGCGCGTAGGCGTTGTCGACGCGCACCTTCGGGTTCCAGAAGATGTTCCGGGTCTCGTACTGGACGATCCCGATCACCGCGAACACGAGCGCCATCACCGCGAGCTGCACGTAGAGCGTCAGCGCCCACCCGCGCGACCAGACGAGGCGCGCGAGCGCGACTGCAAGTAGCCCGAACGGCAACACGAAGAAGAGCAACTCGATCGCGCCTTGACGCACGTCCTTCGACCAGAAGATCGAGACACCCTGCCACGCGACGAACGAAGCGAGCGGCCACGAGAGCTTGCCGAGCTCGCGCGTCCGCGGTGCGTCGCCGAACAGGTCCCACGCAAGCGCGATCGCCGCCGCGGCGACGACGCCGTACAACGGGAGCAGCAGGTTCGCCTGGGTCGCGCCGACGTGCACCGGGATGCGTGCGGGAACGCAGGCGAGCGTCGCGAGCGCAAGCAACCACGGCACGCGTAGAAAGACCCAGCCGCCGGCGCCCGCGGCGATCACACCGAACACGACCGCGGCGGCGAGCACGCGATGGTGGCCATGCGGCGCGAGGTAGATGGCGAGCCCGCCGCAGCCGAGCGCCCACGCGATGAGACCCGCGATGCGCAGGTCCTTTCGCGGCGCGGCGATCAGCAGCGCGAGCCCGAGCGCGCCGAGCGTGCCTGCCGCCTGTGCGGCTCCGCTGCTCATCTGTTGCCGCCTCCGTCGAGCCTACGGCTCATGCGACCACCACGGTGCACTTCGCCGCGTGTGTGCCGGCGGTGACGTACAGGCTGTACACACCGGCCGACTTGGGCGCCGTAAAGCGGAGCGTCCCGGTGCGCTGCGTTCCGGAACGTCCGTGCAACGTCCAGCGCACAGACGGCGTGTCGGCCGAGACGCGCAGCGCAAACTTCCCGCCGGGCCGCACGACGACGCGATCTCGCGCGAGCGTGATGTAGCGCACCTGCGCGATTGCGAACGGGAACGCTTTCGACTGGTTGCCTGCCTCGTCGCGTGCAGCGACGGTGAGCAGATAGCGCCCGGGACGCACGGCTCGCGGCGGCAGGCCGAGCTTGCCGTTCCAGTGCAGCTCGCCGACCTGCTTCTGGCTGCGCGTGTACTCGACCTGCGCGCCGCGCACGAAAAGGATCCCATGTGCGCGCTCGCTCGTGCGGTAGGTCGTTGTGAACGAATCGCGCCGGCCGTCGCCGTCGGGCGAGAGGATCGGGTACTGCGGGTGGCGCACGGTAATCACCGGCGGCTTCGTGTCGAGGCGGATCTCGCTCGGCAGGACGATCGTGCGATGCGAGCGCAGCAGTTTCACGACGGGCATGTAGACCCCGTCGGGCACGAGGACGCCGCCGTCGGTGAAGCCGTCCCAGACGAGGTCGAGCCGCGTGCCGCGCTTGAACGTGCGCGGTGCCTGCAGGTCACGCACACGGTTCCCCCCGCTGTCCTGGACCCAGGCCTCGATCCGTTCCGTGGTGCGCAGGCGGAAGATCACGTCGGCTTGCTTGGTCGTGACGCCGGCCGGCGAGAAGAGGGGCGTGACCCTCGTGCCCATGATCGGTGACTTCTCGAGCTTCGCACTCTCGGTGATCACGAACGCGAGTGCAGTCGCCGTGAGCAGGGCGAGAACGACCGCCGTCGACATGACCCGGGCCACGAACGAGCGATTCTACGTATGCCGCGGGCCTACTCGGTGGCAGGAGCGAGATACCGCGTGCGCGCGGCTCTCGCGATCACCGTCGCGAGCACGAGCCCGGCGACGCCGGCCGAGATCTCGATGATCAGCGTCGCTGCGGGAACCTCGAGCAACTTGATGCCCGAGAGCACGAGGACGACCGCAAAGCTCATCCGTAGGGCGCGCTCCGGGACGCGGATCGAATAGTGCGAGCCGAGGAGCACGCCGGGGATCGAGCCGACGAGGAGCCACGCCATCGCATGCAGGTCGACGTTGCCGTGGATCAGATGGCCAGCGCCCGCGACCCACAGCAGCAGCGCCGCATGAAGCATGTCGGTGCCGACGATCCGTCGGGCGGCGAGCGGATACAGCAGGAGCATCGCCAGCCCGAAGAACGTGCCCGAGCCGACCGAGGTCAGCCCGACCACGAAGCCGCACGACGCCCCGATCAAGATTGCGATCGCCTTCTGGCGGGTCGTCAGGTGCAGCTGCTCCTCGCCGACATAGCCCTTGAGGAAGGCCTTGATCGCAAAGCCGATGCCGCCGAGGATCAGCGCACCGCCGACGACCTTGCTCATCGTCGACTGTGTCGACTCCGAGAACGAGCTCGCGATCTGCACGCCGACCAGGGACAGCGGCGCCGAGCCGACGAGCATCCACAGCGCGAGCGGCACGTGCACGTTGCCGAGCTGCCGGTGACGGATCGCACCGAACGACTTGAAGATCGCGCCATGGAGAATGTCCGTGCCGACCGCCGTCTTCGGGTTGAAGCCGAAGATCAGGATCAGCGTCGGCGTCATCAGCGAACCGCCGCCCATCCCGGTCATCCCAACGAGGGCGCCGATCAAAAGGCCCGCAATGGAGAGCTCCCAGGTCATGCGCGCGGCGGCAGCGGACAGGAGACGAATGGCTTGCCGCGCAGCAGGCAGCCGAGCTTGTACGCCTCGCAGCCGGTGCAGAAGCCGGTGACCGCGGCGAGCAGCGCGAGCGCTGCGACGAGCAGGCCGAGCACTACGCCGCCGGTGACCCAGTCTGCTGCGTACGAAATCGACGCAGCGGACAGGACGACGAAGCCGACGATGTTCGCAGCACGCGGCGGTCGCGAGTCCTCAAGCGGGCCCTCGCCGAAGCGCGGCTGGATCAGTTCGAAGTACGCGAGGCACGGCAGGCAGTAGCGGCGGCCGAATGTCAGCCCCACCGCGAGCTGCAACGCGAGCAAGGCGAGCAGCCACCACCAGCCTGTCGCGATAGCGAGCACCGAGACGACCCCGACGACGGTCTGGTTCGTGCGCGGCGCGCGCGAGTCGATCACGTGCGTGTCGGTATAGGGATGGGCGGTACGGGACGAACCTCTTGAATCTGGTTCGGCTGACACCGAATCAGGTTCGGGGCGGGAACGCGCGCTCACGCGGTCGCCTCCATGACCATGCCGGCGCCGACCGTGTCGTTCGACGACTCGTCGATCAGAATGAATGCTCCCGTCGTGCGGTTGCGCGCATACGGATCGACGGCGAGCGGCTCGGCGAGCCGGAAGCGGACGACACCGAGATCGTTCAGCTCGAGCTTGCCTGGCGAGGCCTGATCGGTGAGCGTGAGGATGTCGACGACCGAAACGATCTCGTCGACGCGAGCGGGCACCGTGCGCGTCGTGTGCTTGATCAGCAGGCGCGAGCGATCCTCGAGCGGCTTGTCGCTCATCCACGAAACGCGGGCGGTCACTTCGCGGGCCGTGACAGGCGGCTGCTCCGGATCGGCGAGCAGGTCGCCGCGCGAGACGTCGACGTCGTCCTCGAGCCGAATCGTCACCGACTGGCCCGGCAGCGCGTCCTCGAGGACGTCGCCGGCCGCATCGACCGAGGCGACCTTGCTGCGCAGGCCGGACGGCAGCACGACGACCTCGTCGCCCGCGCGCCAGATGCCGCTCGCCACGCGGCCGGCGTAGCCGCGATAGTCGTGATGCTCGTCCGCCATCGGGCGGATCACCCATTGCACCGGGAAACGGCGGTCCTGCGTGTTGCGGTCGCCGAAGATCTCGACGGTCTCGAGATGCTCGAGCAGCGTCGGCCCGACGTACCACGGCATCGAATCGGTTCTG
>JAYUEQ010000063.1:0-3521 GCA_043739205.1 Thermoleophilia bacterium
CGACACCTCGGCTCTCAGCGACAACCTCGACGGCGAGATCAAGCCGAAGTCGTACTTCATCTTCTCGTTCGACCAGAAGCCGCTCACGCAGCTAGGCGAGGCCGCGCTCCGCCGACCGCCTGAGGAGATCGCGCTGACCGGCGGCCCGTGGGACCTGCGCCGCACGATCGTCTCCGTGCGCGTGAACCCCGACTCGCCGTACCGCATCGCGCTCGACGAGACCGGATTGAAACTGTCGCTCGATGGTCGCGTGATCGCCGATGTCGGACTGCCGCCGATGCCGGAGTACTACCGCCACGAGCTCGAGAACGGCAAGACGGTGATGGAGACCGCACCGACGATCCAGTGGGGCTACCTGATCTACCTCACCGTGCTGCGGCTCTGCCAGTACTTCGGCGCGAAAGAGGAGTGCCAGTTCTGCGACATCAACCACAACTGGCGCCAGCACAAGAAGGAAGGCCGCCCTTACACCGGCGTGAAGCCGGTCGACGACGTGCTCGAGGCGCTCGCGATCATCGACCGCTACGACACCGACAAGATTTCCAAGGCGTACACGTTGACCGGCGGCTCGGTGACGAGCACCGTCGACGGGCTCGCCGAGGCGGATTTTTACGGGAGGTATGCGCAGGCGATCGAGGAGCGCTTCCCCAACCGCTGGATCGGCAAGGTCGTCGCGCAGGCGCTCCCGAAGGCCGATGTGCAGCGCTACAAGGATTACGGGATCACGATCTACCACCCGAACTACGAGGTGTGGGACAAGCGCCTGTTCGAGATCATCTCGCCGGGCAAGGAGCGCTACGTCGGCCGCGAGGAGTGGCACCGGCGGATCTTCGACGCGGCCGACGTGTTCGGTGCGCGCTTCGTGATCCCGAACTTCGTCGCCGGAGTCGAGATGGCGGAGCCGTTCGGCTTCAAGACGGTCGACGAGGCGATCGCATCGACGACCGAGGGTCTCGATTTCTTCATGAGCCGCGGAATCACGCCGCGCTTCACGACGTGGTGCCCGGAGCCGACGACGCCGCTCGGCCGCGACAACCCGAACGGCGCGCCGCTCGAGTACCACATTCGTTTGCTCGAGGCCTACCGCGAGACGCTCGAGAAGCACGGCCTCAAGCCGCCGCCCGGCTACGGCGTCGCCGGCGCGGGCAATGCGGTCTTCTCCGTCAGTTCGTTCATGGACACGCTCGCGCCCGAGGAAGTCACCGTCGAAGAGGCGGTGCCCGCATGAGCAGCCGGATCAGCGTCGCGGAAGCACGGGAGCTTTGGCTGCACGCCTCCGACGACGAGCTGATGAAGCTCGCCCAAGACGCGCGCGCGAAGTGGCACGAGCCGAACCACGCGACCTACATGGTCATGCGGATCATCAACTACACAAACGTCTGCGTCGCCCAGTGCGACTACTGCGCTTTCTACGTGCTGCCGAACCAGGAAGGTGGTTACGTGCTCTCGCGCGAGGACGTCTTCGCGAAGATCGACGAGCTGCTCGAGGTGGGCGGCGACCTCGTCGGCTTCAACGGCGGCTTCAATCCGCGGCTTCCGCTCGACTACTACTGCGACCTGTTCGCGGCGGTGCGCGAGCGCTACGGCGATCGCGTCGAGTTCTACGCGCTGACGATCGCGGAGTTCCTCTACCTGGCCGACCATGCCAAGCTCACGCACGCCGAGGCGGCCGCGCGGCTGCGCGATGCGGGCGTGCACTGGGTGACCGGCGGCGGCAGCGAGATCCTCACCGAGGACTTCCGCAAGCGTCACGCAAAGTTCAAGTACACGGTGCGCGAATACTTCGAGGCGCAGCGTGCGATCGTCGAGGCTGGCCTCAAGACGACCGCGACCATGGTGATCGGCTTCGACGAGACGCTCGACGAGCGGCTCGAGCACCTGCAGCGCACGCGCGACTTCCAGGACGAGACGGGCGGGCTCTTTTCGTTTCTCTGCTGGACGTACAAGCCGTATGGGACGGAGTTCGCCGGCGTCGAGATCTCCCCGCAGGAGTACCGGAGGCACATCGCGCTTTCGCGGATCTTCCTCGACAACGTCAAGCATGTGCGCACGTCAGTGCTGACGCAGAACGAGGATGCGTTCCGCGCGCTCGACTTCGGCGCTGACGACTTCGACCTCCCGATCGAGGACGAGGTCACGCAGAAGGCAGGCGCGACGATCGAGCTCGACCTCGAGGGCCTCCTCGCCGTGCCGCGTTCACTCGGCTACACGGTCGAGTATCGCCGCGCCGAGCGGCCTGCTGCGCTCACGGCGTAGTTCGCCGTTCATCAGCCGCTCATCCGCAGCGTGCACTTTAGGGGCTCGAAAGAGATTCCCCATCCAGAGGAGTGACTTTGCGCACATTCGTACTCACCGCTGCTGTTGTCGCGGCCATCGCCGTACCTGCCGTTTCCTCCGCTTCCCAGGGCGCGGTCAGCAGCGTCGTCCACCTGAGCGCTCCCGTTTCCGGGCTGCGTTACGACCAGAAGACGGTTCACGCGCACGCAGGGCGCATCAAGATTGTCTTCCTCAACCGCTCGGCGATCAAGCACAACGTGAACGTCGAGAACGGTGAGCACGAGCTCGGCAAGACCGCGACGATCGTTCATGGCACGACGACGGTGTTCGTGACGTTGAAGGCCGGCAAGTACAACTACTACTGCTCCGTCCCCGGGCACGAAGACGCCGGGATGCACGGCACCCTGATCGTCTCCTAGCGCCACCCTCCTCGCGCGGAGCCCGGCCGGGTGGCCGGGCTCCGCGTTCAGACGACGATCAGACCGGCCCTGGCAGGCTGTCGCGTTCATGCCCTTGCGCCGCCAGATGCTGAACAAGGTCCCGGAGGTCACCCTCTACTTCTGGGTGATCAAGGTTCTCTGCACAACCGTCGGTGAGACCGCGTCTGACTACCTGGCGACGAATCTCAACCTTGGGCTGACGAAGACGACGTTCATCACGGGCAGCCTGCTGCTCGTCACGCTCTTCTTCCAGTTCCGCCTACGCAAGTACGTGCCCGGCATCTACTGGCTCGGGATCGTCCTGATCAGCGTCGTCGGCACGCAGATCACCGACAACCTGACCGACAACTTCGGCGTCTCGCTCGTCACGACGACGATCGTCTTCAGCATCGTGCTGGCAATCGTGTTCGCAATCTGGTTCGCGAGCGAACGCACGCTGTCGATCCACACGATTTACACGACAAAGCGTGAAGCCTTCTACTGGCTGGCCGTGCTCTTCACCTTCGCGCTCGGAACGGCTGCCGGCGACCTGACCGCGGAACGCCTCAACGTGGGCTACGCGTGGTCGGCGGTCCTGTTCGCCGCCGTGATCGCGGCGGTCGCGATCGCGCACTATCGCTTCCGCCTCAATGCGGTTCTCGCCTTCTGGATCGCCTACATCCTGACCCGGCCGCTCGGCGCATCGCTCGGCGATCTCCTCTCCCAGGCGCGCTCCGTCGGCGGCCTCGGACTGGGTACGACGGTGACGAGCGTGATCTTCCTGGTCGCGATTCTCGTCGTCGTCGTCTTCTTGAGCATCACGCG
>JAYUEQ010000064.1:0-2232 GCA_043739205.1 Thermoleophilia bacterium
CCAGCCCTTCTTGCGGCGGGCGAGGTCGACCAGCGCGAGTGTGCGCCAGAGGTCGTTCAGTCCCTTCTTACGCCCGTGCGGTGAGCAGGATCACGGGCAGCCGACTTGTCGACTCGTTCGCCCGTAGTCGGTGCGCCAAGTCGCAACCATCGAGCTTCGGCATCATCACGTCGATCACCGCGAGATCGGGTACCTCGTCGAGCGCAAGGTGGAGCGCCTCCTCTCCGTCGCGGGCCTCGACGACGCGGTAGGTTTCGTCGTCGGCGACCAGGATCGTCTGTACAACGGGCGCTCCCGTCATCGTGGTGCCTGGGTTGCGACGGCGAGCGGTAGTTCGACCACGAAGGATGTGCCACCTCGCGGCGAATCACCGACGCGGATCGTGCCGTCGTGCGCCTCGACGATCGCCTTGCTGATTGCGAGCCCCAGCCCCGTGCCGTTGATCCCGTGCTCGGTTGCAGTTGACGCGCGGTAGAAGCGCGTGAACAGCTTGTCGCGCTCCGCAACGGGGATGCCGATTCCGCTGTCCTCCACTTGGAGCACGCACACACGATCGCGAGCACCGACTCGGACGTCAACGTGTCCTCCGTCCGGCGTGAACTTGATCGCATTCGAGAGCAGGTTCGTGAGCAGCTGGATGAGACGCGAGCGGTCACCGAGCACCGTGTGGGAGATGTCCCGATCGCGGTCTTCAACCGCGACCGTCAGCTCGATCGCTTTCGCAGCCGCCAGCGCGCCGAGGAGGTCGACGGCCTCATCCGCGATCGCGACGACGTCGACGTCGCCCAGCTCGAGTTCGAGTGAGCCGGCATCCATTTGTCCGGCGAGCAGCAGGTCGCCGACCAGTCGCATCAGGCGGTCGCTGTTGCGCTTGATCGTCGTCAGGAAGCGCAGCTGCTCGACGTTCAACGGTCCGGACTCGGTCTCCATGAGGATCTCGAGCCAGCCCTCGATCGCCGTGAGCGGCGTTCGTAACTCGTGCGAGACGTTGGCGATGAACTCGTCTCGCTCGCGGTCGGCCAACGTTTCGGCGCGCTCGCGCTCGACGAACTGCGCAAACTGGGACGCGATCGACTCCAGGGTCTCGACCGTTTCGTGGGCAATCTCAGCCTCGAAGCCGAGGAGCTCGACGACGCCGATCAGGTCACCCTGTTGGTCAGCAATCGGGATGGCCACGGAGTGGCGCAGGGCCGCGCTGGCATCCGAGTCGAGTGTGTCGCCGGCAGATTCGGCGCCGGTAGGAACGACCGGCAGCAGGCTCGACCAGGCTTCCCCAACCGCTCCCACGCCTGCCTGCACCGATCCGGCGGCGAGCGCTGTGCCGGGGGCGTCGTACCCCGGGGCGGCGTGAAAGGCAAGGCAGCGGAGCTCGGGCGCGACCGGGCTCGGCGCCCACGCCAGGCCGACTCGCGCATGAAGCGTGTCGCACAGTGCCTCCAACAACTGCGGGAGCGCCTCCGTCGCTTGTGGATGTTCGGCAAGCAGCCGAGATACACCGTATTGCGCGGCGTGCTCGCTCTTGGCGCGCCGTTGGGCAGTGACCTCGATTCCCGTCGAGATGATGTGTGTGATCTCGCCTCGCTCGTCGGCGAGCACTGCGTTCGACCAGCGATGAACGCGGCGCTTCCCATCCCGGGCGATCCACCAGTTCTCGTGTTCCGCCGGCTCCTCCCGGGAGAGAAGACGCGCAAACGTCACCCGCAACGGTTCGATGTCGTCAGGGGGCAGAATATTGAGCTCCCACAAGGTCAGGCCGAGTGCTTCCTCGGCTGACACGCCTGACGCGCGCTCCGCTGCAGGGTTGAAGCGAACGATCCTCTCCTCCCTGTCGAGCACGAGCACGACCGCTCCGGCATGTTCGATCACCGCGTCGATGAAATCTCGTTCGGCTGCCCGCTCGCGCGCGTCCCGTTCCCGGCGTTCGATCAGCGCGCGCGTCGAGAACCCGACCAATGCCGCCGCTGCGGTCCAGAGGATTGCTCTTCGCCATTCGCTCGATGGGTAGTTCCCGCCGAACGTGCCCAGGAGCGGCACGATAAAGAGCGCCGTGACGCCGGCGACACACGCCACGAGTTGGCGGCGGGTGCCATAGAGCGCCACCCAAAGGACCGGAAGAACTGCGAGCGGCGCGTACCCCGATGCTGCCCCACCCTGCGCGTCGCGCATCAGGCCGACGACGACCAGGTACACGAGTGCGATGACCGCCGCGCCGGGCCGCGGTGGCTGCGCAAA
>JAYUEQ010000065.1:0-13756 GCA_043739205.1 Thermoleophilia bacterium
CCTGCCGAAGGCCAGATCCGCCACCGGACGATGGCCGAGTTCGCCCTGGAGCAGTTGCGGGAGGCGATCATCCTCGGCGAGCTGCCCGCCGGGACCCCGTCTCTCCGTCTCCCAGATCACGACGCTGCGCTCGAGCTTCGCCGAGGACGTCCGCGACTATGCGGCCGCGGGCCTCGACGGGATCGGCGTCTGGGAGCTGAAGCTCGGTGAAGGCGCCGACGCGGAGGCGCTGGAGGCGCTCCACGCGAGCGGCCTCGAGTCCGCCGCCGCCGTCCCCGCCGTCCCGTCCGTGCTCCCGCTCCCGCTCCTTGGCGGGCCAGAGGAGCCGGCCGAACGCGTCGAGGCGTTCTGCCACTCGCTCGAGCGGCTCGCGCCCTTCCGCCCCTCGTCGATCGTCTGCCTGACCGGCACCGGCCTCGGCCGCGACGCCGACGAGGCACGGGCGATCGCCGTCGACGGTCTCGCGACGATCGCGCGCGAAGCCGAGCGCCTCGGTCTTCGCATCGGGCTCGAGCCGTACCAGCGAATCGACGGCGAGCAGTGGACGCTCGTCTCGTCGATCCCCGAGGCGGTCGAGTTGATCCGCGACGCGGGCGACCCGCCTGCGCTCGGGATCCAGTTCGACTCGTGGCACCTCTGGAACACCCCGACGCTGTACGACGACATCGAGCGCGAGATCGATCGCTTCGTCGGTGTGCACATCGCCGACTACCGTGAGCCGACGCGCGGCTGGGCCGACCGCTCGCTGTCCGGCCACGGCGCAGGTGACCTGCCCCGGATCCTGCATGCGCTCGACGCTGCCGGCTGGGACGGGCTGTACGACATCGAAATCTTCTCCGACGATGGCACGTTCGGCGCCGAGTACCCGGACTCGTTCTGGGCTGCGTCGGCCACGGAGACGCTTGCACGCGCACGCGAAGCGTTCGAGCAGTGCTGGTTGGCAGGTCCCCCGTCCGTCGCACTGCGGCGGCAGACAGTGAAGGAGTCGAAATGAAGAGACTGGGTTCCCGTGCGGGGCTCATCATGGTCGTCGTCGCGGCCTCGTTGGTCGTGCTCGCGGCGACCGCTGCGGCGCGCAACACGGCCGCGAAGCCGATCGTGATCGGCTGGGCGTTCGACAGCAAGGGCGCGATGGCTCCCTTCGACAACCCGGCGCTCGCCGCAGCACAGCTGCGGATCAAGCAGATCAATGCGAGGGGCGGCGTCAGTGGTCGCCCGCTCCAGATCCAGACCTGCGACACGCAGGGCAACAAGCCGGCGATCGCCAAGGCGTGCGCGCTGAAGCTCCTCGGCTCGGGCGCCAACGTGATCTTCACGACGTGTGACGTCGACTACGCGGCGCCCGTTGTGCAGGAGGCGATCAACCGCGGCGTGCTCGCGATCGCTCCGTGCATCGGCACCGACCAGATGGGGCCGAAGCGCTTCGGCGCGAAGGGCAAGCTCGCCTTCAGCTTCGGCAACGTCGCGCAGGACGAAGGCTCGGCGATGGCGCAGTACGCGTGGGGCAAGGGCTGGCGCACGGCGTCGCTCGCGACCGACGGCGTGATCGTCTACTTCAAGAATGTCGTCCAGGCGTTCAAGGCACGTTGGACACAGCTGGGCGGGAAGATCGCCGACCAGGAGACCTACCACTCGCTGGGCGGCAACGATGTTCAGAACGCGATCAGCCGGCTGAACGCCAAGAAGGCGGACGTGATCGTCACGTCGACGGCCGGTGCGTTCGGTGCGTTGGGGACGCTGATCACGGGACTGCGCAGCCTCGGTAACAACACGGCGATCCTCAACTCGTGGGCCGGGGACGGCACGTACTGGCTCCCGAAGAGCCCGAAGGTGACGAACTACTACTTCGTCACGTTCGCATCGATCTTCGGGGACGATCCGAATCCTGCGGTGAACAAGCTCGCGAAGCAGGTGCACGCAGGCACGGGCGGCTTCATCGCTGGTTCGGCCGCGATCGACGGGCTGGCTGCGGCGATCAACCGCTCCCACGGCTCGACGACCGGGGCAACGCTTGCCGCGACGATGGAGAAGTTCAAGAAGGTGCCGACGCTGTCGGGCCTCGTCAGCTTCTCCGCCCAGTACCACACCGTGTTCGGCCGGCAGTACCGCGTGATCAAGATCCAGAACAACGTGGCGCACCTCGTCGGCACGGTCGTTGCCAAGGTCGTTCCCAAGATCTAACGACGGCCGGATTGACGATCGACGCACAACAGAGCGAGTCGGAGAGGAGGCCCGGGGAAACCCTCCGGGCCTCCTCCATTTCTCGTTCCTATGAAGGGGTGACCGCATTGCGCGGCGTCACGCTGGAGCTCCGGCGCGGCGAAGTCGTCGGCTTGATCGGGCCGAACGGCGCCGGCAAGTCCACGCTCGTCAACATTCTCAGCGGCTTCGACCGCCCGGACGCGGGAACGGTGACACTCGGCGAGAGCGACGTCACGCGCTGGTCGGCGCACCGGCGCGGCCGGCACGGTCTCGCCCGCACGTTCCAGCACAGCCACTCGTTCGGCTCGCTCTCGGTGCGGGAGAACGTGGAGGTTGCAGCCCTCGGTGTCGGTGCGGCGCCGAGGCGCGCCGCGCAGCGAGCTGCCGCGCTTTTGACCGCACTCGGCCTCTCCGCGTATGCGGATGCCCCGGCCGAGTCCCTCGCGCACGGCGACGAGCGCCGGCTTGGCGTTGCCCGCGCGCTCGCGACCGAACCCCGTTTCGTGCTGCTCGACGAGCCGGCCGCCGGCTTGCCCGAGGCGGAGGTGCCCGAGTTCGCGGCGGTCGTTCGCTCGGTGCGTGACGAGCACGGCGCGGGTGTGCTCCTGATTGACCACAACATGGCGCTGGTCATGGAGATCTGCGATCGCATCCACGTGCTCGACCAGGGAACGACCCTGGCCGAAGGCCCCCCGGGTGAGATCCGCGCGAACCTCGACGTCGCCGCTGCCTATCTCGGCGAGAGCGCGGTGGTCGAGGAATGAGCACGCTCACGCTCGAATCGCTCGACGTTCGCTACGGCGGCGTTCAAGCCGTGCGCGGACTGTCGTTCGACGTGGTGCCCGGCGAGATCGTGGGGCTGATCGGGGCGAATGGCGCCGGTAAGTCCTCGACCTTGCACGCGATCATGGGCGTCGCGCCGATCGTCGGCGGTGATGTGCGTCTCGACGGCGTGTCGCTGCGCGGCCGCCGGCCGGAGGACATCGCGCGCAGCGGGATCGCACTCGTCCCGGAAGGGCGGAGGATTTTCGCCGAGTTGACCGTCGAGGAGAACCTTCGGCTCGGCCTCGCCGCGCGACGCTCGCGCGGCCCGGCGGACAGGGTACTCAAGAGCGTGTACGAGCTGTTCCCGATCGTCGAGGAGTTCCGTGCGCGGAACGCCGGCGCGCTTTCCGGCGGGCAGCAGCAGCAGTTGGCGATCGCACGCGCGCTGGTTGCCGAGCCCGATGTGCTCTTGCTCGATGAGCCGTCGCTCGGGCTGGCGCCCGCGGTCGTCGACATCGTCTTCGATGCGCTCGCGGCGATTCGCGAGCGCGGCCTCGCAGTGCTGCTCGTTGAGCAGCGCGCGCAGCGCACCGTCTCTGCCGCCGACCGCTCGCACGTCCTCGCGAACGGCGCGCTGCGCCTGACGCTCGGTCCCGAAAGCGCCGCCGACACGGAGACGCTCGTGGCGGCCTACTTCTCATGACGCTTGGGTTCCTCAACATCGACTGGCAGACGCTTGCTGATGCAACCGCGCTCGGCGCGATTTATGCGCTGATGGCCGTCGGTATCGGTCTCGTCTTCGGGGTGCTGCGGCTCGTCAACTTCGCCTACGGCCAGCTCGTGATGGCGGGCGCGTTCGCGCTGGCGCTCGCCTCCGAGTGGGGCTGGCCGGTGTGGGCGGGGATCGCACTCTGCTTTGCCTCGGTGCTTGTGCTCTCGCTGCTGATGGACCGGCTCGTCTTCCGGCCCTTGCGAGGTCATTCCCCGGCCGTGATGCTCGTCGCGACATTTGCAGTTGCGTTCCTGCTGCAGAGCGTCGCATTGCTCTGGTTCGGTCCGCTCGGGAAGATCGCATCCTCGCTCTCCGCGCTCAATCAGCCGGTGACCGTTTCCGGTGTCGACATCCGGAAGATCACGATCGTCGCGGTCGTCGTGGCCATCGTCTGCCTCGTCGCGCTGTCGCTGCTGCTCGAGCGGACGACGATCGGACTGCACATGCGCGCGTCGTCCATGGACTTCCAGACCGCGCGCATGCTCGGCGTGCGCGCGAACCGCGTGATCGGCGTTGCGGTCCTGCTCTCCGGCGCGCTTGCCGCGGTCGTGGCGGTGATGCTCACGGTGCAGAACCCGCTCGTCACGCCGGACTTTGCACTGCGCGACACGATCATCGTGCTGGCGGGTGTCGTGCTCGGCGGGATGAACCGGCCGATCCCAGCGACGCTCGGCGGGTTTGCGATCGGCTTCGCGACCGGGCTGCTCGGCGGCGCGCTGCCGACGAATCAGAGCCAGTACGTCCCGGCGTTCGTGTTCGGGGCGGTGATCCTCGTCCTGCTCGTGCGGCCGGGCGGGCTGTTCACGCGCCGGCAACTGGCGGAGCGCGTATGAGGCGGCTGCTCGGGGCGCAGGAGCTGCTGGGGCCGACGCTGCTCGTGATCGCGGTCGCGCTCGTGGGAGCAGTCGTCTCGACCTCGAACGCGTCGTACTTCATCGACGCGCTCGTCAAGGTCGCGATCGTCGTTGCGCTCTACCTCTTCATCGGCAACTCGGGTGTCCTCTCGTTCGGGCACATCAGCTTCGTCGCGCTTGGCGCGTGGACCGCAGGTGTGCTCTCGGTGCCGGTCGGCGAGAAGCCCGCGATCATGCCGAACCTCGCCCACTTCCTTCGCGACCGAGCGACCGGCAATCTGACCTCGTTGCTGCTTGCTGCGGTGGTCGGGGGGATCTGCGCCTTCGTGGTTGGGCTGCCCTTGATGCGCCTGTCCGGGCTCGCGGCGGGGATCGCGACCTTCGGTGTGCTCGAGATCACGCATAACCTCCTGCGCTACGAAGAGAGCATTGGGCCGGGTCTGAATACGTTCTCCTCCGTGCCCGAGACGACAACGCTCCGCCAGGCCGCGATCGGCGCGCTGGTCGTGATCGTCGTCGCGTATGCCTACGCGCGCAGTCGTTTCGGACGACTGTTGCGCGCGACGCGTGAGGACGCCGCCGCCGCGCGCGCCGTCGGCACCTCGGTGTACCGGCAGCGCCTGATCGCATTCACGATCTCGGGGCTGCTCGCCGGTCTCGCCGGCGGCCTCTACGTGCACCTCCTGCCGGTCAACACGGAGAGCGTGTATCTCGACCTGACATTCATCACGCTCGCGATGCTCGTCGTCGGCGGAGCGACCAGCCTCTGGGGCGCAGTCGTCGGCGCGCTCGCGGTGAGCGCTCTCGACTCGTATCTCGCCGTCGCCGAGAACGGGACGTCGATCTTCGGCTGGCACATCGACTTGCCCGCCGGAACACGCGTGATCGTCGTCGGCGTGCTGATGGCGCTCGTTCTGATTCTGCGCCCGTCCGGTCTGACCGGCGGGCGCGAGTTCCGATTCTGGCCGAGGTCGACGTGAAGCGCGTCTGCGTGGCGGGGGCCGGCGTGATCGGCAGTCTCTTCGCCGGTTACCTGGCGCGGGTCACGGACGTGACCGTGTTGACCCGGCGTGAGGAGCACGCGAGCGCGCTCAACGAGGGCGGGCTGCGAGTCAGTGGTCGTGGAGAGTTCACATCGCGCGTAACCGCGGCGGCGTCCCCTGACGCGCTGCCGGAGCCAGACCTTGTGATCATCGCGTCGAAGGGCGGCGACGTCGAATCACTTGCGGCGCGGCTCGCGGGCCACTGGCCCGGCGCGACCCTGATGACGGTGCAGAACGGCATCGGGGCGGACGAGATCGTCGCGCGACACGGCGCCTGGCCCCTGCTGACGGCCGTGACGTTCATGAGTGGCACGCGATACGCCGACACACACGTCGAGTACGTGCTCGACACGGCAACGTGGATCGGTCCCTCCCGTGGCACGACGGTCGAGGATGCGCGCGCGGTCGCGACGCTGATCGACTCGTCGGGATTGAAGGCCGAGGCGTTCGACGACCTACGGCCCGCTCAGTGGTCGAAGCTGATCTTCAACGCGACGGTGAACACCCTCGCCGCCATCACGGGGCTGCGCCACGACCCACACTTCGCCGCGCTCGCGGAGCCGAGCGACCTCGGCTTCCTCGTGCGTAACCTGATGGACGAAGGCAAGGCGGTCGCCGCGGCGGCCGGTGTGACGCTCGACGAGGATCCGTGGGAGATGAACGTGCTGGCGACCCAGCGGGGGCATCGTCATGCACCGTCGATGCTCGAAGACGTGAAGGCGGGACGGCTGACCGAGGTCGACATGATCACCGGCTCACTCGTTCGCGAGGCGCACCGGTTCGACGTACCCGTGCCGCTGCACGAGGCCATGTACAGCTTGATCAAGGGTCGGGAGGCTTCCTGGGAATGAGAGTTTGTGTGGTGGGTTGCGGTGCGGTCGGTTCGCTGTTCGCTGCGAATCTCGCGACGCTCGACGACGTCGAGGTGTGGGCATACGACCTGGCGCAGGATCACGTCGACGCGATCAATCGCGACGGCTTGCGGCTGACCGGAGCCGGTGAGGTCGTCGGGCGGCCCCACGCGACATCGAACGCTGCGGAGCTCCCTTCGTGTGACTTCGGAATTGTCGCTACTAAGGCGATGCATTCCGAGGCCGCGATCACGGCGACTGCGCACGCGTTTGCCGACGGTTGCGTCGCGACGGTGCAGAACGGCATCGGGAACGAAGAGGTGCTTGCGCGTCACGTTGAGCGCGTGATCCGCGGCACGACGTTCCCCGCCGGGAAGATCACCACGCCGGGGGTCGTGCAGTGGGACGTGAAGGGCGACACGACGTTCGGTCCTTTCGAGGACAAGCCCGCTCCGTTCGAGGAGGTGCAGCGGCTGGCCGAGGCGTGCACGCGCGGCGGTATGCCGACGACCGCGGTGGAGGACGCGCGCGGCCCGCAGTGGCGCAAGGTGATCTTCAATGCAGCGACGAACCCGCTCGGCGCGCTGACCGGCCTGACCCACGGGCGGGTGTGCGAGCGGCCGGACCTGCGCCGCCTCGCGTCTCAGCTCGTCGCCGAGGGGAAGGCCGTCGCGAGCGCGCAAGGGATCGTGCTCGACTCGGATCCCGAGGAGCTGATCGACTACGCCGCGCGGCCGGAGGTGGCCTACGGTCACAAGGCCTCGATGCTGCAGGATGTAGAGGCGCGTCGGCAGACGGAGGTCGACTATTTGAACGGCGGCATCGCGGAGTTCGGGCGCAAGCTCGGCATACCGACGCCGACACATGAATCGATCTGGGCACTGGTGAAAGGAGTGGAGGCTTCGTGGGATCAATAACGCCGCAGGACGAGATCGACCGCCGCTACGGCCTGATCCGCGGGGCGATGGCGCGCGACGGCCTCGACGCGGTGATCGTCTCGGGCAACGAGTACTCGGGGTTCGAGGGAGCGGTCACCTACATGTCGGGGTTCGTGATCGTGCACCGCTACGCGTACGTGCTTTTGCCGCTCGAGGGCGATCCGTCGATTGTTTTCCCGCGCGAGGCGACGTACGTCGGCGAGCACGGCACGACCTGGATCGACGATCAGGTCTTCGTCGACAAGCCGGGCGAGTGGCTCGCAGACAAGGTGCGCGGGCAGCGCGTTGGCGTTTACGGGCTCGACTACGTGATGACGGTGCGCGACTATCGCGCGCTCGAGGATGCGGCGAAGCTCGAACCGTGGGATCTCGAGTTCGATCACGCGCGCGCCGTCAAGAGCGAGCGCGAGCTCGAGTCCGTGCGTGACAGCGTGCGCATCAACACGGAAGGGTTCAGGATCTTCCTCGAGCACTTCGCTCCCGGCAAGACGGAGCGCGAGATCCTCGCGCACTGCGAGAAGTACTTCGTCGACGAAGGCTGTGGCCGTCTGACGATGGACATGGTGCTCGTCGGCGACAAGGGCGCGGCGCTGCCGGAGTTCAAGATCGCAGGCGACTACCGCATCAAGCAGACCGACATGGTGCTGCCGTCGCTCGAGGTCGCAGGCCCGGGTGGGCACTGGGTCGAGGTGTCGCGCGCGATCTGCGCGGGCGAGCCGAGCGACGAGACGAAGCAGATGATGGAGGCGTACGTCGAGTACTACGACGCCGCACGCTCCGCGCTGAAAGACGGAGCGACCGCGCACGACGTGCATCGCGCCGTCTCGACGGGCTTCGTCGAACGTGGCTTCAAGCTCGGCCACGTCACCGGGCACTCGATCGGCATGACGATGATCGAGTGGCCGAAGATCGGCGAGGGGGACGAAACGGAGCTGCGCTCGAACATGGTGTTCTCGATGCACCCGCACGCGATCTCCGAGGACGGGCAGGCGTGTCTCTACATGCAGGACACGTGGCTCGTCACGGCGGACGGCGGCGTGCCGCTCGCGGACCTGCCGATGAAGATCTTCGACGGAACGGAGGCGAGACCATGAACGAGCTCGCAAAGCCGATCCTGCCGGGCGAAGGTGGCTCCGACTACGAGCGCTACCTGCGTACCGACGACCTGCTTGCGCTGCAGAAGGGCTCGGACGAATGGGTGCACCGCGACGAGCT
Source organism: Thermoleophilia bacterium (assembly GCA_043739205.1). Lineage (GTDB taxonomy): Bacteria > Actinomycetota > Thermoleophilia > Gaiellales > Gaiellaceae > PALSA-600. The sequence continues at coordinate 8,641 of JAYUEQ010000065.1, forward strand.
GCTGTTCCAGACGGTGCACCAGTCATCGGAGTTGTGGCTCAAGCTCGCGTGGAACGAAGTCGAAGAGGCGGGAACGCTCGTCAAGGCGGGGGATATCCCCGCGGCCAACCGTCTGTTGCGGCGAGCAGTCGCCTGCCTCAAGCTCGTCACCGATGCGCTCGACATGCTCGAGCACATGTCGCCGTGGGAGTACACCGAGGTGCGCAAGGTGCTCGGTCACGGCAGCGGCTTCGACTCGCCGGGGTTCCGCGAGATGCGGCGGGTTGCGAAGCCGCTCGGCGAGGAGTTCCACGCGGCCCGTGAGCGTGCAGGCCTCTCGCTGATCGAGGTCTATACGCGCGGGCGCGAGTTCGACGAGCTGTACAACCTCGCGGAGTTGCTGATCGAGCTGGACGAACGCGTCACGGTCTGGCGGGTCCGCCACTTCAAGGTCGTGCAGCGCACGATCGGCGCCGATGTCATCGGAACGCAGGGCACGCCGGTCGAGGTGATGGGCCGGTTGATCCATCACTCGTTCTTCCCCGAGCTGTGGGACGTGCGCAACGACTTGACGCAGATGAACCTGCCGGAATGAATTTCAACGGCGTTGCACTTGGCTGCGGGAACTTCGGCGGGATCGGCTCCGTGCCGGAGTTCTTCGGGCAGGGCATTCCTCGCGAGGAGGCGTTCGCGATCATGGATCGCGCCTGGGCATCGGGCATCCGCTGGTTCGACACCGGTGACGCGTACGGCGGCGGCAGCAGCGAGTCGTGGATCGGCGAATGGCGCGCAGACCGCGCCGCGGTGCCGACGATCACCACGAAGGTCTTCCACTCGACCGGGGGGACGCCGGGTGACATCGGGCTCGCCCCCGATCGGATCCGTCGCCAGCTCGAATCGAGCCTCGCGCGGCTCGGGGTCGACGCGGTCGACCTCTACCTCGCGCACGAGCCCGACCCTGCTACGCCTCTTGCCGACACGATCGCCACGTTCGAGGCACTGCGCGCGGAGGGTTTGATCGTCGCGTGGGGGCTCAGTAACTACGACCTCGCAAGTCTCGAGGAAGCGATGCAGTACGGCGAGCCCGAGCTGTTGCAGAACTCGTTCTCGCTGCTCGATCGCGCCGACGAGCGGGACGTTCTGCCGTTCTGTTCCGAGCACGACATCGCCTACGTGCCGTTTGGGCCGCTCTCGGGCGGCTGGCTGACCGGCAAGTACCGCCGCGGCGAGCCGTACCCGGCAGGCTCGAGGATGTCGATGCGTCCGGGGCCGTACGAACGGCTGGTCGACGATCGCGTCTTCGGCGGGCTCGACCAGTTGCGTGCGGAAGCCGACGCGCGCGAGGTCGACCTGGCGGCACTCGCCTTCGCGTGGGTGCTGGCGCGGGTCGACGGCGCGGTTTGCGGCCCGAACCGCGCGGCGCAACTCGACCCGATCCTTGCTGCGCGCGAGCTACAGCTTTCTGCTGACGACGTCGACCGCATAGGGAGGTTCTTCGCATGAGCATTCGTGTGATTGACGAGCACGATGTGCGTCGGCTCCTGCCGATGAGCGAGTGCATCGAAGTGATGGCCGAGGCGCTTGCGTCACTCGCGCGCGGCGAGGTGCACAACCCGTTGCGCTTCGTCGTGCGGCCGCCTGAAGCACCGAGCTTGATGGGGCTGATGCCCGCCTACCGCGGTGGCGCGACGCCGCTGTGGGGGCTCAAGTCCGTGGTGATTGCGCCGGCGAACGCGGAGCGTGGGCTCGATCTACACCAGGGCTTCGTCGCGCTGTTCGACGGCGAAACCGGTGAGACCCGCGCGATCCTGAACGCGGGCGGGATCACGGCTGTGCGCACCGCCGCCGTGACCGGGGTCGCGACGCGGCTGCTCGCCCGGGCGGATTCGCGGACGCTTGCGATCCTCGGCGCCGGCATCCAGGGCAAGGCGAACCTCGAGGCGATGCGGGCGGTGCGCGACTTCGACCGCGTGTTTGCCTGGAGCCGGACGCCGGGACGCGCGGCTGCCGAGCTCGACGGTGTCGAGGAGGTCGCGACGGTCGAGGAAGCGGTGCGCGACGCCGACGTCGTCGTCACGGCAACGTCCGCCCCCGAGCCGATCCTCCGCCGCCAGTGGCTGAAGGCGGGCGCGCACGTGAATGCGGTCGGGTCGAGCATCCCGACGACGCGCGAGCTCGACACGCAGACGATGGCCGACGCCGCGCTGTTCGTCGACCGCCGCGAGTCGACGGTCAACGAGGCCGGCGACTTCCTCTTCCCACAGCGTGAGGGCGCGATCGGGCCTGACCACATCCGAGCAGAGATCGGCGAGCTGCTGATCGGCGCGGCGGAGGGACGGCGCTCCGACGACGAGCTGACGGTCTTCAAGTCGCTCGGCCTCGCCGTCGAGGATCTGGCAGCAGCAGAGCACGTGCTGCGCCGCGCCGAGGCGGAGAACGTGGGCACGGTCGTGTCGCTGTGATCGGGATCGACGAGATCCGCCGTGCGCGTGAGGTCCTCGAAGGCACCGCGATCCGCACGCCGCTCGTGCGGCTCGACGTCGACTCGGACACGGAGATCTGGCTCAAGCTCGAGCTGCTCCAGCCGGTGCGCTCCTTCAAGATCCGCGGCGCCGGTAACGCGATCCTCCAGGCGACCGACGCCGAGCTCGCCGGCGGCGTGTTGACGGCGAGCGCGGGGAACATGGCGCAGGGAGTCGCCTATGCGGCGCGCCTGCGCGGGGTGCCGGCGACGATCGTCGTGCCGGAGCATGCGCCGCAGACGAAGATCGATGCGATCGAGCGCTACGGCGGCCGAGTGATCAAGGTGCCGTATGAGGAGTGGTGGCAAGTGCTCGTCACCGGCCGGTACGAGGGCGTCCCGGGCCTCTTCATCCACCCCGTCGACAACGAGCGCGTGATGGCAGGCAACGGCACGATTGGGTTGGAGCTGCTGGAGCAGCTGGATGACTTCGACACGGTCGCGGTGCCGTACGGTGGCGGGGGTTTGCTGACCGGGATCGCGAGTGCTGTCAAGCAGGCGCGCCCTGCGGTCAAGTTCTTCGCGGTCGAGCCCGAGACGGGGGCGCCCGCGACGGCAACGCTCCGCACAGGTACGCCGACCGCGGTCGAGTACACCCCGTCGTTCGTCGACGGCTCCGGCAGCCGCGAGCTGATTCCGCGCGTGTGGGAACAGGCGTCGCAACTGCTCGACGGGGCGATCGCCATGCCGATACCCGCGGTCGCCGAAGCGGTGCGCGTGATCGCCGAGCGCTCGCGGGTAATTGCCGAGGGTGCCGGTGCGCTCGCCGCAGCGGCTGCTCTCGGTGGTCACCTAGACGGCGCGAAGAAAGCCGTCTGCATCGTGTCGGGCGGGAACATCGATCCCGTCGTCCTCAGTCGAATCCTCATCGGAGAGCAACCATGACAACAACACAGTTCTCGGTCGACGCCGCACGCGCGAGGTTCTCGTCACTTCGCAACGGGTTCGCGTTCTTCGACGCGCCAGGCGGGACACAGGTGCCGGACGAGGTGGGCGACGCGATCGCCGCGGCGCTTCGCGATGCGTCCGGGAACCTCGGCGCGCCGTACGCCACGGGTCGCGCAGTCGAGGCGATCCTCGCGCGTGCGAAGGACGACGCGGCGCGCTTTCTCGGTTGCAGCAGCGACGAGATCTCATTCGGGATGAACATGACGACGCTCGACTTCGCGCTCTCGCGCGCTGCCGGGCGCGACTTCGTCGCGGGCGACGAGGTGATCACAACCCAGCTCGACCACGACGGGGGCGTTGCACCGTGGGTTGAGCTGGCGGCCGACAAGGGGATGTACGTCCGCGTCGCGCAGGCGACCGACGAGCTGACGGTCGATTACGACGACTTCGAGCGGCAGCTGAACGGCAGCACGCGTGTGGTTGCGTTCGCGCTCGCGTCGAACGCGACGGGCACGGTCGCCGACGCGAAGCGCCTCTGTGCGCTCGCGCGCGAGGCGGGTGCGATCTCGTGGATCGACGCCGTGCACTACGCGGCGCACGAGCCGATCGATGTGCGCGATCTCGGCTGCGACGTGTTGATCTGCTCGCCGTACAAGTTCTGCGGCCCGCATCTCGGCGTGGCCTATGTGCGGCAAGAGCTCGCGGAGACGTGGCGTCCCTACAAGGCGCGGCCGTCGTCGGCGACGCCGGTCGGCCGCCGCTTCGAGACCGGGACGTTGCCGTACGAGCTGCTCGCCGGCTTCAGCGCGACGATCGCCTATCTCGACTCGCTGGGCGGGATCGAAGTGCTGCGCGACTACGAGCGCGAGCTCGGACGCCACCTGATCGAGAGCCTGCCGGACAACGTCACGCTGTACGGGCCGCAGTCGATGGACGGCCGCGTCCCGACGTTCCTCTTCAACGTCGACGGCGTGCCGGCCGAGCAGGCGGCCCGGCGGCTCGCAGAGCGCGGCCTCGGCGTCTGGTACGCGGACAACTGGTACTGCGTCGCACTCGGCCCGCGGCTACCGGCGACGTCGCTGCGCGCCGGGTTGATCCACTACAACACCCGGGCAGAGGTCGACCTGCTCGTCGAGGAGCTGCGTGCGCTGACGCCGTAGCCGCCTGCCGTGTGTGTCTACGGCAGGTGGCCGGCCGAAGATGCGAACCAGTCGAGCGCATCCGGGTTCGCGAGCGAGTCGCGGCTCGCGACGGTCGTCGGATCGGCGCCCATCAGGATCCGCTTCACCGGCACCTCGAGGAGCTTCCCCGAAAGGGTGCGCGGGACGGCGGGCACGGCCAGGACCTCGTCCGGGACGTGACGAGGCGAGCAGTCCTCGCGGATGCGCGTCTTGATCCTGACCGCAAGCGCGTCGTCGAATTGTTCCCCTTCGCGGAGCACGACGTACAGCGCGAGCCAGCCAGGAGTGCCCTCACGAGGGAGGTCGACTGCGAGTGCGTCGACGATCTCGGGCACCGCGAGCGCAGCGCTGTAGAGCTCGCTCGTTCCCATCCGCACACCGCCACGGTTGATCGTGGAATCGGAGCGCCCGTAGATGATCGCCGTTCCCCGCTCGGTGATCTCGATCCAGTCGCCGTGGCGCCAGATCCCCGGATACATGTCGTAGTAGGACTCGTGGAGCCGCGAGCCGTCCTCGTCCCCCCACAGATAGATCGGCATCGAGGGCA
>JAYUEQ010000066.1:0-26200 GCA_043739205.1 Thermoleophilia bacterium
TTGGCCGTTGGTCGCCACGTGTCTAGAGCTCCTGAACTGGTGAAGGTGCGATGTCGTCCCGGCGCCGGGCGCGGAAGACGCGCGCCAGCAGGCTGGGCACGCGGAGATTAGCGGAATGCGCTTCCGAAGCGCGCTGCCAGCGGCGCAGCTCCTGGCGCCTCAGACCTTCCGACACACGGTCGGCGTGGTCGAGGCTTCAGACGTACGAGGTGATGAAGGTCGGATGCACGCCCGACCCAGGGTAACCCTTCTAGACGGCCTCGCCGGGGAGGCGCCGGTTCCGGGGGATCGAACGGCCCTGCTCGATCAGGGCGGGACGCCGGAGCGCGCGCAGGCCGTCCGGCGAATCGACGCCTGCGACCATCGAGACCGGCTTGACGGCGTCGGCGCTGCGGGACGGACCGGACACCGCGGCGATCACCCCCGCCCCCACGACGAGCGCAACAGCCGCCGCGACTTGGAGAGCGCGAAGGCCCGTGTGGGCAGAGCGCTGCGGCCGGATTACGAACGGCGCGGGCAGTTCGAGGTGCATCGACCGGACGGCGGCGGCGATCTCCTCGGCGCCCTGGGTAAACGTCCGGCAGGACGCGCAGCGGCCCACGTGCGCGTCGAGCAGCGCGGACTCGAGCTCGGAGAGCTCGCCGTCGATGCGCAGCGACGCCCATGAGCGGGCGCGGTCACACAGGTGCGTTCTTCCCTGCATTACCCATAGAGACGACAGCGGCGCAGGACGGTTAGAGACGAACGCTGATCAAAACGATCAGACGAGCTTGTACCGCGAGTCTGCGATCACGCCGAGCGCGATCAGCAGGAACCCGAGAACCACCAGGACGGCCGAGAGCGACAGCGATTCGCGCTGCTCATCCGGGGTCGCCCAGCGCACCCAACGACGCACCGAGAACAGGCTCCAACCTTCGCCCTCCGGGCGCGCCGGCCCGCGGTTGCCGACGAAGAAGCCGCTGAGCAACAACACCGAGCCGACGCTGTACCAGCCCACGGAGAGCGCGCGGGAGACGGTCGACCCGAACGCGAGCCCGAGCAGCAGGGAAATGACCGCCGTGCCGGCGACCAGCGAGCCGACGACGATTCCGAAGCGGCGTGCAGCCGCGGCCATCTAGACGCTCTCGGCGGCGGCGGGACTGACGGTGCCGGGACGGGCCATCTCTTCTTCCGTCATCGGCCAGCTCTCGAGGGGGTAGTGGCACTTCGCGGTGTGACCCGGTGCGCCGCCGCGATGGATCAGCGCGGGCTCCTCGACGTCGCAATGGCCCTCGACGAAGCGCGGGCAGCGCGGGTGGAAGCGGCAGCCGCTCGGCGGGTTGATCGGGCTCGGGACGTCGCCCTCGAGCACGATCCGCTTTCGATGGCGGCCCACGGTCGGATCCGGCACCGGCACGGCGGAGAGCAGCGCACCCGTGTAGGGGTGCTTCGGCTCGCGGTACAGGTCGTTGCGGTCCGCGGTCTCGGAAACCTGGCCGAGGTACATGACCATGACGCGATCCGAGATATGGCGAACGACGTTGAGGTCGTGCGCGATGAAGATGTAGGTGAGCCCGAAGTCGCGCTGCAGGTCCTTGAGCAGGTTCAGGATCTGTGCCTGCACCGAAACGTCGAGTGCCGAGACCGGCTCGTCGCACACGATCAGCTTCGGGTTGACGGCGAGGGCGCGCGCGACGCCGATCCGCTGGCGCTGGCCGCCGGAGAACTCGTGTGGGAAGCGGTTGTAGTGCTCCGGGTTCAGGCCTACGACCTCGAGCAGCTCCTGCACACGCCGCTTGATCTCCGCTTCGGTACCGAGCTTGTGCACCTGGAGAGCCTCGGCGACGATGAAGCCGACGCGCTTGCGCGGATTCAGTGACGCGTACGGATCCTGGAAGATCATCATCATCTCGCGGCGGAAGGGGCGCATCTCTGCACGCGAGAGATTCGTGATGTCGTGACCGCGGAACTTGATCGAACCGCCGGTCGGGTCGAGCAGCTTCATGATGCAGCGCGCCATCGTCGACTTGCCGCAGCCGGACTCGCCGACCACCCCGAGCGTCTCGCCTTCGCGCACCGCGAACGACACACCGTCGACCGCCTTCACGGAGGCGACTTCCTTCTGGAAGATGATCCCGCGTGTCACCGGGAAGTACTTCTGGAGATCCTCGACGACGAGGAGCTCGTCACCCTTGAGCTCGAGCTGCGTCTGCCGCAGCATCTCCTGCTCGGGCGCTGCCACCTAGGAAGCCTCCGCCATCATGCCGGCGAGGAGCTTAGCGGCCTCGCGGTTCTTGGTCTCCTCGTCCAGATGGCAGGCCTGCAGGTGACCCGGATCGTCGGAGACGGGCGCGAGCGCCGGATCGACTTCCTTGCAGATCGGCATCACGTACGGGCAGCGCGGGTGGAAGCGGCAGCCGCTCGGCGGGCGCAGCATCGACGGCGGCTGGCCCTGGATCTGTACGAGGCGCTCAACATCCGCGTCGAGGCGCGGCAGCGAGCCCATCAGGCCCCAGGTGTAGGGGTGGTGCGGCTTCTTGAAGATCTGCTCGACGCCGCCCTTCTCGGCGACCTCCGCCGCGTACATCACGACGACGTCGTCGGCGATCTCGGCGACGACGCCAAGGTCGTGGGTGATCATGATCACCGCGCTCCCGAACTCTTCCTGGAGCTTCTCGATCAGCGTCAAGATCTGCGCCTGTGTCGTCACGTCGAGCGCGGTAGTCGGCTCGTCGGCGATCAGCAGATCCGGGTTGTTGATCAGCGACATCGCGATCATCACGCGCTGGCGCATACCGCCGGAGAACTGATGGGGGTAGTCGTCGAGCCGACGCTCCGGGCGCGGGATGCCGACCGCCTTCAGGAGCTCGAGCGCCCGCGCACGCGCCGTCTTCTTCGAGACGTCCTCGTGTAGGCGCATCGCCTCGGCGAGCTGATCGCCGATCTTGTGCACCGGGTTCAAGCTCGTCATCGGGTCCTGGAAGATCATCGCGATCTCGCTGCCGCGAATCTCGCGCAAGCGCTTCGGGTTCGCGGTCAGGAGATCCTCGCCCTTCCAGAGCGCCGTGCCCGTCGTCATCGCCGTGCGCTTCGGGTTCAGGCCCATGATCGTCAGGCAGGTGACGCTCTTCCCGGAGCCCGATTCGCCGACGATTCCGAGCGTCTGGCCCTTGTCGATGGAGAACGAGACCCCGTCCACGGCCCGGACGACACCGTCGTCTGTCCTGAAGTGCGTCTTCAGGTCGTTGACTTCGAGGAGTGCCACAGTTACGTAAGTCTAATTCGTGGGTCGATCCATGCGTACAGCAGGTCGACCAGCAGGTTGAACAGGATGATGCAGAGGGTCGCAAAGACGACCACGCCCTGCGTCGTTGGGAGGTCGAAGTTGCTGATCGCGTTGATCGCCGTCTTCCCGAGGCCCGGGAGGCCGTAGACCGATTCGGTGAAGATCGCGCCCCCGAGGGCGATTCCGATGTCCATGCCCAGCATTGTCACGACGGGGAGCAAGGCGTTCCGCAGGACGTGCGAGCGCATGACGAGCCACTCGGGTGCACCCTTGGCGCGCGCCGTGCGCACGTAATCCTCGCCGAGAGCCTCCATGACGTTGGCGCGGATCATCCGCACGTAGAGCGCCGCAAAGAGGAAGGCGAAGGTCGCCCATGGGAGGACCAGGTGGTAGGCCCACTGGACGGGGCCGCCGCAGTCGCCCGACGGGTTGATGAAATCGCAGTAGCCGGTGATCGGGAAAAGGCCCGCCTTGAAGCCTAGGAAGTAGGCCATGAGGAGCCCGATCCACACCGGGTGCGCGCTGATCCCGATGAGGACGAAGACCATGGCTATTCGGTCGAGTAACGATCGCGGTCGCAGCGCCGAGAGGATCCCGACGGGCAACGCGATCAACATCCAGAACACCGCGCCGCCGAACACGAGCGAAGCCGTGACGGGCGCAGCGTTGATCACCACATAGTTGACGCTCAGGCGGTTCGTGAACGACCGGCCGAGGCTCGGGGTCTTGAAGTGCGGATCAAAGTTGGTGGGGCTGAGGCCTGCAACCGGCATCAGACGACCGAAGAACTTGCCGTACTGGACGTACAGCGGGCGGTCGGTGCCAAGGTAGTGCGCCGCGCGCTTGATGCACTCAGCAGTCGCGCGCTGGCCGCAGGCGAGGCGGGCGGGGTCGGCGGGGATCGCGTAGAAGATGACGTAGGTGACGATCGTCACGGCGACGAACAGCACCCAAGCCCAGAGCACCCGGCGGATCAGGTAGCGGAACACGGATCGGGACTCTAACGAAGGCTTTGTTGAGTAGGGGTTGAGAACGTGAAATGGGGCGCCCCGAAGGGCGCCCCATATTCACCGCGGGTCTCTACTTGAGGCAGAGGGCCGCGTAGTCGAGCGAGTACGTGGAGTTGAACGTGAAGCAACCGACCTTCGACGACAGGAGGATCCGGTCGTTGAAGTTGTTGCGGGGTGCCCACGGCGGGTTCTTGAGCATCATGTTGACGTCAAGGTTGCCGTATGCGGCGTAGCGCGCAGCGCCCGACAGGTTCGCAGCTGCGTTCATCTGCTTGTTGTACGTCGGGTCGTTGAAGTACGCCACGTTGTTGTTGTTCGAGTCATGCAGGCTGTCCCCGGAAAGCAGGACGTTGATGAAGTCGTACGGATCGGCGTAGTCGGCGATCCAGCCTTCCGACGTGATGTCGAACGGCTCTCCACGCGTGCCTTCCTTGGCGATCTGCACACCACGGGCGAACGGATGAGTGTTCACCTGTAGGCCGATCTGCTTCAGGTTGAACTGAACGATCTGCGCAGCGAGCTGCGCCGCGTTCGAGTTCGACGTGTAGTACTCGACGGTCTGGCCGTCCTTGACGCCGGACTTGGCCGCCCACTTCTTGGCGGTCGCGACGTCGGCCTGCTTGAGCGGGTAGAGGCTGGCGTCACGGAAGCCAGCGATGCCCGGGGGCAGGATCTGGTCAGTCCGCTTGCCGGCGAGGTAGCCGCCCTGAGCGAGCAGCGCCTTGCGGTCGATCGCGTAGTTGATCGCCTTCGCAAGTGCCGTACCGGCCGCGCCCTTGAAGAGCGGGCGGTCATGGTTGAACGCCAGGTAGGAGACGCCGAGCTGCGGCTTCACCCAGAACTGGGCCTTGTTCACGCCGTACTTCTGAGCAGCCTCGGCGTAGTTCGCCGAAGGAATGCCGCTCGCGGCATAGTCGGTCGCACCCTGCTGAACGCGCAGGTAGGTCGCGGCCTGCGAGTTACCGACGTTGATGTTGATCCCGTCGATGTTGTGCGGGCGCTTGCCCTTGTAGTTCGGGTTCTTCTTGATCGTGATCGACTTGTTCGGGACACGGTCAGCGATGTAGTACGGCCCTGCGGACGGCAGCGAGAGAACACCGTTCGGGTCGTGCGCAAGGTTGGTCGGGATCGCGCAGAAGAACGGCATCGCCATCCGCGCGAGGAAGTCAGGCGCAGCCTTCGTCAGCTTGACGATGAGATGCGAGCCCTTGACCGTGACGCCGGAGACCGGCGACTTGTCGGAGCCGACAACGTCCGAGAAGAACGGAAGCGCCGGGGACTGCATCTTCGGGTCTGCGTCACGATCGAACGCGGCCTTGAAGTTCGCGGCGGTGACAGGAGCACCGTTCGAGAACTTCGTGAAGGAGGCGTTGACGGTGAAGTCGTACTGCTTCCCGTTGTTCGACACCTTCGGGAAGCCGGCAGCCGCCTCGGGCACGAGCTGTGCGCCCTTCGGGCCGTTGGCGTCCGGGTAGTTCAGCAGCTTGAGGCACGTCGCGTACTCGATCTCCCAGCCTGTCGACAGGTAGTCGAGGGCGGGATCCGTGTAGTCGACGTCCGTAAAGAAGTCGACGTTCATCGTTCCACCGGTCGCACCGGTGGTGCCGCTGTGACCGGACTTGGCGACGGCGCTGCTTGCAAAGACGGCAAGCAAAGCGACGAGCACGATCGCGGTCGTAGACCAGAGCTTTCTACTCAACTGACTTGCTCCTTTCTTGGGGTTGAGCCGACGGCCGCAAAAGCCCGTCGGCTCAGGCGCAGAACGCATCCTCGGCACGTGTGACGAGGCGGCGGCATTTTAGTTAGTTCTCTGTTAAGCGCAACCCGGAACTGAACTGCAACCGAGATCAAGGCGCCTGATGGCGCCCCGATCCTTGCGTCGGAAAGGAGCCGCGGAGGTGCCGCTCAGTGGGTCGAGCGCGGGTCGAACGCGTCCCGCAGCCCGTCGCCGAGGAGGTTGAACGCAAGCGTCGTGAGCAGGACAGCGAGTCCCGGCCAGACCATCAGCCACGGCTGGGTCGTGTAGTAGTCGGAGGCCTGCTGGAGCAGGTTCCCCCAACTCGCGGCCGGCAGCTTGATGCCCACGCCGAGGTAGGAGAGCCCGGCTTCACCGAGGATGAACCCGGCGACGGCCAGCGTCGAGTAGACGATGATCGGTGCGATCAAGTGCGGAAGGATGTGTGAGCGGATGATCCGCCAGTCGCTCGAGCCGACCATGCGGGCGGCCTCGACGAATTCTTTCTCACGCAGGCTGAGCACTACCGCGCGGATGATGCGCGCCGGGTAGAACCAGCCGAAGACTGAAAAGACCATGAACAGCGTGACGACGCCGGGCCCGAAGATGCCGAAGGTGATGTTGTTCAGCGAGTCGCCGACCGTCGAGGCGAGCGCGATGATGAAGAGCAGTGACGGGAACGCCATCGTGATCTCCGTGACACGTGAGACGATCGTGTCGACCCAGCCGCGGAAGTAGCCGGCCATCGCGCCGAGTAGCACGCCGATCGAGATCGAGCCGACCGTCGAGAGCAGCGCGACCTCAAACGAAACCCGGGCCCCGTAGAGGAGGCGCAGGAACTCGTCACGGCCAAGGGTGCTGTCGGCGCCGAGGAGCAAGAACACGCGCTGACCGGGGTGGAGCGGATCGTCGGCCCACGAGAGCGGGCCGAGCGGTTGGCCCTGCGAGTTCATCGCCGTGTAGAAGAGGTCGTCCGGGCCGTGGCCGAGCAGCGACTGAGCGATCGGAGCACCGACGAATGCAGCGAGGATGAGCAACACGATCGTGACGCCGCCGCCGATCGCGATCTTGTCGCGGCGGAAGCGACGCCAGACCTGCTCCCAGTAGCCGCGAGCCTTGACCTCGAGCTCGCCGAGCTCGAAACCCGAATCGAGCGCAATCTCACCAGCCATGCCTGCTCCGGCGGGGAGGATGTCCTTATCGGTTCCCTGTGCCACGGTCGCGGAGATTACCCGTTCGCCGGTGGATCAGTGATCGATAACGGCGATGTGGGTCGTTAAGCGGCCATTAACCCACGTCCTCGACCTGGTTCGCTCTCTAACCAGGTCGACGAGTTCCTCGGAAGGTCGCCTGCACGCCGAAACTCAAGAACCTGGTTAGAAATCGAACCAGGTTCAACCCACCAAATCAGGTTCGGGATCAGCCGTTCAGCGCGTCGGCGCCGGCGACCACTTCGAGGATCTCCTGCGTGATCTCGGCCTGGCGGGCCCGGTTCATCGCGAGGGTGAGGCTGTCGATCAGCTCGCCCGCAGCCTTCGAGGCGTTGCGCATCGCCGTCATCCGCGCGCCTTGCTCCGACGCTGCCGACTCGAGGAGCGCGCGATAGAGCTCCGTCTCGACGTACACCGGCAACAGCCGCGCAAGGATCTCCTCGGGCTCGGGCTCATAGATGAAGTCAGGGGTGCCGCCGGTCGCGTCCTCCTCGGCTTCGCCCGCCTTGTCGAGCAAGTCCTGTGGGATCGGCAGCAGGTCGCGCACCGTCACCTTCTGGACGAGCGCGGAGACGAACGCGTTGTAGACGACGACGACCCGGTCGATCTCCTTGTTGACGTACGCCTCGGAGACCGCGTGGGCGATCATCTGCGCGTCGCTGTAGCCGGGACGCTCGCTGAAGCCCACCCACGACTGCGAAACGTTCAGGCGCCGGAAGCGCAACGTCGACGCCGCCTTGCGCCCCGTGCTGAACCACACCGCTTCCTGGCCGTCCGCCTGCACCTCGCGCATCAGCGCGAGCGAACGACGGATCACCTGGGCGTTGAAGCCACCCGCCAGGCCGCGGTCGGCGGTGACCGGGATGATCGCGACGCGCTCGATCGTCTCGCGCCGCTCGAGCAGCGGCAGGCGCACTGCGCCCGCCGCCTGGGAGACGCCGGCCATCAGCTCCAACATCCGGTCCGCGTACGGGCGCATTGCCTCGATGCGCAGTTGGGAACGGCGCAGGCGGGCAGAGGCGACGAGTTCCATCGCCTTCGTCACCTTGCGCGTGTTCGTGATCGAACGGACGCGCCGCTTCAGGTCCTGCGTCGACGCCAAGCTAGAGCGCTTCCTTCGTGCTCGGCTGGAACCGCTGCTTGAACTTCTCGATCTCCGACTTCAACGTCGCCTCTGTCTCGTCGGAGATATCGCCCGACTCGCGGATCGTCTTGTAGACGGTCCCTTCGGCGCGAAGCGCCTCGCGGAGCTCATCGTGGAGCCGGGAGACATCCTCCGTCGGGATGTCGTCCAGGTACCCGTTGACGCCCGCGTACAACGCGACCGCCTGCTCCTCCATCGGCCACGGCTGGTACTGCGGCTGATTGAGCGTGGCGACCATCTTCTCGCCGCGATTCAGCGACGCCTGCGTCGCCTGGTCGAGCTCCGACCCGAACTGCGCGAACGCTTCGAGCTCGCGGTACTGCGCGAGATCGAGGCGCAGACGGCCCGCGACCTTCTTCATCGCCTTGGTCTGCGCCGACGAGCCGACGCGCGACACGGAGGTGCCGACGTTCACTGCCGGGCGAACACCCGAGAAGAAGAGGTCGGACTGGAGAAAGATCTGGCCGTCGGTGATCGAGATCACGTTCGTCGGGATGTAGGCGGAGATGTCTCCGGCCTGCGTCTCGATGATCGGAAGCGCGGTCAGCGAACCACCGCCGAGCTCGTCGCTCAACTTGCAGGCGCGCTCGAGCAGCCGCGAGTGCAAGTAGAAGACGTCACCGGGGAACGCTTCGCGACCCGGCGGACGGCGCAGCAGGAGCGACAGCTGCCTGTACGCATCCGCCTGCTTCGTCAGGTCGTCGTAGATGACGAGGGCGTGCTCGCCCTTGTAGAGGAAGTACTCCGCCATCGCGCAACCGGCGAACGGGGCCATCCACTTGATCGGCGCCGCCTCGGCCGCGCCGGCGACGACGACCGTCGTGTACTCCATCGCGCCCGCATCGCGAAGGCGCTCGACGACCTGCGCCACCGTGGAAGCCTTCTGGCCGATCGCGACGTAGAAGCACTTCACGTTCTGGTCGTGCTGGTTGAGGATCGTGTCGATTGCGATCGCGGTCTTGCCGGTCGAGCGGTCGCCGATGATCAACTCGCGCTGGCCACGGCCGACGTTCGTCATCGAGTCGATCGCCTTGATGCCGGTCTGGAGCGGCTCCTTCACGGGCTGGCGCTGGATGACGCCGGGGGCCTTCCACTCGACGGGGCGCGTCTCGGAGGACTCGATCGGGCCGTGCCCGTCGAGCGGGTTCCCGAGCGGATCGACGACCCGGCCGAGGAGGCCCTCGCCGACCGGGACCGACGCGACCTTGCCGGTGCGGCGCACGGGCTCGCCTTCCTTGACCTTCTCCCATTCGCCGAACAGCGCAACACCGACGTTGTCCTCCTCGAGGTTGAACGCGAGGCCGGTGACGCCGTGCTCGAACTCGAGCATCTCGAGCGCGAGGCAGTTCTCGAGGCCGTGCACGCGCGCAATGCCGTCGCCGACCGTCAACACGGCTCCGACCTCGGCAAGGTCGGTCTCGACGTCGAACTTCTCGATCCGTTCGCGCAGGATCGACGTGATCTCTTCGGGGCGAAGCTTCATCTCTGCTCTAACTCCTTGCGTGGGCTAGGTCGTGGCGTAGTCGTTCGAGGCGGCCTCGCACACTTGCGTCGAGCCTCATCGATCCGGCTTGGAGGACGATGCCTCCGATCAGGTTTGGATCCACCTTCCGCTCCGCTTGCACCTTGCGGCCGGAGGCGGTTTCGATCCGTCCGAGGATGCGGCTGAACTCGTCGTCGCTCAGCTCGGTGGCCGTCGTCAGCTCGACGTCGAGGATGCGCTTTTCGGCGTCGACGAGCTTGTCCAACTCGTCGACGATGTCGGCGAGTTCTGCGGCGCGGCCCTTCTCGGCGATCAAACGCAGAAAGTTGATCACGAGCTCGTCGGCGCCCTTCGCAACGCGCGTCAGGACGTCCGCCTTCACGGTCGACTCGACCTCCGGGTTCTCGAGCAGGCCGGCGAGGTCGGGCGCCTCGGCGAACGCCGCGCGGAGCTCCTGGAGCTGCGCGTGCAACTCCCCGAGCTTGCCCTGCTCCTGCCCGGCCTCGAAGAGCGCCTTCGCATAGATGCGGTGCGCGAGTGCTACGACCGGCTCCCTTCAAGCTCGCTGAAGTCGATCTCTGCGAGCGCTTCGTCGATCAGGCGCTGCTGGTCTGCGCCCGTTAGCGACTTGCGCGTGATCTTCTCGGCCGCGAGGAGGCTCAGCTTGCCCACTTCCTCGCGGATCTGGCCGAGCGCTTGATGGGTTGCCTGCTCGATCTGGCGGCGGGTCTCCTCGAGACGCCGCTGGCGATCCTCCTCGGTCTCCTCGCGGACACGCTCACGCTGGGCGTCGCCGATCCGGCGGGCCTCGCTGAGGATCTCCTCCGCTTCGGACTTCGCCTGGCCGATCAGCTTCTTGTGCTCCTCGAGCAGCTTGCGCGCTTCGTCACGCGCACCGTCGGCCTCGGCGATCGCCTGCTCGATCCGCTCACGCCGCTTGTCGATCGTCTGCTGGATCGGACCGAACGCGTACTTCCGCAACACGAAGTACGTGATGGCGAAGCAGACGATCGTCCAGATCATGAGACCCGGCGTAACTTGAATGAGTGGGCTCGAGGCAAGCATCGGGTCTCTAGACGAGGACGTAGGCGAGGATGGACCCGAGCAGTCCGTAGAACACGACTGCCTCGGTGAGTGCGAAGCCGAGCCACTGGATGCCCTGCAGCTCGCCGCGCAGCTCAGGCTGGCGTGCGACTGACTGGATCATCGAACCGAAGATGTTGCCGATGCCGATGCCGGCGCCGAGCGCGCCGAGGCCGACGCCGAGTGCAAGACCGATCGCCTTGCCGGCGTGCACGATCGGGGAATCCGATACGGAGGCAGCAGCGAGTAGCAGGTTGGACATCCGTTCTCCTTAGTGTTCGGGCTCGATCGCCGAGCCGATATAGATGGCTGACAGGGCGGCGAAGATAAACGCCTGGATACCGATCACGATCACGACCTCGAACAGGTAGAAGATCGCAGCGATCGGAACGACAAAGATCGCAAGAACCAGTGACTGCAGGATGAAGATGAGGCCGATGAACGTGAGAATCAGGATGTGCCCCGCGAGCATGTTCGCGAAAAGACGGACACTCAGCGAAATCAGGCGCATGAACTGCCCGAGGATCTCGAGCGGCACGATCAGGAGCAGCAGTCCCTTCGGGGCCTCCGGGATCCAGCTCTTGAAATATCGGATGGGGCCGTTCCAGCGAATGCCCTCGATGTGGGTGAAGAAGAAGGTGAGAAGCGCGAGCGCGAGCGTCACCGAGATGGAGCTCGTCGCGGCGTAGATCCCCCACACCGGGATGCCGTGCCAGGTCTCCCCGGTCAGCGGCAGCGGGATGAAGCCGAGCAGATTGATCACGAAGATGAAGAGCATCAGGGTCGCGACGTAGGGAAACCAGCGGCCGATCGCCTTGTGCGGCAGCCCCTGCTCTGCGACCTGCTGCTGGGCGACGTCGTAGACGAGCTCACCGATCGTCTCGCGGCGGCCTGGCTTTCGGCCGATCTTTCCACGCATGAAGACCAGACCGAACGCGATTGTGCACACGGTGCCGATCATCAGATAGACGACGGCCTTCGTGATCGAGAGGTTCAGCGGCCCGAGGTGAATCGGGATCCACTCGTGCTGCTCGAACTCCTTCGTCGGATCGAACTCACCCCGCGCGAACGCGTTCGCAGGCACGAGCAGGGCGAGCGTGCTCAACGTCACGAGCGCGCGCCTCATGCGGTCGCCCCCGCCTTCGGCCCGGTGAAGTACGCGATCAGCTGCAGGCCGAACGTGGCGGAGTAGCCGGCCGCATACGTCAATGCAGCTGCCAGCCCGAGCCATTTGTCGGACACTGCGACGGCGAACACCACCACCATCACGGCAATTGCACGGAAGAGCATCCCGAAAGCGACCACGCCTGCGGCGGCGAGGTTACCCGTCCGAGCCCGCAGGCGCGTCAGCACCCACCCGAGCAGTTCGGAACCGACCCAGAGAACGGCGCCGAGACCCCAGCCGGCAACGCGCCAGCCTGCGATCAGGAAGATCGGCAGCGCGATCGCGATCACGATCGCTCCCGCGGCGGCGGGCAGCAGGGCAGGCGGTGCTTGGCGCGGTTCGGTCAGAGGCATCAGATGTTCCGGTACTTGATCACGGTCGTGGCGACGCCGACGGGGATACCGACGACTGCGCCAAGCGCGAGCCCATAACCCGTTTTTCCGATCGCCCAGCCGATCAACGCGCCCACGACGATGCACGCTGCCGTGGATCCAATGAGCACGCTGCCGGCCCCTGCGAGGGAGAACGTCGGTCGCTGGGGCTGCACCGGTGCGGAGCATACCAGCGCTTGTGACACCCGATTCCCTCTAACGGAGCCACGCTACGCCGACATTTGTGACGGCCTCAGGCGGCGTCGCGCTGGGCCTCGCGGCGACGGGCCCGCGGGCTCGCGAGCTTCACGATCTCGAGCAGGTAGACGACATAGAGCGAGAACGCGACCGCGCCCAACCCGGCCGCGACGTCGATCAGAACGTTCGTCACGCTCCACCGGCCCTGGTGGTGCGGTGGCGCGAACCGGGTCGCGAGCGCGGCCAGCGCGAGCGTCCCGCACCACGTCCACAAGTAGAGGACCGAGCTGCGCTCAGAGAAGCCGAGGCGCATGAACCGGTGATGGAGGTGGCGCGCGTCGGCGACGTAGATCGGCTGGCCGCTCCGCAGCCGCTTGGCGACGACGAAGGACGTGTCGATCACGGGCACGGCGAGCACGAGGAGCGGCAGGATGAGCGTCGCCAGCGCGGCGGTCTTCAGGAGGCCCTCGACCGAAATCGTCGCGAGCGTGTAGCCGAGGAGGAGCGCGCCCGAGTCGCCCATGAAGATCCGCGCCGGATAGAAGTTGTGGCGCAGGAAACCGAGGCAAGCGCCACAGACGATCGCCGCGAGGATCGCGACACCGGGCCGGCCGAGCGACAGCTCGATCACGGCGAAGGTAAAACCGGAGATCGCGCAGACACCGGCTGCGAGGCCGTCGAGGCCGTCGAGGAAGTTGACCATGTTCATCACCGCGACGATCCCGAGCACGGTGATCGGCACGCCGATCGGGGCCGGCAGATGGTGGACCCCGATCACCGGGAACGTGAACGCGTGGACGTACACGCCGAACCACGTCGGGATCGCCGCAGCGAGCACCTGGCCGGAGAGCTTCTGCCACCAGTTCAGGTTCCGGAAGTCGTCGATCGCGCCGACCGTCGTCGCGACCGCGGCGCCGAGGACAACGCCACGTAGCTCGCCGCCGAGCGGCAAGAACGCAAGTGAGGGAACGAGGATGCCGAGGAACAGCGCGAGACCACCGAGGCGCGGGATCGACGGCCGGTCGCGCTCACCCTCCTGCGGGCGCTCGATCAGGTGCAGGTAGCGAGCGCTACGGCCGACGGCGGGCGTCAGCACGAGCACGATCGCGAAAGCGGCCACCGCTCCGTAGAGCACCTGCAGGTGGTCTGTCAGTTCACGCCAGACCATGCCGCAGCTTACTTCGTCCCGTAGAGGCGATCTCCCGCGTCTCCGAGACCCGGGACGATGTACCCCTTCTCGTTCAACTGGCGGTCGATCGCTGCGACGACGATCTGCACGTCCGGATGGTTGTCCTGGATGTTCTTGATCCCTTCGGGGGCGGCGATGATCGAGATCAGGCGCACGCTCGTCGCTCCCGCGTCCTTGACGAGCTTGATCGCGTGAGCGGTCGAGTTGCCCGTAGCGAGCATCGGGTCGAGCAGGATGACGTCGCGGTCCGCGACATCGGCCGGGAGCTTCACGTAGTACTCGACCGGCTGCAGCGTGTCCTCGTCGCGGTAGAGGCCGATGAAACCGACGCGCGCGCCGGAGATGAGCGTCAACACTCCGTCCAGCATTCCGAGACCGGCCCGCAGGATCGGGCAGACGGCGACCTTCTTGCCCGAGATGCGCGCGAACGGCGCGCTTTCGAGCGGCGTCTCGATCTCGACGTGCTCCGTCGGGAGGTCCTTCGTCGCCTCGTAGGTCAGGAGCAGCGTGACTTCCTCGACGAGCTTGCGGAAGTGGACCGTGGGCGTGTCCTTGTCTCTCAGGTACGAAAGCTTGTGCTGGACGAGCGGGTGCCGGACCTCGGTAACGCTCAATTTCCCGCGACTCCGTCGAGCCTACGTCTCATGAGACGTACGTGGTGTAGCCGCGGAAGCCGGGGTACAGCGGCCGTTTGTCGCAGAGCGCGAGAGCACGCGCGCGCAGGATGTCCAGATCGGCTTCCTCGTCGAGCGAGCCGACGATGATCGAGGCGACCTCGGCGAAGTCACCCTCATCGAAGCCCCGCATCGTCGCGGCCGGCGTGCCGAGGCGGACACCGGAGGCGACCATCGGCGGGCGCTCGTCGAACGGCACGGTGTTCCGGTTCGCGGTCAGCTTGCACTCCTCCATGCGCTCCTGGGCAGCGAGCCCCGTCCAGTCGGTTGCGCGCAGGTCGAGTTGCACGAGGTGCGTGTCGGTGCCGCCGGTCAGGACGTCGTACCCACCGTCGACGAGCCCGGCCGCGAGCGTGTCGGCGTTCGAGCGCACCTGGCGCTGGTAGTCCTTGAACGCGTCGGTCATCGCGATGCGGAAGCACGCGGCCTTCGCAGCGATCGCGTGCATGAGCGGCCCGCCCTGCATGCCCGGGAAGTTCGCGCGATCGAGCTTCGATGCGTGCTCTTCACGGCACAGGACGAACCCGGCGCGCGGGCCGGCGAGCGTCTTGTGGCTCGTCGAGGTGACGAAGTCGCAGAACGGAACCGGGTTCGGGTGAAGACCGGCAGCGACGAGCCCGGAGAAGTGCGCCATGTCGCACATCAGCATCGCCCCCACCTCATCCGCGATCTCGCGGAACTTGTCCGCCTCGACCGTGCGCGGATAGGCCGACCCACCGCAGACGATCAGCTTCGGGCGCACCTCTTTCGCGCGCGCGAGCACGTCGTCGTAGTCGACCATCATCGTCTCGCGCGACACGCCGTAGTGATGGAACTCGTAGAGCTTCCCGGAGAAGTTGACCTTCAGCCCGTGCGTCAGGTGACCGCCGTGGTCCAAGGAAAGTGCGAGCACACGGTCGCCTGGCGAGAGCACGGCGAAGTACGCGGCCATGTTCGCCTGCGCGCCTGCATGCGGCTGCACGTTGGCGTGCTCGGCGCCGAACAGCTCCGTCGCACGGTTGCGCGCGAGCTCCTCGATCTCGTCGACGACCTCGCAGCCGCCGTAGTAACGCTTGCCGGGATAACCCTCGGCGTACTTGTTCGTCGGCACCGAGCCGACTGCTTCGAGGACGCTCGGCCACGTGAAGTTCTCGGAGGCGATCAGCTCGATCTGCCCGCGCTGCCGGTCGAGCTCGCGGCCGAGGAGCTCCGCGATCTCGGGATCGATCTCCGCGAGCCCGGCCGCCTTCAGCTGCTCGAACGTCTGCTGCGCCACCGCCATTGCCATGAGCTTAGAGGCTCATGCGGCGAGCGCGGACCGGACACGCGCGATCGCGTCTGCAGCGGGCGCGGCGCCCTCGCGGATCACAAGCGGCTCGTCCCGGCTGAAGTCGATCACCGTCGACGGCGTTCCGGGGAGCGGGCCGAGGTCGAGCTCGGCAGCAACGGCCTCGCGGATCCGCTGCGGCACGTCGTCGAGCGACACCGGGTTGGGGCCGCCGGGATCGTTCGCACTCGTCGCCATCACGCACCCGGCAGCATCGATGACGCACCGCGCGGGCTCCGGCAGCTCGGGGACCCGGACGCCGATCGCATCGGTGCGGGCACCGGTCAGCCAACGGAAGCGCTGCGCCGGGTTCGGAAGGATCAGGGTGTACGGCCCGGGCAAGAGGGTGCGCACGATCACGTCCGAGGGGCCGTCCAACTCGGGGACGCACTCGAAGAGCTGCGCGATGCTCGAGGCGAGGAGCGCCGTCGGCTGTGTTGCCTCGCGACCCTTCAGGCGGTAGACGCGTGTGGCGTAATCGTCACGGTCCGCAGAAGTGACGAGCCCGTACACGGTGTCGGTCGGCAGCAGGACCGGCTGCCCGGCCTTGATCGCATCTATGACCCGCTCGATGTCCTCGTCGCTCCCCACCGCGCCTCCAGCACTCGCTCTCGACCTGCAAGGTCCAGCCCGATGCTAACCCCCTGGTAGCCGAGCTTCGCGAGCTCGTCGGACAGCGGGTGCGCGCGTTCCTCGTGCACTTCGAGGACGAGCCAACCGGCCAGCACAGACTGCGCATCGCGCGCCAGCCGCAGCGTCTGCCCTTCGTCGACGAGCGCGCCACGCGGCTCCCACTCCCGAACCTCGGGCGCCAGGCCGTCAAGCTCCTCGGCGTCGACATATGGCGGGTTCGAGACGACGAGGTCGAGCGGGCCTTCAACGCCGTCGAGCAGGTCTGCTTGTACGAAGCAAACGTCGAGCTCGTTCGCCGCGGCGTTCTCCTCTGCGAGGGCGAGCGCGTCGGCCGAGATGTCGGTTGCGACGACGATCGCGTCGGGCCGCTCCTGCTTCAGCGCAAGCGCGATCGCGCCGGTTCCTGTGCCGACGTCCGCGATCTGCGGCGCCTCGACGCCGGTGAGCAAGGCGAGGCACCGCTCGACCACGATCTCGGTCTCCGGCCGCGGGACGAGCGCGCGCCGGTCCGTCTTCAGCGTGAGCCGGCGGAAGTCCCAGTCACCCAGCACGTAGGCGAGCGGCTCGCGCTGCCCGCGGCGCTGGACGAGCTCGCGCGCAGCGCCCCGCTCCGCATCGGTGAGCGGGCGATCATGCTGGGTGTAGAGCTCGATGCGTGAGAGACCGAGCGCGCGCGCAAGCAATAGCTCGGCGTCGACGCGCGGGGTGTCGATCCCGCGACCGGCGAGGTACTCGGTCGCGCCCCTGAGTACTTCGGCGAGGGTCAACCCTCGAGTGCGCGCCGCTGCTGTTCGCTCGTCAGCGCGTCGGTGTACTCGTCGAGGTCGCCCTGGAGGACCTGATCGAGGCGGTGTGTCGTCAGCTTGATGCGATGGTCGGTGACGCGGTTCTCCGGGAAGTTGTAGGTGCGGATCTTCTCTGCGCGCGCGCCTGTTCCGACCTGCGCGCTCCGCTGTGCCGCCTGCTCTGCCGCTTGCCGCTCGCGCTCGGCTTCGTACACCCGCGCGCGCAGCACGCGCATCGCCTTCTCGCGATTCTGCAACTGCGAACGTTCGTCCTGCATCGCAACCACGACACCCGTCGGGATAT
The DNA here is from genome assembly GCA_043739205.1 of Thermoleophilia bacterium. GTDB lineage: Bacteria > Actinomycetota > Thermoleophilia > Gaiellales > Gaiellaceae > PALSA-600. Next base: position 17,557 of record JAYUEQ010000066.1, read on the forward strand.
GTGTGATGCGGACAGCCGAGTCGGTCGTGTTCACCGACTGGCCGCCCGGGCCGGATGACCGGTACACATCGATCTTCAGGTCGCTCTCGTCGATTTCGACCTCGGTGTCTTCGGCTTCCGGCATCACTGCAACCGTCGCGGTCGAAGTGTGGATGCGACCCGCGGACTCGGTTTCCGGCACACGTTGCACCCGGTGTGTCCCACCCTCGAACTTGAAGATCGAATACGCACCGTCGCCCTTGATCGCGAAGACACCTTCTTTGAGGCCGCCGCCGTCGTTGGCATTCGTCTCGATCTGCTCGAACTTGAAGCCGCGACGCTCGGCATAGCGCTGCAGCATCCGTTGTAGCTCCGCCGCCCACAGCGCCGCCTCATCACCGCCGACTCCCTGACGGATCTCGATGATCACGTCCTTGTCGTCGGCGGGGTCGCGCTCGGCGAGCGCGTGCTTCAAAGCCTCTTCGAGGCGCGCGACTTCGGCTTCGTAGTCGGCGACCATCTCCCCGAGCTCGGTGTCCCCGCGCGCCGCTTCGAGGTCGGCGCGCGCCTGCCGCCATTCCTGTGCGAGGTTGTAGGGCCCTTCGAGCTGCTTCAACCGCCGGCCGACGTCGGCCGCCTCGTGGTGGTCGTTGTAGACCGCGGGATCGGACAGGCGATCGCGCGTCTCGGTGTACGAGCGCTCGAGCTCCGCGATCAGATCGTCGAGTGCGGCCATTGCCGCGGGAGGGTAGCTCCTAGGCGAGCGACGCTTGGAGCGTCACGTCGGGAATGCCGGACAGCGCCTGCGACACGGGGCAGTTCTTCTTTGCGTCCTCGGCGGCTGCCGTGAACCCGTCCGCGTCGAGCCCCGGCACCGTGCCGCGCACCGTCAGCGCGCCGCGGATGATGCCTTCGCCCGGCTGGAACGTCACGGTCGCTGACGTCTCGAGCTTCTCGGGCGGGTTGCCCGCCTTGGCGAGACCGTTCGAGAGCGCCATCGCAAAGCACGATGCCCACGCGGCTGCGATCAGCTCCTCGGGGCTCGTCTTGCCGTTCGGCTCTTCAGCGCGCGAGGCCCATGAGACATCGAGCGGGCCGAACGCACCGCTCGGAACCTGCGCAATCGTGCCGCTGCCGTTCATCAGGTCGCCCTGCCACACCACGCTCGCTGAGCGATCGGTTGCCACTATGCCATCACCTCCACGCGTCGGTCTGTTGGTTGTTCGCGGCCCTCGAGATCGAGAACTTCCTTCAGAGCCCTGATCGAGACCTCGAGCTGGTCGAGGGTCGGCTCGCGCGTTGTCAGCCGCTGCAGCCACAGGCCCGGCGCGAGCAGCGTCATCAGGATGCGGTTGTCGGAGTGCTTGCCCGCGAAGCGGATCAGCTCGTAGGCGATCCCGGCGATCACCGGCAGGAGGACGATGCGGCTGACGATCAGCCAGTACCAGGTGGGTCGACCGAGCAGCGCGTAGACGAACACGCTGACGACCATCACCCAGAGAAGAAAGGCAGTGCCACACCGCGGATGGATCAGGGAGTGGCGCTGTGCGTTTTCCGGTGTCAGCTCGTCGCCGGCCTCGTACGCGTTGATCGCCTTGTGCTCGGCGGCGTGGTACTGGAAGACGCGCCGCAGTGACGGGATGAAGCTGAGAACGGTGAGGTAGAGCACGAACACCGTGACGCGGATCACGCCCTCGACGAGCACGAACCAGCCGCCGCTCTTGATCGGCAGCAAGTCGGTGAGCAGCGCTGGACCGACCTTGAACATCATCAGTGCGAAGCCGATCGCTACGAGGAACGCGAACGCGAGCGCCCAGCGTCCGATCTCGGCCGGCTCTTCGTCCCCCTCCTTTTCCTCCTGCGCCGCGTAGTTCGCGGAGACGCTCAGCGCGCGGAAGCCGATCGCAAGGCTCTCGCCAAGCGCAACGACGCCGCGCACAACCGGTAGCCGCAGCGCCCAGTGGCGCGCGGAGAGAGGATCGATGCTCCGGGCGACCTGAGCGATCTCGCCGTCGGGCTTGCGCACAGCGACCGCCCAGTTCCGCGGACCGCGCATCATCACGCCCTCGAGGACGGCTTGCCCTCCGACGTTTTGCGTCATCCGGCTACGCGCGCGCTGCGCGCTCGGCCTTTTCGAGGCGCTTCTGGAAGCGCTCGACGCGTCCACCGGTGTCGACCAGCTTCTGCTTGCCGGTATAGAACGGGTGGCAGGCGGAGCAGACTTCGACGTGCAGCTCGGGCTTCGTGGAACGCGTCGTGAACGTGTTCCCGCAGCCGCAGTGCACGGTCGAGAGGACGTACTCGGGGTGAATTTCAGCCTTCATTGCCGGGCCAGGATAGCAGCGGCAGTCTGCGCGGCGACGTTGCCGCCCGAGACCATCAGGACGGGGTTTTGGGCGTCGATCTTGCCGGCGAGCCACGCAGCGGTCGCGACCGCGCCGGCTGGTTCGACTGCGAGCTTGGCCCGCTGGTAGAGGTAGCGAAACGCGTGCTCGATCTCCTCCTCGGTGACGAGCACGAGCTCCAGGTCGCGGGTCATTTCGATTGCGAGCTCGCCTGCGAACGGCGAGTTGCAGCCGTCCGCGATCGAACGAGCCTCGGCCGGAACGCGCGCGCCGGCTGCGATCCCGGCGTGCAGCGACTGAGCGAGCTCGGGCTCGACGGCGATCACCCGCCGCCCCGGAAGCGCGGCGACGAGCCCGGAAACGAGACCGCCACCACCGACACCGACGACGAGCGCATCGAAGTCCGATGCGTCCTCCTCGATCTCGAGCCCGGCGGTCCCGTGCCCGGCGATCACGAGCGGATCGCTGTGCGGGTCGACGAAGACGCGGCCCGTTTCTTCCTTGAGTGCGGCGAGCCGTTCGAAAGCCTCCATCGGACTCGCCGATTCGAGGTCGAGTGCCGCGCCGTAGCCGCGCGTCGCCGCCATCTTCAGCTCGGAGGCTCCCTGCCACATCACGATGAGCGCGTCGACGTTCTCTTCGCGGGCTGCCCATGCGACGCCCTGCGCGTGGTTGCCGGCGGAGATCGTGATCACTCCGGCCGCGCGCTCGTCGGACGTGAGGTTGCTGATCTTGTTCAGCGCGCCGCGCGGCTTGAACGAGCCGGTGCGTTGGAAGAGCTCGCACTTGAGGCGCGCGCCGATCGTGCGACTGCTCTGCAATGGCGTGCGAGCTAGGCGGTCGCCGATCGTCACACGTGCCCGTTCGACGTCGTCACGGGTCGGCGCGTCAGCCACGCTGGCGCACCGCTTCGAACAGGAGGACGGCGGCGCTCGTCGCCGCGTTGAGGCTGTCGGCGGTGGTTGTGCGCATGGGAATCGCAACCTGCTCGTCGGCAACGCCGCGCCATGCGTCGCTCAGTCCTTCGTCCTCGGAGCCGATGATGAACGCCGTCGGCTTCGTCAGGTCGGTGTCCGTGTAACGGCGTGGCGCGTCGACGACGGCCGCGATCTTATGTTGCGTCAGCGCGCGCACGTCGTCGAGTGTGACGGGTGCGATCGGCAGCGTGAAGACGGCTCCGGTCGAGGCCCGGATCGCATTCGGATTCCACGGATCGGCGTTCGCGTCGCCGACGAGGAGTGCGTCGGCTCCTGCGGCGTCGGCGGTGCGCGCCATCGCGCCAAGGTTGCCGGGCTTTTCGATGCCGACCGCAACGAGAATCAGCGTCGCGTCACTGGGCACCTCGTGCTGCGGGATCTCGACGATCGCAAGCACGCCTTCAGGCTCCGCGCGATAGGCCATCTTGGCGAGGACGCGTGCGCTCACTTCTTCCCCTTCGTGCCAGGCGAGCAACTCCGGGGCGAAGTAGGTTGCGCGCACGATCAGACCCGCTGCGCGGACGCGCTCAACCTCCCGCGGCCCCTCGGCGACGAAGAGCCCACTGCTCCGCCGCTCGCGCGACTTGCGCAAACGGAGCACCTCTTTCACGCGGGGATTGTCCGGCGAAGTGATCAACGTTGTCGAATCTAGCCACGTCTGGTGGCTGCCACCGTGTTTGAACCGTCACGAAGGTGTGCCGATTGTGTGACGGGCACTGACACGTGACACATCGGGGCCTACCGTCACAGCGTGTCGTACAAGCCACGTGACGAGTCGCCGGGGTATCACCACGTGGTCACGCGCGGGAACAACAAGCGCGACATCTACGTCGAAGACCGCGACAAGCTCATGTTCTGCCTGACCGTCGACCGCATCGCGCAGAAATACGGCTGGACGATCATCGCCTACTGCTTGATGCGAAACCATTACCACCTCATCATTCGCGTCGACGAGAAGGGCCTCTCGGACGGGATGTGCGAGCTCAACACTGCATACGCCATCCAGTTCAACGTCTGGCACGGCCGCATCAACCACCTCTTCGGTAAGCGCTTCTGGAACCGCCGGCTGCGCAGCGAAGGCGCACTCTTCAATGCAGTCCGCTACGTCATTCGCAACCCGGTCATGGACGGCGGGGCGAAACCGCTCGAGTCCTACCGTTGGACGAGCTATGCCGCGACAATCGGCCTCGCATTCGCCGACATGAAGCTCGCGCGCGACGAACTGCTCGAGCATTACGGCCGCACACCGAAAGCCGCCGTCACTGAGTTCCGCGCTTCTTGTGCACGACCCGTCCCCCGCGGCCATGAACGGTGGCAGCCGCCGTGAAGAGAAACAAACGCTGGTGCTACGTGAGTGTGTACTCGGGGCCGCTGCCGCCTTCGGGGGGCGTTAGGCGGCCGCCTTTGGCGGTGATTGCGCCGCACTGCACGCAGTTCGAGGGGGCCAGTTTTACCTCGACGGTCTCGTTCCCTTCGGCATCCTTGCCGTCGACGTCTCCGACCTCGTACACCTGCGCGGGGCACATGTGCTCCCACGCAACGGCCAGCTCGCGCGGCACGTTCGTTCGAACGCGAATGTGGTTCGGCTGGTCGTCGCGCGTCCGGTTGCCCGATGCGAAGACGCTCGACAACTTGTCGAACGTCAGTTTCCCGTCCGGCGCGGGATACGACTTCGCCCGGTCGGTTGCGATCAGCGACTGCGCCGCATCGGGCTCGGTCTCGAGGTCGCCCGGCGGGAACTTGCCCTTCGTCGCGGTCATCGCGCCCGCCAGCGCACCGCCGACGTAGAAGCCGCGGCCGAACGCCTGACGCATGTTTCGCACTTCGCGCAGGTCGCTCCAGATGAACGACCCGCGAATCGCATCGTCGTAGGTCGCAAGCGCCTCCCGCGACGACGTGCCGCGATCAAGTGTGCGCCACGCGGCCTCGGCGGCGAGACGTCCCGACTCGATCGCATAGTGAATCCCCTTCAGCGCCGGTACGTTCACGAACCCGACACCGTCGCCTGTGAGCAGCAGGCCCGGCGCGTGAAACTTCTTCGGCAACGCGACGAACCCGCCCTCCGGGATCGTCTTCGCGCCCCACTGCACCCGCTCGCCGCCCTCGAGAATCTTGCGCACGCGCGGATGCGTCTTCAGCTCCTGCAGCACGTCGTGCACCGAGAGCTCCGCGTCGCGGTAGTCGAGACCGACGACCATCCCGACCGTGACCATGTCCTCGCCCATCGGGTAGATGAAGGAGCCACCGAACTCGCGGTACTTCTTGCCGGGGCGCAGCGGCCAACCCATCGTGTGAATCACCTGCTGCAGCGGCTTCGCCACCTTCCAGACTTCCTTGACGCCCAGCGCCCACACCTGCGGGCTGTCGCTGCGCAGACCAAAGCGATCGAGGGCAGCGCCGGTGAGATGCCCCTGTGTCCCTTCGGAGAGAATCGTGACGCGCGCCGTGATGTCCGAGCCGGGCTCGAAGTTCGACAGCTCTTCACCGTTCCGTCCGCGGCCCCTGTCGCCGGTGCGAACTCCGAGCACGCGACCGCCGTCGACGAGCAGCTTCTCCGCGGCGGTCTCGGGGAGGATCGTCACCCCGAGCTCCTCTGCCTCTTCCGCGAGAAAGCGTCCGAGCTGCGAGAGCGACGCGACGTAGTTGCGATGGTTGACCATCGTCGGCGGGGTAGGAATTCGCATTGCGCGCGTCCTCGTGAGAAACAGCACCGATTCGCCATGCACTTCGCCGTAGAACGGAAGCTCATCGATCCGCTTGCGGTCCTTGAAGAGCCGCTGCAGCCCGCGCGGGTTGACGACCGCACCCGACAGCAAATGCGAACCGGGCGCCTTGCCCTTTTCGAGCACCGCAACCGGCACATCGCCGAGCCGCTCCGCAGTCTCCGGGTCATCCTCGATCAACTGGCCGAGCCGGATCGCTGCAGCGAGCCCGGCCGGGCCGGCCCCGACGATGAGGAAGCCGACGTCGATGCGCTCGTCGACCGGATCCGTCGGCGGCTTGATCGCCTCCGACGGCGACCATGGCGGCGGAAAATCAGCGGGGCGGATACTCACGTCTTGCGGGCGCGAACGAGCTCGCTGAGCTTCGGGACGATGTCGTGCAGGTCGCCCACGACGCCGAGATCGGAGAACTCGAAGATCGGCGCGTTCGGATCCTTGTTGATCGCAACGATCACGTTCGAGCCCTGCATGCCGACCTTGTGCTGGATCGCGCCGGAGATACCGAGCGCGACGTACAGCTTCGGCGAAACCGTCTTGCCGGTCTGCCCGACCTGCGCGGAATACGGGTACCAGCCGGCGTCGACGACAGCGCGCGTCGCTGCGACCGCACCGCCCAGCGCCTTCGCGAGCTCCTCGGCGAGTGCGAACTTCTCCGGTTCGCCGAGGCCGCGCCCGCCGGCGACGATCACGTCGGCATCCTCGATCGACGGGCCCTGCTGCTCCGCATGCGCCTGCTCGACCATCACAGCCTGCGTCGAGAAGTCCTCGAGTTCGACCGCAGCGTCCTTCAAGTCGTTCGTTCCGCCGAGGTCGGTCGCATCGAGCGCCCCCGCGCGGAAAATCCCGAGCCGAACCGGCGACGACCAGCCGACCTCGACGATCACGGTGTCCTGCAACTGCGGCGCCTTTGCGGTCTCGCCGTCGAAATCCGTCAGCCCCCAGTTCAGGCCGGCGTCGAGTCGCGCGGCGAGCCCGGCCGAGACATCGGCGGCCAACACCGACTGCGCGAACAGCACCGTGTCGTAGCCCTCGTCGCGGACGAGCTTCGCGAGCACGTCGACACGCGGCTGTGGCAACGGCGCAGCGAGCCGCTCGTCGTCAGCCACCCACACCGTCGTTCCCACGCTCGCAGCAACACTGCGCACACCGGAGCCGATCACGACTCCGTGCGCATCGCCCACCGAGGCCGCTTTCGAGAGCACCCCAAGCGCACCCTTCTGGATCGCGCCGTCGTGATGCTCGAGGAAGACAAGCGTCTTCGCCATCAGACGAGCCTCTTCTCTGCAAGGAACTCGACGATCTTCTCTGCCGCGGTGCCGTCGTCTTCGATCTTGCGCGCCTCGCCGCGGGGCGGCGGCGGGCTCAATTCGAGCACCGTCGTGCCCGAATCGGCGGCGCCACCGACGTCTTCTGCGGTGAGCGTGTCTTGTGGCTTCTTCTTCGCGCCCATGATCCCCTTCAGCGACGGATAGCGCGGCGTGTTGATCGAATCCGAGACCGCAATGACCGCGGGGAGCGGTGCGCGGATCGAGTCGTAGCCGAACTCTGTCTGCCGCTTGCCGGTTACTGCGCTGTCTTCAACCGTCAATTCGCTCACCTGCGAGATCACCGGGCGGCGCAGGCGTTCCGCAACCGCGGCCCACAACACTGCACCCCCGCCGTCTGCCGACTGCTGCCCGAACAGCACGAGATCGGGGGCCTCCTTCTCGAGCGCGCCCGCGAGTGCCTTCGCCGTTCCGAGGAGATCGGCGCCCTCCAGTGAAGAGTCCGTGATGAGCACCGCGCGGTCAGCACCCATCGCAAGAGCCTTCCGCAGCGCATCCACCGCGCGTTCGGGCCCCATCGAGACAACGACGACCTCGCCGTCGCCGGCGGCTTCCTTGAGCTTCAGCGCCTCCTCGACCGCGTACGTGTCGAAATCGGAGATCGCGAGCTCGACCGACCGGTTCAGCCGCTTGGTTGCGGGATCGAGCCGGCGGCCGGCGGCCGCATCGGGAACTGCTTTGACACAAACAGCGATCTTCATGGCGCGCGTGACTCTATCCGCCGCGCGCAGTTTGGCATCGGTGGAACACACGGATACCTTGCACCGGATGCGGCGCCTGATCCCCGTCATCGTGGTCGTGCTCGCCCTCGTCTCCGCCGGCACATCCTCCGCGACGAGCGGCGTGCCGCCACTCCTCTTCCCGGTCGTCGGCCCCGTGACCTACACGAACGACTTCGGCCAGGCCCGCGCCGGCGGCCCACACCAGGGGAACGATCTGATGGGCACGAGACGCGCGCCGGTCGTCGCGGTGGAAGAGGGAACGGTCGAGTTCTGGACGACGTCCGCGAGCGCCGGCTGCATGCTCTATCTCCGCGGCGCGAGCGGGACGACGTACGAGTACATCCACCTGAACAACGATCTGACTCCGGGCAACGACAACAACGGCACGTGCGTCGCCGGCGTCTCCTACGCCCCTGGTCTCGTCAACGGGCAACACGTCGGCGCCGGGCAGCTCATCGGGTATCTCGGCGACTCCGGGGACGCGAACGGGATCCACCCGCATCTGCACTTCGAGGTGCACCCGAAAGGCGGCAAGGCGGTCGCGCCGTTCCCGTATCTCCAGAAGGCCGCGCA
>JAYUEQ010000067.1:0-1846 GCA_043739205.1 Thermoleophilia bacterium
GCTGCGACGAAACTTCGGAAGGAGGCGGAAGGAATGAGCTGAGGCGAACCGAAATGCGCTTCCACATGGGTCTCGCCCGTCTCCTTCCGCGTCCCAACATTCGCCCCGCGAGTGTGGTTGCCCCTGGGGAAACCCAGGTGATCGCGCTCGCGAACCAGAAGGGCGGTGTCGCGAAGACCACCACGACCCTGAACCTCGGCGTCGCGTTCGCCGAGCAGGGCTTCAAGGTGCTGCTCGTTGACCTCGACCCGCAGGGGAACCTGACGATGTCGCAAGGCCTGAACCCGGACACGATCGAGCGCTCGATGTTCGACGTGCTCGTCCACCGAATGCCGATCACGCAGGTGATCGAGACCCGTGAGGTCGACATCGCCGTTTCCTCGATCGATCTCGCCGGCGCGGACATGGCGCTCTCGAGCCAGATCGGCCGCGAGCGAGCGCTCGAGAAAGGGCTCGCACCGGTCCGCGACAACTACGACTTCATTCTCATCGACACGCCGCCGTCGCTCGGTCTGCTGACGATCAACGCGTTCGTCGCGGCCACCGGCGTCCTCGTCCCCGTGCAAACGGAGTACCTCTCCCTGCGCGGTCTCGTGCAGCTCGAGAACACGCTTTCGATGGTGCGCGAGAACCTGAACCCGAAGGTGTCGATCATCGGGATCGTCCCGACGATGTACGACAAGCGCATCACACACTCGCGTGAAGCGGACGAGATCCTGCGCGAGAACTTCGGCGACCTCGTCTACCAGACCCGCATTCGCAAGACCGTTCGCTTCGCCGAGGCCCCGGTCAAGGGCACCTCGGTTCTCGCCTACGAACCGACCGGCGAAGCCGCCGGCATGTACCGCGACCTCGCGAAGGAGGTGCTCAATGGCCAGAAACCGCGCCAGCATGCGTGAAGGCCCCCTCGCTGAGCTCTTCCGGGCGACCGAGGCGGCACAGCGCCAGGGCACCCCGGCGAACGATCATCAGAGCGAGCAGCAGGCGCTGCCCGTCGAGCCGCCGCTTTCGCCGCCGGCCACCAAGGCGGCCGAGCCGCCTCGTGAGCGCGTGCACGCTGAGGCGCCGCGCGCGCCCGAGCCGACGCCGATTCGCTCGCTCGCGCCCGCACCCGACCTCGATCCCGAGCCCGCAAGCGAAGAACGGAAGACCGCGCGCTGGCTCGACCCGCTTCCCGATCAGCCCGCGCGCCTCGAGCGTGCGCGCGACACCGCGTCGTACGCGGCGGTCATCCGCGTCGTCGGGGTCGGCGGCGCCGGGCTGAACGCGGTCGACCGCATGATCGACGCCGGCATCACGCAGGTCGACTTCATCGCGGTCAATACCGACATCCAGCAGTTGCAGATGAGCGACGCGGCGACGAAGATCCACATCGGCAGTGAGCTCACCGAGGGCCTTGGCTCCGGCGCTGATCCCGAAATCGGCCGTCTTTCGGCCGAGGACGGCTACGACGCGATCAAGCGCTCGCTGCGCGGCTCAGACATGGTGTTCGTGACGGCCGGTGAAGGCGGCGGCACGGGCTCCGGCGCCGCGCCCATCGTCGCGCGGGTCGCGCGCGAGGTCGGCGCGCTGACGGTCGGCATCGTGACCATGCCGTTCAAGTTCGAGGGCTCCCGGCGCAAGAAACAGGCCGACGACGGTCTGCAGGCGCTGCGTGAGGCCTGCGACACGCTGATCGTCGTCCCGAACGACCGCCTGCTCGAGGTGCTCGACAAGTCGACCTCGATGTTGGAGGCCTTCCGGATCGCCGACGACGTCCTGCGCCACGGTGTCCAGGGCATCTGCGACCTGATCACGAACCCCGGCCTGATCAACCTCGACTTCGCCGACGTGCGCACGATCATGG
>JAYUEQ010000068.1:0-9261 GCA_043739205.1 Thermoleophilia bacterium
AGAGGATTTCGGCGTGTGCGCCTTCGCCCATCAGGTAGACGCTCGGGAACTTCGTCGTCAGTTTCGAGCCGAGGTTGCCATCGACCCACTCCATGACCGCGTTCTCGTACGCCACCGCGCGCTTCGTCACCAGGTTGAAGACGTTGTTCGACCAGTTCTGGATCGTCGTGTAGCGGACACGGGCGTCCTTCTTCACGATGATCTCCACGACTGCGCTGTGCAGCGAGTCGGTGCTGTACGTCGGTGCGGTGCAGCCTTCGACGTAGTGAATCTGGCTGCCTTCGTCGGCGATGATCAGCGTCCGTTCGAACTGGCCCATGTTCTCCGTGTTGATGCGGAAATAGGCCTGCAACGGCATCTCGATGCGCACGCCCGGTGGCACGTAGATGAAGGAGCCGCCCGACCACACGGCCGAGTTGAGCGCCGCGAACTTGTTGTCGTTCTGCGGGATGATCGTCCCGAAGTACTGCTTGAAGATGTCCTCGTGCTCGCGGAGCGCCGAGTCCGTGTCGAGGAAGATCACACCCTGCGCGGTCAGGTGCTCCTGCAGCTTGTGGTAGACGACCTCGCTCTCGTACTGCGCGCCGACGCCCGCGAGGTACTTCTTCTCCGCCTCGGGGATACCGAGCTTGTCCCAGGTGTCCTTGATGTCCGCCGGGAGGTCCTCCCACGAATTCACCTGGTTCTCGGTCGGCTTGATGTAGTAGAAAATGTTCTCGAAGTCGATCTCGGCGAGCGACGGCATTCCGCCCCACGTGGGCATCGGGCGCGCATTGAAATAGTCGAGCGACTTGTGGCGGAACTTGCGCATCCACTCCGGCTCGTTCTTGTGCGCCGAGATGGCGTCGACCAGCTCGTGCGACAGACCGCGTCCGCTCTTGAAGAAGTAGTCCTTGGCCTCGTCGGGGTTCGAGAATCCGTACTTCGTCCCGTAGTCGGAACCGATCCCTTCGACGATCTCGCTCTCGGTCTGCGCCATTACGCGGGCACCTCCTGGGTCTCCCACTGTTCATAGCCGGAGACTTCGAGCTTCTCTGCCAGCTCCGCGCCGCCCTCTTCGACGATCTTGCCGTCGACGAAGACGTGCACGAAGTCGGGCTTGATGTAGTTCAGGATCCGCTGGTAGTGGGTGATGACGAGCGCGCCCATGTTCGGGCCGACGAGCTGCTGCACGCCTTCCGCCACGATCTTCAGGGCGTCGATGTCGAGCCCGGAGTCGGTCTCGTCGAGCACCGCGATCTTCGGCTGGAGCATCGCCATCTGCAAAATCTCGACGCGCTTCTTCTCGCCACCGGAGAACCCGTCGTTCAGGTAGCGCGATGCGAGCTCGCGGCTGACCTTCAGATCGTCCATCTTCGCGAGAAAGAGCTTGCGAAACTCGGGCACCGGCATCGGGTCGTCGACGCCGCCGTTCCGAGCCTTGCGCACAGCGTTCATCGCCTGCCGCAGGAAGTTCGTGACGGTGACACCCGGAATCGCGTGCGGGTACTGGAAGGCAAGGAAGAGCCCGTCCTGGGCGCGTTCGTCCGCGCCGGCCTCGGTGATGTCGACGCCGTCGAGCAGGATCTGCCCCTCGGTCACCTCGTACGCCGGATGTCCGGCGATGGCATACGCGAGGGTCGACTTGCCGGAGCCGTTCGGGCCCATGACCGCGTGCACCTCACCGGAGGCGATCGTCAGATCGACTCCCTTGACGATCGGGGTGCCGTCCTCGAGTGCGACGTGCAGATTCTTCAACTCCAGTGTTGCCAAGATCGCGTACTCCTCAGTCCTTGGTGGCAAGACGCAGACAGGCCTCGCTCGTAGCGCTCATGGTACCCGGACCCTGTTGCGCGAACCCCACCCCGGCGCGGGGCTGGAGAACCGCGCAAACGCTGGTACGCTGGCTCTATGCCAAACATCGGTCCTCTCGAGATCGCCGGCCTGCTCCTTCTGGCCCTCCTGCTCTTCGGAGCCAAGCGCCTGCCGGAGATCGGCCGGTCACTCGGATCCGGGATGCGCGAGTTCAAGGAGTCCGTGACCGGCAACTCCAAGCCGGACCCGCCTTCGGAGCTTCCTGCCGGAACCACGCAGCAGACGACGGCACACTCGCCTGAGCGCGAGAACGAGTCCGTTCACTAGATCCGAATGAGGCGTTTGCCGCGTCGCCTGGATCACGGCGAAGAGGCCACGCTCGTCGAGCATCTGGAGGAGCTGCGCCAGCGGCTGTTCGTGTGCATCGGCGTGGTCATCGTCGCGTGGATCGCAGCGTTCATCGTTCACGCGCGCGTCGTGCGCCTGCTGACCGACCAGCTGCCCCGCGAGCACCGCAAGCTGCTGACGCTCGGTATCGGCGAGCCGTTCATGACCTCGCTCTGGTTGAGCCTCTACCTCGGCTTCGCGATCTCGCTGCCCGTCCTTCTCTGGCAAGCCTGGGCGTTTTTCATCCCCGCCTTCGAACGCGGCCACGAGCGGATGCTCAAGGCGTTCGTCTTTCTCGCGACCGCGCTGATGGTCGCGGGGCTCGTGTTCGGCTACTACGTCGCCCTGCCGGCAGCCGCAAAGTTCCTCACCCACTTCGACTCCTCGATCTACAACGTCCAGGTGCAGGCGCGGCCGTACATCAGCTTCGCGACGATGGTGCTGCTCGCGATGGCCCTCGTCTTCGAGCTACCGCTCTTCGTCGTTGGTCTGACACGGCTCGGCGTCCTGACGACGAAGCAACTGCGGAGCAACAGGCGAATCGGTTACTTCATCGTCGCCTGCATCGGTGTTGCGCTGCCGGGGATCGACCCGGTGACGACGTTCTTCGAGACGGTCCCCCTCGCGATCCTCTACGAAGGTTCGATCTGGCTCTCCGTGCTGCTCGACAGACGCGCCGCACGCAGCGCCGAGCCCGTCATCACTTGACGGAGATTTCAGCCGACTGGGTGCTGCCCGTCGACGGGCCGCCGCTCGAAGGCGGGCTCGTCCGCTACGAGGACGGCGCGCTCGTCGAGGTGACGCAAGGCCGCGCCGAGCGCCACTACGCGGACGCGGCAATCGTGCCGGGATTCGTCAACGCGCACTCGCACCTCGAGTACGCCATGTATGCCGGATTTGGAGACGGCCAGGCGTTCGGCCCCTGGATCGCCACGCACGTCGAGCGCAAGAACCGGCTCGAGCGCGACGACATGATGGCGATCGCCCGCCTCGGCGTTCTCGAGTCGCTGCGGGCCGGGATCGCGACGACCACCGACTACAGCTTCTCCGGGGCTTCGGCGACAGCCGCCACCGAGTTGGGACTGCGGGCCACCGTCTACCTCGAGGTGTTCGCGACGGACCCCGCGGAGGCCGAGCGTCAGTTCGCTGCGAAGCGGGCGCTCGTCGACGAGTCCGAGCTCGTGCAAATCGGGGTCTCGCCCCACGCGCCGTACACGTGCTCGCTCGACACGTACCGCTGGTGCCTCTCGCTCGGGATCCCGGTCGGCACCCACCTCGCCGAGAGCGCGAACGAGAACGAGTGGCTCGAGCACGGGACCGGGCCGCTGTACGGAAACCCGATCCTCGTGCCGCCGACCGGGAAGCGCGCCGTGGCGACCCTCGAGCCGGTGCTCGGGCCGGACTTGCTCTGCGCGCATTGCGTCGAGGTGAATACCGACGAGATCGCCTTGCTCGCCGAGCGAAACGTCCCCGTCGCGCACTGCCCGCGCTCGAACGCTCTGCTCGGCTGCGGCATCGCGCCGGTGTCGGAGCTCCGTGCAGCGGACCTGCGGGTCGGCCTCGGCACCGACTCGCCTGCGTCGACCCCGTCCTTCGACATGTTCGAGGAGATGCGCACCGCCATCTACATGGCGCGCGCCCGCACGAAGCGCCCCGAAGCGCTCCTGGCAGCCGATGCACTACGCATGGCGACCCTCGATGCTGCCCGGGCGCTGCGAATCGAGGATCGGGTGGGTACCCTGACGCCCGGTAAGCGCGCCGACCTGACGGTCGTGTCGCTCGCGGGAAGCCCGTACCATCCGGTTGAGGATCCCGCAGCGGCCGTCGTCTTCGGTGGCTCGCCGGAACGAGTGCTCGAGACGATCGTCGACGGCCACACCCGCTACGCAAACGAGGACACCGAACAGTGGCGAGAGGTACGCAGCACCGCAAGCGCCGCCCGGCAGCGAATGCTCGCCCCGCGGCGATAGCAGCAACGAAACGGCCGAAGCCGCCCCAGTGGCAGGAAGAGCTGTTCTTCCAGCGGCTCCGCACCCACGCGAAGTGGGCGTACGTGGCCCTTGCCGTGGCCTTCGTGCTCGGCTTCGTGTTGCTCGGCGTCGGCTCCGGCTCGACGGGCATCAGCGACGTACTGGGGAACATGTTCAGCTCCGGCTCGAGCGGCAGCGGCACCTCGATCTCGAATCTGCAGAAGAAGGTCGACAAGAGCCCGACGAACGCCAAGGCGTGGCACGACCTCGCGACTGCCCTCGAGCAGAAGCAGCGCACCCAGGATGCCGTCAACGCCCTCGAGCGCTACACGGCGCTCAAGCCGAAGGACCAGAACGCGCTCGCTGAGCTAGCCACGCAGTACGGGGCGCTCGCGACGACCTACGCCACGGACTACCAGAACGCGCAGGCCGAGGCTTCCCAGTTCGCCGCGCCAGGCGCGGTCTTCGCCCCGGCGTCGACCACCCCGCTCGGCAAGGCGTTCGCCGACCCGGCCGCGCTCCAGGACCCGATTGCCGCCGCCGTCCAGACGCTCGCGTCGACCAAGCAGAGCACCGCGTACACGAACTTCCAGACCGCCCAGAAGAACGCCGAGGGGGTCTACCAGAAGCTCGTGGCGCTGAATCCCAGCGACGCGACGACGCAGATCCAGCTCGGCCAGGCTGCACAGGCAGCCAACGACTCCAAGACGGCGATCGCCGCCTACAGCGCCTTCCTCAAGCTCGCGCCCACCGACCCGCTCGCACCGCAGGTGAAGCAGGCCCTGAAGCAGTTGAAGCTCCAGACGCCTGCCGTCACCTCGAAGTCGAGCGGTGGTTAGACTCTCGCGGCAGTCCGACGTGCCATCGACACGGGGGAGAGAGTCATGAATTTCGACATCAAGACCGAGCAGCTTTCTGATGACGCGTATGTGATCTCCCTCTCCGGCGAGGTCGACCTCTACACCGCTCCCGAGTTCAAGCAGCAGCTGCTCGAGGTGATCGGCCAGGGCGGGAAGCAGGTCATCGTCGACTTCTCGAACACGACGTTCATCGACTCGACGACTCTCGGCGTGCTGGTCGGCGGCGTGAAGCGCCTGCGGACGAACGACGGTCAGCTCTCGCTCGTGTGCAGCGACCGGAACATCACGAAGATCTTCGAGATCACCGGCCTCGACCGGGTCTTTGCCATCCACGCGACGCGCGACGAGGCGATCTCCAAGCTCGACGCGGCCTCCCAACCCTCGGCGTAGAAACTGCGTAGCTCATTCGCACTGATCGCGGTTCTCTCCGTCGCGTTTCTCGCGACGGGCTGCGGCGCCGTGGGTCGCGTGACGAGCGGCGACACGAGCAAGGGCAAGCAGCTCTTCAACCAGAACTGCGCGTCGTGCCACACGCTCGCCGACGCGAAGTCTCAAGGCACGATCGGCCCGAACCTCGACGACGCGTTCTCGTCCGACAAACAGCAGGGCTTCTCCGAGCAGACGATGGCCGACATCGTGCGCGGGCAGATCGCCTACGCCGATCCCGAGGGCCCGATGAAGCCGAACCTCGTGCGGGGCTCCGACGCAGACTCGGTGGCGCTCTACATCGCAAAGTGCGCCGGCAACCCGACCTGCGGCGTGACCGCCGCCACGAACGCCCCTGCACCGAGTAGTGGCGGTGCCGCGGCGCCGAGCGCTGCGCCGGACGGGAAGAAGGTCTTCGCCTCCGCCGGTTGCGGCAGCTGCCACACGCTGAAGGCAGCGGGAGCGACGGGCACGATTGGCCCGAACCTCGACCAGCTCAAGCCTGCCGAGCCGATCGTCGAGCGTCAGGTGACAAACGGCGGCGCTTCGATGCCACCGTTCAAGGGACAGCTTTCGGTGGCCGAGATCAAGGCCGTTGCGACGTTCGTCTCGTCAACTGCCGGAAAATAGCGCCGAACTCCGTTCGGCGGCCGCCAAAGCTCTGACCCCGCACTTTGGGGGCAGAGCGTGATTGTCCTGATCTAAGCGAGCTTCTTCCCGAGGACGAGGTAGGGCGGGTAGCCCAGGCCGAAGTCGACGCTCGCGAGCTCACTCCACCCGTTCTTCGCATAAAAGCCGCGCGCCTTGCGTGAGCCGGTCTGCGTGGAAAGCAGTGCACGGTCGTGGGGCTGCCGCGTGAGGAGCTGTGCGAGAAGCGCGCTGCCGACGCCGCGGCGCTGGTGGGACGGCCGCACGTGCAGCTCGACGATCTCGAAATGGGGCGGGTCGATCCACTCGGCCCGCTGCGAAGCGGTGAGCGAGCGCTCCACGCAGTCGGTCCACCACTGGCCGCTGCTGCCCGTGTAGCCGTAGCCGAAGCCGGCAAGCTCGTCGCCCTCCCGCGCAACGAGGAAGACGAACCCGTCGCGCGTCGTGTGCACGGGCAGGCGCGTTGCCGCCCACTCGTCCGAGAGCGCACCTGCGCCGAGCGCCGACCGGTGCACCTCGCGCAGCTCGGAAGCGAGCGGCAACGGGTCGACGAGGTCGATCAAGCGTCCAGATCGGGCGCTTGCGGCGTCCCGCGCTTGAAGAGCCACCTGAACGCCACAACGGACACGACGACGAACACGGCGAGACCGACCCACACGTTGATCAACGAGCCAATGAGAATCAGCGCGAAGTAACCGATCGTCAGCCAGACGAACCGGAACGCATCTGCTTCGCTCCGGAAGGGGTTGCGCACGTAGACCCTTAGAGGAGGTAGACCGTCACGTAGACGACGATCCACATCACGTCGACGAAATGCCAGTAGATCCCGCCGATCTCGATGCCGTGGTGGTGCTCGGGCGAGAAATGGCCCCGGAACGCACGAATCGTCATCACGAGCAAGATCGTCAGGCCGATGAACACGTGCGCGCCGTGCAGGCCGGTGAGCCCGAAGAATGTGGCGGCAAACGAGGTGTCCTTCGTCGCGAATCCGATGCGGTGGTACTCGATCACCTGGGTGACGAGGAACGTCCCGCCCAGAGCGAGCGTCAGCACCAGGCCCGCCTGCATGCCGGCTCGGTTGCCCTTCTTGATCGAGGTGTCGGCCCAGTGCATCGTCGCGCTCGACGTGACGAGGATCAGCGTGTTGATGCCGGCGACGAAGACCGGGCGGTGGAAGCCCTCGGGTGGCCAGTGCCCACCGAACGGCTTGTTGACGACCCGGTCGAAGAAGTAGACGGTGAAGAACGCACCGAAGAGCATGATCTCCGACCCGATGAACAGGAACATCCCGAGCACCGACGGGGAGACGCGCGAGCTGTAGTGGATCGGCGGCGGGCCGTGATGTTCGTGGGCCTCGGCATGCGCGCTCATGCGTGCACCTCGACCTTCTGCGGCACCTGCGAGATCACGTGGTCGACCGGAAGCTTCGTGTCCTTGCGCAGGCGCTCGACGAGGTTGCGTCGCAACCAGCCGCTGCGCTCACCCGGGAACGTCGAGACGATCACCTCGTCCACGCGCTCGTCGTTGACGACGTGCATCGCGGCGGTGTACGGGTCCGGGTGCACGATCTGGCCATGCGCGTCGATGCCCTCGCCGCGCAGCTCCGACAGCGCGCGGCGGAGCCGCCGATCGGCGTCCTCGTGCTGCTCGTCGTCGCCCTGCGGCGCGACGATCAGGAACGCGGTCTTGCTCTGCGCACCCCGCTTGCGGATGCGATCGAGGAGCTCATCCGAGAGCACGGTCTGGTTCGCGATCACGAGGACGTTGGTCGCCTCGTCGACATCGCGTGTGACGATGATGTGCTTGACCGGGATCCCGCCCGCGGCGCGTTCGATGTCCTGGACGACGTCGCGGCGCATCCAACCGGAACGCTCTGCACCGTGCGTCGAGACGACGATCTCGTCGACTGCCGGTTCGAGCTGCGCGAGCGCATCCTTTGCCGCCTGCACCGGGCCAGTGTCGACGACAAACCCGTGCGCACTCAGCCCCGCCTCGCGGAGCACCTTCAGCGTGCGCTCGAGGCGCCGCCCCGACGACGCGCGCCGCGTGTCCTCGTAGACGACGTAGCCCTGGTTCGGCTCGTTGACCGGTGCGATCACGGTGACACGATCGTCGCCGCCGGCTTCGCCGCGCACGGCGTCGAGCAGTGTCTGCGACGCAGCGGTCTCGTTCGCGATCACCAAAATGTGCGCCATCAGTCGGTTCCCACGGGCTCGGGCTTGACCGGTGTTGCATGCTCAGAGCCGAAGATCGCGTGCCTGGCGCCGGGCACGCCGTACTCGTAGGGGTGGCCGACGACCTGCGGGATCTCGTCGAAGTTGAAGATCGGCGGCGGCGAACTGACCTGCCACTCGAGTGTCAGGGCGCGCCACGGGTTGCCCGGCGCGCGCTCGCCGTGCGACCACGACTTGACCATGTTGTAGAGGAACACGAGCGTCGAGGCGCCGAGACCGAACGACGCGATCGAGATGAAGAGGTTGATGTCGGCGAACCTGCCCGAGTAGTCGGCGACGCGGCGTGGCATGCCCTGCAGGCCGATGTAGTGCATCGGGAAGAACGTCAGGTTGAAGCCGATGAAAGTCAGCCAGAAGTGCAGCTTGCCGAGGCGCTCGTCGTACATCCGCCCGGTCATCTTTGGGAACCAGTAATAGATGCCCGCGAAGATCGTGAACACCGAGCCGCCGAAGAGCACGTAGTGGATGTGCGCGACGATGAAGTACGTGTCGCTCGCGTGGATGTCGATCGGCACCGAGGCGAGGTAGATGCCCGAGAGGCCGCCGATCACGAACATCGACAGGAAGCCGAGTGCGAAGAGCATCGGCGTCGTGAAGTGGATTCGCCCCTCCCACATCGTGGCTAACCACGAGAAGATCTTGATCCCCGTCGGCACGGCGATCACCATCGAGGTCACCATCATCGGCACGCGCAGCCATCCCGCCATGCCCGCGACGAACATGTGGTGCGCCCACACGGAGAAGCCGAGCACGAGGATCGCCATCAACGACAGCGCCATCAGCCGGTAGCCGAACACCGGCTTGCGGCTCATCACGGCGATCACCTCGCTGATGATCCCGAACCCGGGCAGCATCATGATGTAGACGGCCGGGTGCGAGTAGAACCAGAAGATGTGCTGATAGCCGAGCACGTACCCACCGCCGCCGGGCTCGAAGAAGTGC
>JAYUEQ010000069.1:0-3010 GCA_043739205.1 Thermoleophilia bacterium
AGGAGGGGCTCGGCGCCGACGTCTCGACCGTCGGTGAGCTCGAGTTCGCGTTGCGCGCGGGGATCTCCGGCGAGCGGCTCGTGATCCATGGCAACAACAAGGAGGACGAGTTGCTCAAGCGCTCGGCCGAGGTCGGCGCCCTGATCGTGCTCGACTCGCTGGACGAACTGGAGCGCGCCAACGCGCTCGGCGCGACGCGCTGCTTGATCCGTGTCACGCCCGGCATCGAGGCCGACACGCACGAGGGCATCATGACCGGGCATCTCGGTTCGAAGTTCGGGCTGCCGCCCGACGATGCGGTCGAGGCCATTCGCCGCTTCCCTGAATGCCTTGGCCTACATGTGCACGTCGGCTCGCAGCTCTTGCACTTCGGCGCGTCGCTGATGACGGTGACCTGGATCGCCGACTTCGCCGCGCGACTGCGCACCGAGCTCGACTGGGCACCACAGATCGTCGATCTCGGCGGCGGCCTCGGCGCGCGTCACGTGCTCGAGGAACCGGCGTTCACGATCAGCGAATTCGTCGGCGGCCTACTCGCAGAGTACGAGCGGTCGTGGGAGCTGCATGGGCTGCCGCCTGTAACGATCGTGCTCGAGCCCGGCCGGTCGATCGTCTCAAGGGCCGGTGTGACGCTCTATTCCGTCGGTGGCGTCAAGCACACGAGTGCCGCGACGACGTTCGTGACGATCGACGGCGGCATGTCGGACAACCCGCGGCCGGCGATGTACAACGCGCGCTACACGGCCCTGCTCGCGAACCGCGCCGACGAGCCGACGACCGACACATACGCCGTCGCGGGGAAGCACTGCGAGTCGACCGACATCCTGATCGAGCGCGTCGAGCTACCGGAGCCGCGCCGCGGCGACCTGCTCGCGGTGCCTGTCACCGGCGCGTACACGCTTTCGATGAGCTCGAACTACAACGCGGTCCTGCGTCCGCCGGCGGTGCTTGTCGCGAACGGCACGGCACGCGTGATCCGCCGGCGCGAGACGATTCAGGATCTGCTCGCGCTCGAGGCGTGAACGTGCACGAGGACGGTGCCGACTTCCAGCGCGTGATCCAGGAGACGCTGGACTCGCTCCCCGCCGACTTGCGCGAACAGATCTCGAACCTGGAGATCCTCGTCGACGACGAGCCGCCGCCGGGACAGCCGCTGCTCGGCCTCTACCAGGGCGTGCCGCTGACGCGGCGAGGCATCAACTACAACGGCGCACTCCCGGACAAGATCACGATCTACCGCGGCCCGCTCGAACGGCTCTACGGACATAACTCCGAGGTGCTCAATGGTCAGATCCGACACGTCGTTCTGCACGAGATCGCCCACCACTTCGGGATCAGCGACGAGCGGCTCGTCGAGCTCGACCGGTACTGAATGCCAGCGCCGCAGCGGAAGCTAGCCGCCGCCGGCGATCGGCGGCGACTTGCGGAACGTCGCGGCCAGGCCTTGCATCAGCGTCTGCTTCTCGGCGCTCGATAGCGATGCGCCGGGATGCACGATCACATAGAACCAGGGCGGCATCGAGCCGGACGCAATCGCATCGACGGCGTCCCCCGCTCCGTCCTGGGGGCGGTTCCATTCGCTGAAGTTGAGCGACGAACGGCCACCCTGGACGTCGCGGTAGACGAGCCACGAGACGGGCGCCACGTTCGAGTACCAACGCCACTTCGTGAGATTCGAGTGACAGTCGAAACATGCGCTCTGCGCAAGTGCCCGCGTCTGCGGCGAGCTCCAGGCCGGTTCGGCCAGCACGGGCGGATTCGAATGGTTGCGACCGTAGGGAACGAGTTGGGCGACGACGAACAGCCCGACGCCGAGGAGTGCAATACGAATGAGCCACCGGCGCATGATGGGAGCATCTCCGCGTAATGCAGGCCGCACATCGGTACTGACTACTAATCGCCGTCGGGGCTACATCCGGCTTCGCAGCGCAAGCACGTTCGCAACGAACGGCTTCGTGACCTTGTACAGGCCGTACTTCTGGACGGCAAGCTCGCCTTGATACCACCCGGCGAGAGCGAGACGCTCGTCACCGCCAAACCTTTTGAGCAAGTGCTTGAGGTAGAGGACACCGACCTCGATGTCGCCATCGACGCTCGGCGGGATCTTGCGTCCGGCGAGCACCGTTTCGACATACGCGCGCGTAGTCGGCAGCGTCTGCAGCACGCCGCGTGCGCCCGCGGAGGAGACGATCTCCGTCTGGAACCCGGACTCCATCCAGGCAAGCGCGCGCACGAGATGCGCGTCGACGCCGAGACGCCCCGACCACGCGTCGAGCAGCGCGCGCACGTCGACGCGCTGCGGCGTGAGCGCCGGTGACGTCACCGGCGTCGTCTCCGGCAGACGCAGGCGCTGCCCGAGCACGATCGGCTTCGCCGGATCGATGCGGTTTACGGACGCGAGTGCCGCGATCGTCGTGTGGAATCGCGCCGCGAGCGCGGTCAACGTGTCGCCGACACGCACGACGTGCACCGTCGTGGACACCGTTGCCGCTCGCGTGCTCACCGGGACTCCGTCGCGACGCACGATCGCCGAGAGCGTGCGCGGTCCGACGACCGCGTCTGCGCGCAGATGCATCGCGCGCTGGTAGCGCTTCAGCGAGGCCGCCGTTTCCTTCCCCATGTAGCCGTCGAGGGCGCCCGAGTAGACCCCGCGCCGGGTCAGCAGAAACTGGAGAACGGACACGTCCCAGCCGAAGTCGCCGCGCTTCAGCGTGCGCGTTCCAAAGAGCGGGCGCCCTAGCGGACCGAGCGCGGCTCGCATGCGCGCGTTCGCGACGCCGTAAGGCAGGCCGTGCTTGTGCTGGAAGGCGTGGACGGCCGCCGCAGTCTTCGGCCCGGCGACGCCGTCGATCTGCGCCAGGTAGAGGCCGTGGGCGCGCAGGGCGACCTGCAACCCCGCGATTTGGGGATTTCCGGCAGCGTGAACCGCCGGGGCGGCCGCCAACGCACCGGTGAGACAGATGAGCGCAATGCAGCGGCGCACGAATCGGACCAGTTCTGTCTGGGGCGC
>JAYUEQ010000070.1:0-21568 GCA_043739205.1 Thermoleophilia bacterium
TTCCCGACGCAGAAGCCGGGCGACGCTCAGACGTTCGCCCAGCAGCTGATCGAGCAGGGCAAGAAGGCGAAGGTGTTCGGCGGTGACGGCTCGAACGACCCGTCTGCGTTCAAGGCAGCCGGCTCGTACGTGTCGAACTTCGCCCCGGACATCACGGGCATCGCGGCCGACAAGGCGCTTGTCGCCGGCTGGAAGAAGGCGAACCCCGGCAAGGCCGTGGGCTCCTTCGGCCCGCCGAGCTACGGCGCGGCGCAGGTTGCGATGAACGCAATTGCACTGGCGTGCAAGCAGGGTCACGGCACGACGACCCGCCAGGCAGTGCTGAGCAACATCAAGAAGGTGAGGATCAAGAACTGGATCCTCGGTGGGGATCTCCGTTGGTCGACCAAGTCCAACGACCCGCTGAACGCAAAGTTCTACATCTTCCAGATTCAGTCGAACGGCTCGTACAAGCTCGTCGGTTAAGGACGAGAGATGCGACTGACGAGGGCGGCTCGTAACCGAGCCGCCCTCGTCCTATAGAACCCCCCTGTGGACACGTTTCTCCAGCTCACCGTCGACGCCCTCACGCTCGGCAGCGTCTATGCGCTGATCGCGCTCGGGTACACGCTCGTCTACGGCGTGTTGAAGCTCCTGAACTTCGCGCACGGCGACGTCTTCATGGTCGGGTCGTTCATCGGCTTCGGCGTCTTGCAGTTGCTCGGCGGCACGTCCAAGCCGGTCGTGCCGGTGTGGCTCTTGCTCGTCCTGATGGTCTTGGCCGCGATGGTCGGCTGCGCCGTGCTCGGTGTCGTGATCGAGCGCTTTGCATACCGACCGCTCCGTGACGCACCACGCATCGCACCCCTGATCAGCGCGCTCGGTGTTTCGTTCTTCCTCGCCAACTCGATGCAGTTGCTCTTCGGCGCGACGCCGCGTAACTACAACATTTTCGATCTCGCCAACGCGTCGCTCTACACCAACGGCTTCAACATCGGCAACGTGCATGTGGCGCTGCTCCGGATCATCACCGTCGTGTCGGCCTTCGTCCTGATGGTGCTGCTCTGGTTGCTCGTCAACCGGACGCGCACCGGCAAGGCGATGCGCGCAACCTCGTACGACCGTGAGGCCGCCGCGATGATGGGCATCGACATCGACAAGGTGATCGTCTTCACGTTCGTGCTCGGCTCGGCGCTGGCCGGGGCGGGGGGCGTCCTTCAATCACTCAGGGTGCCGACGACCGTGGCGATCGGCTTCGTGGTCGGCTTGAAGGGCTTCACGGCGGCGGTGATCGGCGGCATCGGCTCGATTCCCGGCGCGATGGCGGGCGGGCTGATCCTCGGGTTCGCCGAGTCGTTCTCCCAGGGCTACATCTCGACGAAGTGGTCGGACCTGATCGTCTTCTCGATCCTGATCGCCTTCATGATCTTCCGGCCGCAGGGCCTCCTCGGACGCGCGGACATTCGGAAAGTCTGATGACAGATTCCACTCCCCACGGCTCGCACACTCCCGCAGACGGGCCCGCGGTCGGGCAGGACGAGTGGGTCGCGCGCCATGCGGAGCGCCGGATCATGCCGGGCGGGCCGCTCGGGACGATCGAGGACCGCATCCGCCGCGTGCCGTGGTGGGCGTGGCTGATCCTCTTCCTCGCTGCTGCCTCGACGCTGCCCGCCTTCTCGTCGAGCGGTTACGTGCGCTACGTCGCGTTCAGCACGGTGCTCTACATGCTGCTCGCGCTCGGCCTGAACGTCGTCGTCGGCTGGGGCGGGCTGCTCGATCTCGGGTACGTCGCGTTCTACGGGATCGGCGCGTATGCCTACGCGATTCTCGACTCCGACAAGTTCGGAATCCATCTGCCGACGATCGTGTCGGTGCCGCTGATCGTTGCGATCGGCGCAGTCGTCGGGTTCCTGCTGGGCTTACCCTCGCGCCGCCTCACCGGGGACTACCTCGCGATCGTGACGCTGTTCTTCCTGCAGCTGTTCCAGACGATCACGACGAACGGCGACGCCGCGTTCGGCCACAACTTCACGGGTGGGCCAAACGGGATCCTGCGGATCGATCCGTACCACCTCGGCAAGCACGACCTCGTCGTGCAGCACCAGGGCATCTTCGCCGTCTCGTACTTCTACGTCGCGCTCGCGTTGTTCGCCGTCGTCTTCGTCGCGCTCCGCTTCGTCAACCAGTCGCGCACCGGCCGCGCCTGGCGTTCGCAGCGCGAGGATCCGCTGGCCGCCGAGGCGATGGGCATGCCGGTCAACTGGCTGAAGCTGATGAGCTTCTCCTTCGGCGCGGCCGTCGCTGCGCTCACCGGCACGCTGTTCGCCGCGCAGGCGGCGAGCGTCTTCCCGCTCACCTTCTACTTCGTGCTGCTGATCATCGTCTACACGATGGTGATCCTCGGTGGTTCGGGCAGCCAGGCGGGCGTCGTGGCGGGCGCGGTGATCGTCAGCCCGTTGCTCGAGCTCCTGCGCGATCCGGGAAAGTCGCGCGTCATCTTCTTCGTCGGGCTGGTCGGCGGACTGCTGCTGCTGTCCCGCCGTTCGCGCGCGCTCGGAATCGTCGGAGTTGCGACGCTCGCGTTCGGCTTCGCCGTGCACGAGACACTCGGCGCGATCGACAAGTCGTGGATCGCAGGCGAGCACCAGGGCGGGTTCGCCGGCGTGACCGACCACTGGGTCGCCGCCCCGGCGCACCTTGCGCGGTGGATCGCGCCGACGTCGTACATCGGGCTGATCGCCGTGGTGTTGCTCGTGACGCTGGTGCGCGGGCGCGCGCGGCTCGTCCTGCTCGTGCCGACGCTGTACCTCGCGGCATTCGTCTGGGAGAACGTGATGCTCGCGAAGCCCGAGCCGGCGCGCTACATCGTGCTCGGCGTGATCCTGATCGCGCTGATGATCCTGCGCCCGAACGGGCTGCTCGGCGAGCGTCGCGTGGAGATCGTGTGAGCATCCTCGAGCTCAAAGGCGTCTCCCTGTCGTTCGGCGGCCTCAAGGTCGTCGACAGCCTCGACCTGCACGTCAACGAGGGTGAGATCGTCTCCGTGATCGGCCCGAACGGTGCCGGCAAGACGACGCTCTTCAACCTGATCACCGGCATTTACCGGCCCGACGCTGGCGAGATCACCCTTGACGGGCAGAGCATCGTCGGCTTGCAACCGCACGTGATCAGCCAGCGCGGCGTGTCGCGCACGTTCCAGACGCTGCGCCTCTTCCTGAACATGTCGGTGAAGGAGAACGTGATGGCCGCCGCCTACGGGCACACGCGCGCAGGCGTCTTCCGCTCGATGCTGCGCACGCCCGGGATGCGGCGCGAGGAGCGCGAGATCGAACAGCTCGCGCAGAAGCGCCTCGCCTTCTTCGGCAAACGGCTGATGGGCTATCGCTGGGACCAGCCCGCCTATTCGCTCTCCTACGCGAACCGACGCCGCCTCGAGATCGCGCGTGCGACCGCGACGAACCCGCGCATCCTGCTCCTCGACGAGCCGGCCGCGGGCATGAACCCTTCCGAGACCCACGAGATCACCGATCTGATCGGCGAGCTGCGGACGGAGGGCGGCTACACGATCCTCGTGATCGAGCACGACATGCACGTCGTGGAGGGAATCTCCGACCGGGTGGTCGCGCTCGACCACGGCATCAAGATCGCGGAGGGCTCGTTCGATGCGGTTGCGACGAACGAGAAGGTGGTCGAGGCCTACCTCGGCTTGCAGACGGCGGCGACCAAGTGAGCAGTCTCCTCGAGCTGGACAACGTCGACACCTACTACGGGCAGATCCACATCCTGCAGGGGTTGTCGATCCGTATCGAGGCCGGTGAGCTCGTGTGCCTGCTCGGCGGCAACGCGTCGGGCAAGTCGACGACGTTGAAGACGATCCTCGGGATCGTCCGCCCGCGCAACGGCTTCGTGCGCGTCGACGGCGAGGACGTGACGAAGCGGCCGACGAGCTACCGCATCGGTCGCGGGCTCGCGATCGTCCCCGAGAACCGGCGCCTGTTCGCGCCGATGACGGTGCTCGAGAACCTGGAGATGGGCGCGTATCTACGCGGCGGCGGGTCGAAGGAAGACTTCGAGCGCGTCTACGAGCTCTTCCCGCTGTTGCATGATCGTCGCTCGCAGCTCGCGGGCACGCTCTCGGGCGGCGAGCAGCAGATGGTCGCGATGGGTCGCGCGCTCATGTCGCGTCCGAAGCTGCTGCTGATGGACGAGCCGTCGATGGGGCTTGCGCCGATCCTTGTCGAGAAGAACTTCGAGATCATCAAGCAGGTGCACGAGTCGGGCGTTGCGATGCTGATCGTCGAGCAGAACGCGAACGTCTCGCTCTCGATCGCCGACCGCGGGTACGTCCTTTCGACGGGACGCCTCGTCCTCGAAGGAAAGGCCGCCGACCTGCGCGAGAACGAAGAGCTGCGGAAGGCCTACCTTGGCCGTTAGCTCGAACGTGGCGGCGTGCCGCTCGCGCTTCCCGATCTTCGAGCGGCTTGTCTACATCAACTCGTGCTCGCAGGGTGCGCTCTCGGATTCGGTGCGCGCCGCCTACGACGAGTACCTGACGGGTTGGGACGAGCGCGGCGCACCGTGGGACTACTGGGTCGAGCGCACGGAAGCCGCGCGCGGCGCGTTCGCACGGCTCGTCAACGCCCAGCCCGATGACGTCGCCGTCACGACGTCGCTGTCTGCGGGTGTGAGCGCGCTCGCGAGCGCTATCGACTTCGGCAAGCGCCCGAAGGTCGTGATCAGCGACTACGAGTTCCCGACGATCGGACAGATCTGGCATGCGCAGGAGCTGCGCGGGGCGGAAGTGCACGTCGTTGCGCCCGAGGACGTCGAGGAGGCGATCGACGAGCGCACCGCGATCGTCTCGATCACGGGCGTCTGTTACCGAAACGGCGCGCGGCTTCCCGTCGAGGAGATCGCGCGCGTCGCGCGCGAGCGCGGCGCGCTCGTCGTGCTCGATGCCTACCAGGCAGCGGGCACCTATCCGCTCGACGTGACCGAGCTCGGCGTCGACGTGCTCGCCTCGGGCGTGCTCAAGTACCTCCTCGGCTCGGCGGGGCTCGGCTTCATGTGGGTCCGTCCAGGGCTCTCCACCGAGCTCGTCCCGACCGAGACCGGGTGGTTTGCCGACCGCGACATCTTCGAGATGAACCACACGCGCTACGCGCCGTCTCCGACCGCGCGGCGCTTCCAGTCCGGCACGCCCCCGGTGCCGGCGATCTACGCAGGGATCGCCGGAATCGAGCTGATGCTGGAGATCGGGGTTGCCGAGACGCGCGAGCACGTGAGCGCGCTCAACGACCACCTGATCGCGGGCGTCGACGATCTGGGCGGCACTGTGGTGACCCCGCGCGAGCCCGAGCGGCGCGGCGCGCTCGTCTGCATCGCCTCCACCGATGCGCCCGGATTGGTCGCTGAGCTGGGCAAAGACGGGATCGTCACCTCGGAGCGAGACGGCAACCTGCGCGTCTCGGCGCACGCCTACAACACGGTCGAGGACATCGACGCCGTCCTCGCCGCGCTCGCCCGCCACCGTGCGCTCCTCAGATGAACCTGGGTTCGCCCGTTAACCAGGTTCAAGAGTTTCGGTTGGACTGAAACTCTCCAACCTGGTTCAAAAGGCGAACCAGGTTGGGTTCAGCACTTGCATTCCGCCCCTCTGACATTTTATAAGATGCACTGAGATGCTTCTCCGTGAGGTCGGATATGCGCGGCCGGGATCGCTTGGAGAAGCGATCGAGCTGCTGCGCGCCGACGACGGCGCACGCGCGCTTGCCGGGGGTCAGACCCTGATCAACGTGATGAAGGCCCGCGCCGGCTCGCCTGACGGGCTCGTCGACCTCGGCCGCATCGAAGAGCTGAAGGGGATCGAGCTCGGCGGCGACGGGATCCTCGAGATCGGCGCGATGGCGACGTACACGGAGATCGTCGAGTCGGGCGAGGCGCGCGCGCGGCCGATTCTCGGTGCGGTGTGCGCGCAGATCGCCGACGTGCAGGTGCGGAACCGCGGCACGATCGGCGGCAACGTCTGCACGAACGATCCGACGAACCATCTGCCGCCGCTCCTCGCGGCGCTCGACGCGCAGTTCGTGATCGCGGGAGAGAAGGGCACGCGCACCGTTTCGGCAGAAGAGTTCTTCCTCGGCGTCTACATGACCGCGGTCGAGACGGGCGAGCTGCTGACGACGATCCGCATCCCCGCCGGCCGCGCCGACGGGTTCTCCGCCGTCACGCTCGGCGCGGAGGGCACGTGCATCGTCAGCGCCGCGGCGTCGTTGAACGGCGGACTGAGGCTTGCAATCGGTTGCGTCGACGCCGTACCGGTCGTGCTCCATCCCGCTTCGGCCGACGCCGACGCGGTGCGCGCCGCCGTCGCCGGCGCGAACCTCGATCCACCTTCCGACGTGCACGCCTCGAGCGAGTACCGGGCGCACCTCGCCCAGGTCGTCGCGGTGCGCGCGGTCAACCAGGCCTCCGAAAACAGGAGCTGACACGACGTGGAAGCCGGCACCTTCTCGAAAGAACGCACGATCACCGTCACGATCAACGGCACCACCTACGAGCGCGAAGTTGAAGCGCGCAAGCTGCTCATCCACTTCATCCGTGACGATCTCGACCTGACGGGCAGCCACATCGGCTGCGACACCGGCAACTGCGGTGCGTGCTCGGTGATCGTGGACGGCACGCTCACGAAGAGCTGCATGATGCTCGCCGTCCAGGCCGACGGCTCGAGCATCGAAACGGTCGAAGGGCTGGCCGACGGCGACGAGCTGAACAAGCTGCAGCAGTCCTTCAAGGATCACCACGCGCTGCAGTGCGGCTACTGCACGCCGGGCATGCTGATGAGCGCGACCGCGCTGCTCCGGCAGAACCCGCACCCGAGCGAGGACGAGATCAAGAAGGGCCTGCAGGGGAACATCTGCCGCTGCACCGGGTACTGGAACATCTTCGACGCGGTCAAGGCGGCGTCCGAATGACATCGACGACGACTGCGCCAGAGAAGGTCGAGGTCGAAGCTCCGGCGGAGACCTACAAGGGCCAGAGCGTTCCGCGCAAGGAAGACCGCCGCCTCGTCCAGGGGCAGGGCGTCTTCGTCGACGACGTAAAGCGGCACGGGATGGGCTACATCCACTTCGTGCGCTCGCCGTACGCACACGCGCACATCACCTCGCTCGACGTCTCGAAGGCCGAGGCTGCGCCTGGCGTCTACGGCACGCTGACCGGCGAAGAGGTCGCGTCGCTCACCGATCCGTTCTTCCAGATCTCGTCGGTGCCCGGCGGGAACATCAAGGACTACGCGCTCGCAGTCGGCAAGGTGCGCTACGTCGGCGAGGCGATCGTCGCTGTTGTTGCCGAGACGCGCGAGCTCGCGCGTGATGCCTCAGAGCTCGTCGAGATCGAGTACGAGCCGATCGCGGCGATCACCGACGCGCGTCATGCGCGCGGCGAAGGCGTGCCGACGATCCACGAGGACGCCGGCGGCAACCTGATGTGGGAAGGCGTGTACGAGTGGGGCGACCTCGACGCAGCGTTCGCCGAGGCAGACAAGATCGTGAAGATCGACGAGCTGCACTTCCACCGCTTCAACTCGACGCCGCTCGAGACGAACGGCGCGGTGGTCGAGTACAACCGCGGCGTCGGTCAGTGGACGATCCACACGAACAACCAGTTCCCCGGTTTCGCCGCGATCATGATGGGCCCCGCGATGCGGACGGGGCTCGACAAGATCCGCTTCGTCACGCAGGACATCGGCGGCGGCTTCGGCAACAAGATCACGACGCACCCGCAGCTCGTCGCTTGCTGCCTGCTCGCACGCAAGCTCGGTCGCGCGGTCAACTGGACCGAGTGGCGCACCGACTTCCACTCGTCGATGTCGCACGGCAACGAGCGTTGGTTCCACGAGACCGAGGTCGCGGTCAAGAACGACGGCACGCTGCTCGGCTTCCGCACCAAGGCGCTCGACGACGCGGGCGCGTGGCTCCGCTACGAGCCGCTCGGTGGTGTGATCTGGGCGCAGGTGACGCCCGGGATGTACCGCTGGCGCCACATCCGGCTCGAGTTCACACAGGTCGCGACGAACAAGGCGCCGGTGTCACCGAACCGCGGTTACTCGCGCATGCAGCATCTGTGGTTCACGGAGCGCATCATCGACATCGTCGCGCACGAGCTCGGTCTCGACCCGGTCGAGATCCGCAAGAAGAACTACATCCGCAAAGAAGACATGCCGTACGAGACACCCAACGGGTGTGTCTACGACTCGGGCGACTACGCGGGCATGCTCGACGCCGCGCTCGAGCTCGCCGGCTGGAGCGATCGCGAGGCGAAGCGCGCCGACGCCGCATCGCGCGGGAAGCTGCTCGGGATCGGCATCGGCTCGACACTCGACTCCGGCACGAACAACTTCGGCCAGTCGCGCATGATCAACCCCGAGCTTCAGTTCTCCGGCAACAACGAGGTCGCGACGGTGAAGCTGGACATCTTCGGCGAGATCGTCGTCACACTTGGCACGACGCCGCAGGGGCAGGGGCACGAGACGACCGCAGCTCAAGTCGTTGCCGACATCCTCAAGTGCTCCGTCGACGACGTGCACGTGCGCGCCGGCCACGACTCGTACTGGAACTCGCACGCCGGTTTCTCCGGCACGTACGCGTCGCAGTTCGCGGTCACCGGCCTGAGCGCGGTCAAGGGTGCGACCGACATGCTCCGCGACGAGATCTTCAAGCTTGCGGGCGCGGTCTTCGGCGGCGTGCCGGCGGAGGCGCTCGAGCTCGCCGACGGCGGGATCCGCATCAAGGACAACCCGGAGGCGTTCCTCCCGTACATGGCGTGTGGCGCCATCATCAACGCGAACAACGCGGGGCTGCCGGAAGACCTCGGCGTCACGCTCAACTGCCGCTACGTCTACCGGCCACCGTTCCAGATGCCGGACGTCGAGAAGAAGTTCGGCAACCTGACGCTCACCTACGCCGCGCAGATCCACGTGGCCGTGATCGAGATCGATCCCGAGACGGGCTACTACGACATCGTCGACTACGTCGCGATCGACGACTGCGGCAAGCGCATCAACCCGCAGATCGTCGAGGGGCAGGTGATGGGCGCGACCGCACAGGCGCTCGGCGCAGCGGTGCACGAGGAGTTCGTCTACGACGAGGACGGCAACCTGCTGACCCCGAACTTCTACGACTACCACGTACCGCACGCGCTAGACATGCCGCCACTCAAGACCGGCTTCCTCGAGAGCCCGTCGCCGTTCACACCGCTCGGCACGAAGGGGATGGGCGAAGGCGGCGGCGCTGGCATCCACGCGATCTGCGCCGCGGTGCAGGACGCGCTTCGGAGCCACGGCGGCGCGAAGGTGCACGACAGCGCGAATCCGTACCACCGCGTGTGGGAAATGCTCAACAAGCCCGAGTCCGGCGCGCGCGTGACCACGGTGGATGCGTGAACGTCTCCGGTGAGCGCCAGTTCGACGCGCCGCGCAGCGCGGTCTGGGCTGTCGTCAACGATCCGGCGTCGATGGCGAAGACGATGCCCGGCGTCGAGAGCTTCGACGTCCACGACGACAAGCGCTGGACCGCAAACGTGAAGATCCCGCTCGGGCTCGGCGGTCTGAAGATGAAGATCGACATGGACAAGACCGAAGAGCGCGAGCTCGAGTTCGCGAGCCTGCACGTCAAGGGCCAGGGCGTCGGCGCGATGCTCAACATGCAGACCTCATTCGAGCTCTCCGATGCAGACGGTGGGTGCCTGATGAAGTGGGCTGCCGACGTGAAGCTCGCAGGCCCGGTCGGCTCGATGGGCCAGCGCGTGCTGCAGCCGATCGTCAACCAGCAGGTGCAGCACGTGCTGAAGGCGCTCGACACGCAAGTGCAGGCCGCTGTCGCGGAAGCAAAGGCGTAATCGTCGGTATGGCTGTGCCGTTCCGCATCGGCGTGATGCAGCTCACGATGGAGCCGCTCGACGAGATGCTCGCCTCCGCGCGTGCGATGGAAGCGGCGGGCATGGACACGATCTGGCTCGCAGAGGCCTACCCGTGGTGGCGCAAGCACGGCATGGAGGCGCGGTCCTCGACGGGCGTCGCCGCGTTGATGGCGCGTGAGACCGAGCGCCTGACGATCGGCTGGGGGATCATCGCCGCCTCGACGCGTCATCCGGTGCAGGTCGCAATGGATGCGCGCGTGGTGCAGGAGGCAGCCGGCCCGGGTCGGTTCCTGCTCGGTTTCGGGACGTCGAAGATCTTTCTCAACAACACGAAGATGCAGACGAAGAAGACGCTTGGCCCGATGCGCGACGCGGTGAACATCGTGCGCGGTGTGCTCGGCGGCGAGCGGTTCGAGTACGACGGTGACACGTGGAGCGCCGACGTTCCGGCGCTGCTCCCCGAAGCGCATACGCCGCGCGAGGTGCCGCCCGTCTACGTCGCCGCGACCGCGCCGAAGATGCAGGCGCTCGCAGGCGAGATCGGCGACGGGTGTCTGACACCGTCGATCACGACGCCCGCGTTCGTGCGCTACACGCGTGAGAACGTGAACGCCGACATCGACATCGGCTGCACCGTCGTCGCGTCGATCCATGCGACCGACCGCGACCTGGGACGTGATGGCGCGCGCGAGATCGCCGGCATGTATCTCGCCAACAAGGTGCAGAACATCCAGGGCTCGGCGGATACGCTGCTCGACCTTGCGGGGCTCGAACAGGACGAGATCAAGCCGGTCGCCGACGCGATGGAGCGCGGTGGCCGCCTCGCTGCGAAGGAGATGGTGACCGACGCGATCCTCGACAAGTGCAAGCCGATCGCCGGCACGCCCGACGATTGCATCGCCGCGATCCAGGAGTACAAGGACGCAGGCTGCACCCACGTGATGCTCGAGCTGTGGGGCGAGGACCGTCACGAGCAGATCCGGTTGTTCGGGGAGCGCGTGCTCCCGCACGTCCGATGAAGGTTCGCAAGGACCGGCTCGTCGAGACGGCGAGCGCGCTGATCGACGTGCACAGCTTCACCGGCAACGAGCAGCCGCTGGCCGAGTTGATGGTGTCGCTTTTCGAGGAGATCGGCCTGCAGGTGCAGTGGCAGCAGGTGGAGGACGGGCGCGCGAACGCGCTCGGCACCTGGGCGGGGACCGGCGGCGGCAAGACCCTCATGTTCAACGGCCACATGGACACCTCGTACTCGGGCCGCGAGCCGTGGCTGAAGGACGTGCCCGGCTTCCAGCCGAAAGCGTTCGTGAAGAACGGTCGGCTCTACGGGCTCGGCATTTCGAACATGAAAGGCGCGCTCGCCTGCTACGTGGAGGCGGTGCGCGCGCTGCAGGACGCCGGCGTCAAGCTACGCGGCGACGTGCTGATCGCGGCCGTCTGCGGCGAGATCGAGAAGACCCAGCACGGATCGGCGCAAGGCGCGCAATACCGCGGCTATGCCGCCGGCTCGCGCTACCTCGTCTCACACGGCGGCGTCGCCGACATGTGCCTGCTCGGCGAGCCGACCGAGGGCAAGGTCGTGCTCGGGCATTTCGGCTCGCTTTGGCTGCGCATCCGCGTGCAGGGAAACTTCATCCACACGGCGTTCAGCGAGGGCAAGCGCGAGCAGAACTCGATCCTGCGCATGCACGAGGTGACGAACGCAGTGCTCGAGTGGATCCCGACGTGGGAAGACGATCCGACGAACGCCTACCGCGGAGCGAAAGCGATCGTCAACGTCGGCGCCGTCAACGGCGGCTTCGGCTGGCGTGTCTCCCGCACGCCCCACCACACCGATCTGTTCCTGGACATCCGCGTCCCACCGACGAAGGAGATGGGCGTCGCGCGGCGCGAGGTGCTCGACTTCGTGCGCACGCTTGCCGTGCGGTTCCCCGACTACGGCGTCGAGGGCGAGGTCTACGTCACCGCTCCGGGAGCAGAGATCGACGAGAGTCACGAGCTCGTGCAGGCCGTCGACGCCGCGCACGAAGAGGTGTTCGGCGAGACGCCCGGCCGCGACGTGACGCGTTGGTTCAGCGACGCGTCCGCTCTGACGCGCTATGGCATCCCGACGCTCAATTACGGCACCTCGACCGGCCTGATGGACGTCGAGCTCGGCGAGAACCTCGACATCGACGGCCTCGTCAAGACGGCCGAGACCTATGCCCTCGTAGCGCAGAGGATCTGCGGATGAAGCTCGTTACCTACGACGACGGGAAGGTCGGCCGGGTCGAGGGCGAGGAGATCGTGCGCCTCGATGTGCCGACGATGCGCGAGTACTTCGAGCGCGGCGGCGCCGACGACACGGCGGAGCGGACGCCGCTCGCCGGGGCGAAGCTGCGCGCCCCGATCATCCCGAAGAAGCTCTTCCACACCGCTGGCAACTTCCGCGAGCACGAGGAGGAGTCGAAGAACGTCGACTGGTCGCACCAGATCGCGCCGTGGATCAACTTCTTCCAGAACGTCGATGCGATCATCGGCCCTGACGAGCCTGTCATCTACCCGGAGCACCTGACCGAGGAGCTCGACTACGAGCTCGAGCTCGCAGTCGTGCTCAAGAAGGCGGGAAAGTGGTTCCCGCCGGAGGAGGCAGCCGACTACATCGGCGGCTACGTGATCTTCAACGACATCACCGCGCGTGACATCCAGCGCGGCGAGATGCGCTCCGGCGTCTTCAGCTTCTGCAAGGCGATCGACACGTTCTG
This sequence comes from Thermoleophilia bacterium, assembly GCA_043739205.1. GTDB lineage: Bacteria > Actinomycetota > Thermoleophilia > Gaiellales > Gaiellaceae > PALSA-600. The sequence goes on from JAYUEQ010000070.1 coordinate 12,639, forward strand.
CCCGCTCGGCCCGTGGATCGTCACGCCGGAGGAGGTCGGCGATCCGCACGACCTCGCGATGCAGCTCCGGGTCAACGGCGAGCTGCGGCAGGAGTCACACTCGAGTCGGATGAGCGTGACGATCCCGGAGATCCTCTCGAACTTCTCGGCGCTCGGGTACTCGGCGGGCGATGTGCTCTCGACGGGCACGGTCGCGGGCGTCGCGGGCTTCAAGTCGAAGGAGGAGCGCGATCTGCTCTACCTCAAGCCCGGCGACGTGATCGAGGCGGAGATAGAGAAGATCGGCGTGCTGCGCAACCCCGTCATCTCCTGGCAGGAGGGTCACGGCACGCCGCCGCTGCCGCGCGTGCGGCCGTGGGGCGAGGACACGTAGTAATGAGCTGGGACCGCGACGACGCGAAGCTCGAGCGCGTCCGCGCGCTGATGGCGGAGCGCGAGCTCGACGCACTCGTCGTCCGCGCGCCCGACAACGTTCTCTACCTGACGAACTTCTGGAGCATGAAGGGCTACGACGCATGCGTGTTCCCGCGCGAGGGCGAGCCGGTGCTGATCACGATCGAGGCCTCGGCCGAGGACGCCGCGCACAGCGCGTGGACGAACGACGTGCGGCTGATCCGCGGCTACGCCGACGACGACCCGCGCCCGGTGCCTGCGCGCACGCTCGATGCGGCACTGGCCGCGTCGAAGGAGTACGGCCGCGTCGGCCTCGAGCTGACGATGGGCACGCAGGCATCCGATCGGATGGTCGGCGAGCCGACGACGTTCACGAAGGGCTGGTTCGACGCGTGGCCGGACGCGGCCGACGCGATGAACGTCCTGAACGTCGCGCGTGCGATCAAGACGCCGCAAGAGATCGAGCGGCTGCGGCTCGCGAACGAGATCTGCGCCGCGGCGATGGAGCACGTGCGAGGCGAGATCGCCGTCGGGATGAAGGAAAGCGAGGTCGCAGCGATCTGGCAGGGCTTCGTCCACGGCCAAGGCACCGGCTGGGAAGGCAAGGTCGGCCTGGCGCTCGGCTTCTCGCTCATCTGGGCCGGGCGCGGGATCAAGACGTTCACAGCGACCGGTGACCTTCCCGTCGTCGAGGGCGAGCCGACGCTGTTCGAGATCTGGGTCTGCGCGGACGGTTACTGGGCAGACCACACAAAGCTGCTCTGTATCGGTGAGCTGCGCGACGACTACCGCACGCTCGAGGACGGTTTGCTCGCCGTCTACCGGAGCGCGATCGACTACTGCGAGCCCGGCGCGAGCATGCCCGAGCTCGACGTGCTCGTGCGTAACGGGCTCGAGGAGCTCGGCTACGCGGGGCAGCCGTCCCACCCGATCTGTCACGGCGTCGGCGCGCGCGCCCACGAGCCGCCTTACCCGCACCAGGCGGGCGGCGGCACGATCGAGGAGGGCATGGTCTTCGCCATCGAGCCCGGCTGCTACTGGGAAGGCGGCGGCGGCCTGCGTGTCGAGGACAACTTCCTGATCACCGAGACGGGAGCTGAGAAGCTCTCGTCGTTCCCCGATGGAGTGGTGTTTGTCTGACGTAGGCTCGACGGAGTCATCAAAAAATACCGACCTCATCTGGACGGGCCGGTTGAACGACGCGTACGCGATCGGCGGGCATGTCGGCCTGTACGACACGACACTGCGTGACGGCGAGCAGACAGTCGGTGTCGTGCTCGATCCTGAGCAGAAGCTCGAGATCGCGCGGCTGCTCGACGACCTCGGCGTCGACCGGATCGAGGCGGGGTTCCCGCGCGTGTCCGATGACGACTGGAGAGCCGTCGAGCTGATCGCCGCCGCCGGCCTGCGGGCAGAGATCTGGGGATTCTCACGAGCGGTGCCAGCCGATCTCGAAGCGCTCGTGGAACTGGGTGTGAGCTACTCGGTGATCGAGTCGCCGATCTCCGACCTGAAGCTCGAGGCGATCGGCGTTTCGCGCGAGAAGATGCTCGACCGCATCACGAGCGCCATGCGCTTCGCGGCCGAGCACGGCATCCACGCCGCGTTCTTCGGCGTCGACTCATCGCGGGCCGAGCGCGACTTCTATGACGCGGTGTACAGCGCGGCTGTCGAAGCGGGAGCGAAGGAAGTCGTCGTCGTCGACACGATCGGCATCGCCTCGCCGGAGGCGGTGGCAGAGCTCGTCGGTCATACGGTCGAGCTCGTCGACGTGCCGGTCCACTTCCACGGTCACAACGACTTCGGCGTCGCAACCGCAAGCGCGGTCGCCGCGGTGCGCGCGGGTGCGTCGTACGTGCACGGGACGATCAACGGCATGGGCGAGCGCGCCGGTAACGCGAACTTGGGCGAGGTCGCGCTTACATTGCGCGCTCTGTACGGCGTCGAGTCGAATCTGAAGCTCGACAAAATCCGCGCCGTCTCTGCGCGCGTGCGGGAGCTGTCGGGCTACGAGCTGGAGCCGTGGAAGCCACTGACCGGCGAGACGCTCTATCGCCGCGAGAGCGGCGCAGTCGCCTCGCAGTTCCACGACCCGCAGTCGATCGAGCCGTACTCGTCGGAGCTCGTCGCGACCGACCGCTCGATCGTGCTCGGCAAGAAGAGCGGGCTCGACTCGATTCGCATCAAGGCAGCGGAGCTCGGCCTCGACGTCCCGGAAGAGCGCCGCGCGGACGTGCTGGCTGCGGTGAAGAGGCTCGGCGCCGAGCAGCACAGGCTCGTCACCGACGACGAGTTCAGAGCCATCGTTGGCTGACCATGACGCAATAGTCGTCGGTAGCGGGATCAACGGCCTCGCGTGCGCGGCGCTGCTTGCGAAGGGCGGTTGGGACGTCTGCGTGCTCGAGCGCAACGACTGGTTCGGTGGCGCGATCAAGACGGCGCACCTCACCGCACCGGGCTTCTTGCACGACGTCTACAGCGCGTGGCACCCACTCTGGGTCGGCGGCGCGGCGCACGCACAGCTCGGGGCGGATCTCGCCCGGCACGGCCTCGAGTACCTGAACACGGAGTTCCCGACCGGAACGCTCTACCCCGACGGCGAAAGCGCATTTCTGTTGCGGAGCGCCGAGGCGAACGCCTCCGAGCTCGATCGTCTGCACCTCGGTGACGGCACGGTGTGGCTCGAGTTGCTCGAGGAGTTCTTCCCGAACGCCGACCTGTCATTCGGCGTGCTCGGGACGGAGCTGTGGTCACGCCACGGCGCCGGGCTCGGGCTGAAGGCGGTGCGGCGGCTCGGGCGCGAGGGCGCGCTCGAGTTCGCGGGGAAGCTGCTCGTCTCGGCGCGCGACTGGCTGGAAACGGCGTTCGTCTCGGAGTACGCGCACGGCCTGCTCGCCCCTTGGGTGTTGCACACGGGGCTCGGTCCGGACGCCGCGGCTTCGGGCTACATGGCGCAGGTGATCGCGGTCGCGATCCAGGAGGGTGGCATGCCGATCCCGCGCGGCGGCGGGCAGAAGCTCGCCGACGCGCTCGTCGCCTATATCAGGGAACAGGGCGGCACGTGCGAGACGAACGTGCACGTCGAGCACGTATCGAGCGGCGGCGTGCGCACGAAGGATGGTCGCGAGCTGCGCGCGAAGCGCGCGGTGATCTGCAACGTCACCCCGACGCAGCTATATCGTGACTTGCTCGATGGCTTCGACGAGAAGGCGAGGACGTACCGGTACGGCAGGTCGGAGATGCAGATCCACTTCGCGCTTTCGGAGCCGCCGCGGTGGAAGGGCGACGGCCGGCTCTCGCAGACCGCGATCGTGCACCTCACCCAGGGGCTCAACGGCGTTTCGCGCGCGGTCAACGAGGCGGAGCGGGGCCTGCTTCCCGCCGAGCCGACCGTGGTCGTCGGGCAGCCGCTGACGATGGATCCGCCGCGCGCACCCGAGGGCAAGGGACTGCTGTGGCTGCAGCTGCAGGAGTTGCCGTGGCGCGTCAAGGGAGACGCCGCGGGTGAGATCGACGTGGGCGACGGCGTCTGGACGGACGAGTTGCGCGAGCGCTACGCCGATCGCATCCAGGCTCGCCTTGCCCAGCACATCGAGAACTTCGACGCGACCGTGCTCGCCCGCACCGCGCTCTCGCCCGCCGACCTGCAGTCGGCGAACATCAACCTCGTACACGGCGATCCGTACGGCGGTTCGCTCGCGCTCGACCAGAACTTCCTGTGGCGCTCGCAGCACAAGACGCCGGTCGAGAAGGTGTGGCACATCGGCGCCTCGACGCATCCAGGGCCGGGCCTCGGTGGCGGCTCGGGCGCGCTCGTCGCGGCGCAGTTGCTCGAGCCGTCGCTCCCGAAGCGACTCGCTTCGCGCTTCTCGCGCTGAGCCTGAAGACCGGCTAGGTGTCGCGGGCCTGGGCGAGAGCGGCCGCGGCGCAGTCGGGGCAGTACCCGTGACTCACGAGCATCCCATCCCGTGCGAGGTAGTCCACGAGCGGCTCCCAGCCCTCGTCCGGGCGGCGCATTTGATGGCAGACCATGCAGAGCGGCATGAGCTCCTGGAACTTCCGGATGTGGAAGTGCGAGCGCTCGAGTTCGTCGAGGGTCACCTGAAGTTCCCGCGCGAGCGCCTCGGCCGTGGTCGCGCGGTCTCCCTGGTGCCGTGCCGCTTGCTGCAGTTCGATCTCACGCTCAGCCGATCGGGCGAGTTCGACCATGACGTCTTGTTCGAGACTCGTCCACTCATGGGGCTCGTGGTCGATTGCGCAGAAGGAACCGAGCACCTGCTCTCCATGCAGCCGAATCGGAACGCCGAGATAGGCGGCGACTCCGAGCGATTCGACGGTAGGGATTGCGCGGTGCTCGGGGTCGACCCGCGTGTCATTGATCACGAGCGGGCCGTCACCGGCGATCGCGAGATGACAGAACGTCTTTCCCCGTAGTGACCGCGTCGTGGACAGCGGTTCCCCGAACCCCATTTGGCTCAGGTAGAAGTCGCGATCCTCATCGACGATCGAGAGGAACGTTGCGGGCACGCCGAGGAGCGCGAATGCCAGGCGTGTGAGCCGGTCGAACGCCTCAGAGGATTCGTCAAGCAGGCCGCTCTCGTGCACGGCTCGGAGGCGGGCTGGATCTGTCAGCAAAGCCGGTGAATCGGTCAAGCGTGCTCCTCTGTTCAAGCTCCAACGCTTGCATCGCGAGGTGTGCTCGGTGCCGCACGGTACACGGGTGACCGGTTGAGGGGCGCGGGGCGCCGACCGGTCGGCACTATGGCCGTGTGCCCTTGACGTTGAGCGTGCTCGACCAGTCGCCGATCTCGGAAGGCTCGACCGGTGGTGACGCTCTTCGCAACTCGATCGACCTCGCGCAACATGTCGAGGCGCTCGGGTACGAGCGGTACTGGATCGCGGAGCATCACGGCACGCCGATGCTCGCGAGCGCGGCGCCCGAGATCCTGATCACCGCGGTCGCAACCGCGACGTCGCGGATCAAGGTGGGGAGCGGCGGCGTGATGCTCCCGCACTACAGCCCGTTGAAGGTGGCGGAGGTGTTCAGCATGCTCGCCGCGCTCTATCCGGGCCGCATCGATCTCGGACTGGGTCGCGCGCCCGGCAGCGACCGCGAGACGATGTTCGCGCTGCAACGCGACCGTCGCCAGCCGTCACCCGATGACTTCCCCGCGCAGCTCGCGGAACTCCTCGCCTATCTCGAGGACGACTTGCCGGCCGGCCATCCGTTCGCGCGTCTCGCCGACCTGCCGGGCGGCGTGGAGCGACCGGAGGTATGGCTCCTCGGCTCGTCACCGCAAAGCGCAATCTGGGCCGGCGAGCTCGGGCTGCCGTACGTGTTCGCAGACTTCATCAATCCGGCGGGAGCGGAGATCGCTGAGCTCTATCGCCAGCGCTTTGTCCCTTCGACCCGCCGCGCCGAACCGTACGTCGGCGTGGCGGTCTCGGTCGTATGCGCCGAGACCGACGAGGAAGCGGAGCGCCTGGCGTCGAGCTCGCGGATGGCGATGACGCTGTTGCGGCAGGGGCGTTTGATCCCGATCCCACCGGTCGAGCGAGCCCTCCGGTTCTTCGAGGAGCAGCCACCGCCGACAGGTCGACGCGCAGTTGTCGGCTCGCCGGCAGCGGTGCGTGCGGGGATCGAGGAAGTGGTGGCGGACTACGGAGCCGATGAAGCGATGATCGTCACGATCACGTTCGACCACGACGCACGGCGCCGGTCCTACGAGCTCGTCGCAGACGCTTTCCGCTGAGAGCGGACGTTTCGGCGAGCGTCCTCTGACCCGGTCGCTATCGTCGTCGGAGCGTCGCCCAGGCGCGGCGCCCCCCGTTGCGGGCGTTCGTTTGACCTCTCCACATGACCAGAATCGTCCGCCTACGGCCGTGGCAGAAGGCCGCCCTTGACCAGTTTGTCGACGCTGATCAGCCCGACTTTCTTGCGGTTGCGACGCCCGGTGCCGGGAAGACGACCTTTGCGCTGACCGCTGCTCGCCACCAACTGGCGGGCCATCCGGCTCGGCTGATCGTCGTTGCTCCGACCGCCCACCTCAAGGTGCAGTGGGCTCGCGCGGCGGCGGCGTTCTCGCTGCACCTCGACCCGGCCTGGTCGGCGGCTGACGGGCGCCTACCCTCCGACATGCACGGGATCGTCACCTCCTACCAGCAGGTTGCATCGAGCGCGACGCTGCTGCGCAGGCTCTCGCAGGACGCATTCGTCGTCTTCGACGAGCTCCACCACGCTGCCGACGACCGGGCGTGGGGTGCTGCGATCCAGGAAGCGTTCGCGCCCGCGCGGCGGCGGCTCGCGCTCTCCGGGACGCCGTTCCGTTCCGACACGCGTGCGATCCCCTTCGTCTCCTACGAGGGCGACGAAGCGGTGCCCGACTTCGAGTACAGCTACGGCGACGCGCTCGCTGACCGGCGCGTCGTGCGGCCCGTCTACTTCCCGACGACGAACGGTCAGATGGAATGGGCTGCGCCCGACGGCTCGATCCACTCCGCCACGTTCGACGACCGTCTCGACTCGGCGCGCACGAGCCAGCGGCTGCGCACCGCGCTCTCCATCGACGGGGAATGGCTGCCGAGCGTGCTGCGCTCCGCGCACGCGCGGCTGACCGAGGTGCGTCGCGAGCAACCCGACGCCGGCGGCCTCGTGATCGCGACCGACCAGGAGCACGCACGTGGCATCGCCGAGCTGCTGCGCACACGCTTCAAGACGTCGGCGCGCGTCGTCACCTCCGACGATCCACTCGCCTCTGCCGGGATCGCCGAGTTCGCCGCGGGCTCCGACCCGTGGCTCGTCGCCGTGCGCATGGTCTCCGAGGGCGTCGACATCCCGCGCCTCCGCGTCGGCGTCTATGCGACGACGACCTCGACCGAGCTCTTCTTTCGCCAGGCAGTCGGCCGTCTCGTTCGCTGGACACGCGGCGTTCCGCGCCAGCGCGCGTGGCTGTTCATTCCCGACGACCCGCGCTTGCGCCGTCACGCCGCCGGCGTGGCCGAGCAGCGACGGCACTCCCTGCGCAAGCGAGACGTCGAGCCGCGCCTCGAGAGCGAACAGGAGCGCGAGCTCGGTGGCGAGGAGCAGATGTCGCTCTTTGCCGCGCTCTCCGCGGTCGCGACCGAGGCGTCCGATCCGTCAGGCGACTTCGGCGACGACCTAGAGCTCGACGACGGCCCGAACGACGAGATCGAGCTGACACTCGCGCCACCGCCGCCGCTCGCGGGCAGAGCCGACGAAGGCGGCACGGCGACGCTGACGCGCAAAGAAGAGAAAGGCGAACTGCGAGAGGCGAACGCCAAGGTTGCGCGCGAGCTCGTGCGCCGTACCCGGATGACCCACGGCCAGGTGAACGCGGAGCTGAACCGGCTCTCCCGTGTGCGCAAGGTGTCGGAGGCGACGATCGACGAGCTCGAGCGGCGGCTTGCTGCCGCGGACCGCTGGTTGGCCAAGAGCTGAACCGGTGTCTGACACCGGCTCGAAGCGTGGGCGCGGGACGGAGCGCGAAAAGGTGTCAGACACCCTTGGGAAGCTCAGCCCCCCGCGAGCTTGACGATGTAGCCCTGCGCGGTCAGGCGGGCCGCGATCTTCTCGCGATGATCGCCCTGGATCTCGACCGCTCCCTCCTTCACCGTTCCGCCCGACCCGCAGTGCTTCTTCAGGTCCTTCGCAACGGCGTCCAGGTCGCGCGGCGGGAGGCCACGCACGACGCTGACCGCCTTGCCGCCGCGGCCGCCCTTGCCTCGGAAGATGCGGACCACGCCGTCGCGCGGCAGATCCGGCGCGCTCGCGCTCTCGCGCCGCTTCCGCTGGTCGCCGTCGCCGGTCGAGTAGACGAGGCGGCTGTTCGACATCTCCTCTACCGCTCGAAGATGCCGCGCCCGCCGAGCTCCGTCTGGAAGAAGACGCTTGCGAGCTCGAGGTGGTCGTAGAACGCCTTCGCCGCCTCGTCGGGGCGGTGCGCAATGCACGCCGCGAGCATCTGCTCGTCGAGCGCGCGATGGGTGTCCTGGGGGTCGCCGGCGGAGGCGAGCAGCGCCGGACGGAACCGCTCCGCGCGAACCCAGGCCGGCCGGATCAGCGCGACGAGCCAGGGCGAGCCCGACGCGTCGTACAACGTGAAGTGGAAGGCCGTGTGAGCGCGCATCGTCTGACGCACGTCGCCCTCGTCGCGCGTCTCGTCGAAGCGCGAAAGGTGCGCGCGGGCGCTCGCCGCGTCCGCGTCGGTGAAGCGCTCGGCGGCTCGCCGCACCGCGAGCGACTCCAGCGCAAGCCGGACCTCGAACAGGTCACGCAGCTCGTCGACATCGAAATCGAGCACCTTCGCGCCCTGGTGGGGCACGTGCTTGGCGAGGCCGAGGGCCTCGAGTTGGCGCACCGCCTCCCGGATCGGCGAGATGCTCATCCCCAGGGAGCGGGCAAGCTCGTCGAGCCGGAGCGGGGTCCCGGCGGGCAGCTCGCCGAGGATGATCGCCTCCCGCAACTGCTCCAGGGCGAACTCGGCCATCGTCCGGTGGCGGATCTGGCCTTCGGCAGG
>JAYUEQ010000071.1:0-5510 GCA_043739205.1 Thermoleophilia bacterium
TGGGCTGCGACCGTCGTCCGCTGGGGCCCTGCGTAGATGCTGAGCGCCGGCGACACCTTCGGGCCGTCCAGTTGGATCGAGCTCCCGCAGTCGAAGATCGACGCGTTCGCCGAAGCGACCGGCGACCACCAGTGGATCCATGTAGACGCTGAGCGCGCGAAGGACGGGCCGTTCGGCTCGACGATCGGCCACGGCTATCTGACCCTCTCGCTGCTGCCGGTTGCCTCGTACGAGGTGATCCCGCGTCAGGGAGGCATGGGCATCAACTACGGCCTCAACCGCGTGCGGTTTCCCGCGCCGGTTCCCGTCGACTCGCGCCTTCGCGCATCCTTCGAGGTCGTCTCGGTCGACGAGTTCGAGGGCGGCGCGCAGGTGACGATGACGGCGACCGTCGAGCGCGAGGGTGGCGACAAGCCCGTCTGCGTCGCCGAAGTCGTCTTCCGCTACTACGGGTGAGGGTCGCCCTCGTCACTGGCGCGCGCGGCGGGATCGGCGCCGCGATCGTCGAGCGGCTCGAGGCGGACGACTGGACGGTGCACGCAGTTGACGTCGACGACGCCGACCTGACGACGCGCGAGGGGAACAGGTTCGTCGTCGACGCGGCGCTTGCGACGTACGGCCGCCTGGACGCGATCGTGCCGAACGCCGGGTTCCAGCACATTGCGCCGGTCCGCGACTTCCCGGAGGAGACGTGGGACCGCCTGCTCGCGCTGCTCCTGACCTCTCCGTTCCTGCTCGCGAAGTACGCCTGGGAAGCGCTCGTCGCATCCGGTGAAGGCCGCGTCTGTGTGATCGCCTCCGCCCACGCGCTCACGGCGTCACCGTTCAAGTCCGGTTACGTCGCGGCCAAGCACGGCGTGCTCGGGCTCGTGAAGACGCTCGCGCTCGAAGGAGCGGAGGTGGGGATCACGGCGACCGCCGTGTGCCCGGCGTACGTTCGGACACCGCTCGTCGAGGCGCAGATCGCCGATCAGGCGAAGGCGCACGGCCTGCCCTCGGAGCGCATCCTCGAGGACGTGATCTTCGAGCGCCACGCGGTGAAGCGGTTGCTCGAGCCATCAGAGGTGGCCGACCTCGTCGCATTCCTGCTCGGCCCGACGGGCCGCGGGATCACGGGCGTCGCGCTGCCGATCGATCTCGGCTGGACCGCGGCCTAGGGTTCTACACCTAGGTCGACGACTCGGCCGGCGGGCGGACGTTCCGTTCGAACTTGTCCCAGTCCTGCTGGCCCCGCAAGAACCCGACCGTGCCCTTGAGGCGCGCCCACACGAGGATGGGCCGATAGACGAGCAGCTCGACCGGGCCGAGCGCGATCAGGCGCACCAGGTGGCGCAGGCGGTACGCGCGCGTGCTGATGTCCTCGAGCAGAACCGCGGCGCTCGTGAGAATCGCCAGGGCGAACGACATCGAGGCGAAGAAGACCACGTAGAGCTCCCAGGAGAAGGTCCCGAGCACGAGGCCTGCAATCAGGGAAGCGACGCCCAGCAGCTCGAAAATCGGCGCGAACGCCTCGGTGATCATCAACAGGGGCACGCCGACGAGGCCGACGACCCCGTACTGGGGGTTTCCGATCATTCGCTTGTAGTGCCAGAGCGTCTCCAGCGTGACGCGTTGCCAGCGCGCTCTTTGTGACATGAGCGCACGGATCCGGCCCGGTGCCTCCGTGCGCGCGACCATTTCAGGGATCGAGAGGATGCGGTAGGGGCGTTTCGTGCGCTGCATGAGCTCGTGGATACGGAAGGTCAACTCGATGTCCTCGGAGCTGAAATCGGTCGACCAGCCGCGAACCTCCTCGAGAATGTCGCGTCGCCAGATGGAGAAGGCTCCACTCGCACAGAGCATGAACCCGAGCCGGCTCCAGGCAAGGCGATTGTTGAGAAATGCACGGAGGTACTCGAGGTGCTGGAAGTTGCTCAGCAGCGTGGCGTCGATCACCTCACGGTCTTCGGCACGGTCACCAATCCGGCCTTCCGGGTTCGAGGCGACCGAGATGTGGCCTGTCAGTCCGACGATGCGCTCGGGATCGCGAACAACGAGTCGCATCGCGTTCAGCAGGGCATCCGGCTCGTAGAGCGTGTCCCCGTCGAGTGTGCAGACATAGCGGTAGCGGGCGAAGTTCAGGCCGCAGTTGCACGCGTCAGCCTTCGTGCCTTGATTGTCCTTCCGGACGACCTTGATGTGAGGGTACAACCGACTGATGTAGACGCCGCGGACGGGGGCGCAGTCGACGATCCGGCGTTCGAACTCGGCGTAGGGCTCGAGCTCGAGCATCCGCTCGAGCACGCCGAACGTATCGTCGGTCGACCCGTCCTCCACCACGATCACTTCGAGTTCGGGATAGTCGAACTCGAGTACCGACTGAACGGTGAATGCCACGACGTCTTGCTCGTTGAACGCGGGCACGATGACACTCACCGGAATCGTGAAGCGCGATTGGGAGAGCAGCTCGAAATCTTCGCCAAGCGTCTCGCGACTCCGAATGAAGTTGTCGAGCCCGGAGAAGATGATGAGAATCGAGTACAGCGCGAACACGCAGAGCATGTACCCCAGGCAGACGACTGTGCCGACGTAGGCGAAGTTCTCGATCAACTGGCTCGTAGGGCCGCGCGTGCTTCGAGCCGAGAATTGACGCGTTGCCCTGCGGCCTCCGAGAGCGCATGACCGCCGGCGGCGAAGACCGACACCAGCGACTTGGCGGCGAGCCTGTCACCCGGTGCATCCGCGAGACGCGTGATGAGCTCGTCCACCACGCCGGTGTTCTGGAGCACCTCTGCCGCACTGTTACGAGCGAACTCGTCGCTGCTCTGCAACCCACTGACGATCGCGGGCGTCGCCTCGCTGCCCATCGCCTCGAGGGCGTCCTTGGCCGCCGTTCTGACCCACCAGTGCGGGTCACCGAGGAGGGTTACGACATCCGTTGCAAGCTCCGGATGACCGAGGCGTCCGAGCGCTCGGGCGGCGTGGACGCGCACGAACCAGATCGGATCCTCCAGCGCGGTCAGCGCGGCCAGCGTTGCGAACGGACTACCGCCCGTCACCAGTCCCTTGAGCGCTGCAGCTCGCACTCGCGGATCGTCGTCGGCAACGAGGGCGGCGAGTTCCAGGCCGACGATCGGGTCGTCGTAGCGTGCAACGAGCGTTGCGCCCCACTGCCGGACCGCAGGCTCGAGGTCGTCGAGCAACGGCTTGAGGAGGTCGAGAATCGGAAGAGCGAACGTGTCGAGTTGCGCCGCGATCCGCGATCGAGCGACGACATCCCGGCGGAGCGCATCGACAAGAAGCTCTGCGTACTCGTGGGTAGCGCCTGAGCCGATAATCGAAACCGCCGCCCCTGCGACGTCGGGATCCGAGTCCTCGAGCGCAGCGCGAAGGAGTGATGCCGCCTCGGGCCGACCGGCGACCGAGAGGATGCGCAGAGCGGCGATCCGGCGCCACTTCTGCACGTCATTACGGTGGGCTGTCGCCTGCCGAATCACGCGCTCGCCCCGCCGTTCGAGGAGCCGCCGAGCGGCGACGCGGGCGAGGGAGGACGAGGTCGAGGCGTCAGCCGCAATACCTGCGAGCGTTCTACAGGGAAGACCCGCCAGTGCGCCCTCCGCAGACTCCGCCGACCCGAGCCGTGCGAGTCGGCGTTCGAGTACGCGGCGACCCGTGTGAAACGACAGGTCTGCGACGTCGAACAAGGCCCGCGTGACGATCACGTAGCCGGAGATGCCCAGCCACAACAAGAAGAACGCGCCGAGGGCGAGCACATAGCCGGACAGCCAGACGTTCATGTCGTCGCCGGGGCGTGCGCGCTAATCGACCGGTCGTGCCGCAGGACAACCAAGGGACTCGCTCTCGTCAGGGTAGGAGCGCCCGGGAGGGCGCTCTCATACCTCTAACGTCGAAACGACGGAAACGGATACCTCGAGAGGGGCGAGACCCTCAGTCCTGCTCGTGGTCGCGCTCGCACCAGTCAGGGCAGGTGCACTCGGCGGTCTCCCACATCGGGGCCTTCGTCGGCTCTTCCACGGGTGCTTCAGCGATCTCGGCCATCATGCGCTCCTTTCGGATCCCAGTCTGTAGGTGAGCATAGCTGCTTTCGGATCCAAAGTAAACCGTCGTGTTGGCCTTTTCGGCGCTTGACAGCCGATTCCTCCTGTATCTAGGATCCCATAAACGTCATTCGCCCAACCAGGAGCGCACCGTGGACATCGAGAGTCGGATCCAAGAACAGACGACACAGCTGGAGGCACAGTGGGCGCAGGACGAGCGCTGGGCCGGCATCGAGCGCACCTACAGCGCCGAGGACGTGGTGCGGCTGCGCGGCTCGGTCGTCCCCGAGTGCACGCTCGGGCGCGTCGGCGCCGAGCGACTGTGGCGTCTACTGACGGCAGGTGGCTACACCAACGCCCTCGGCGCGTTGACCGGCGGCCAGGCTGTGCAGATGGTGAAGGCCGGGCTGCAGGCGATCTACCTCTCGGGCTGGCAGGTCGCTGCGGACGCGAACCTCTCCGGGTCGACGTACCCCGACCAGAGCCTGTATCCGGCGAACTCGGTGCCACAGGTCGTACGGCGGCTCAACAACGCGCTGCTCCGTGCCGACCAGATCGACTGGTCTGAGGGGCGCAACGGCACCGACTGGCTCGCGCCGATCGTCGCCGACGCCGAGGCGGGCTTCGGCGGCGCGCTCAACGCCTACGAACTGATGCGGGGGATGATCGAGGCGGGCGCGGCCGGAGTCCACTTCGAAGACCAGCTCTCGTCGGAGAAGAAGTGCGGCCACCTCGGCGGCAAGGTGCTGATCCCGACATCGCAGTTCATCCGCACGCTGACGGCTGCGCGCCTCGCCGCGGACGTGCTCAACGTGCCGACGGTGCTCGTTGCGCGCACGGATGCGCTCAGCGCGAACCTGCTGACGAGCGACATCGATGAACGCGACGCCTCGTTTGCGACGGGCGAGCGGACGAGCGAGGGGTTCTTCCGGATCCAGGACGGGCTCGAGGCAGCAATCGCACGGTCGCTCGCCTACGCGCCGTACGCGGATGTCTTGTGGTTCGAGACCTCGACGCCGGATCTCGGCGAGGCGAAGGAGTTCGCTGCCGCGATCCACGAGAAGCATCCGCGCAAGCTGCTCGCGTACAACTGCTCGCCGTCGTTCAACTGGAAGAAGGCGCTCTCCGACGAGGAGATCGCCGGCTTCCAGCAGCAGCTCGGCGAGTGGGGCTACCGCTTCCAGTTCATCACGCTCGCGGGCTTCCACTCGTTGAACGCCGGCATGTTCGAACTGGCGCAGGGCTACCGCGAGCGTGGGATGAGCGCGTACGTCGATCTGCAGGAGCGCGAGTTCGCGATGGAGGCAGACGGCTACACCGCCACCAAGCACCAGCGCGAAGTCGGTGCGGGATACTTCGACAAGGTGATGCAGGCCGTGTCCAAGGACTCATCGACGCTCGCGCTCCACGGGTCGACGGAGGAAGAGCAATTCGCGTAGAGACGCAAGACGTCCTCTCGCCAGAGGCGCTCGC
>JAYUEQ010000072.1:0-1641 GCA_043739205.1 Thermoleophilia bacterium
TCGCGCAAGCGCGCGCGCTCGCCGACGAGCACGGGGCGATGCTGATCTTCGACGAGGTGCAGACCGGCGTCGGCCGCTGCGGCGCGTTCTTCGCCTGGCAGCGGCTGGGCGTGAAGCCGGACGCGCTGACCCTTGCGAAAGGGCTCGCAAACGGGCTGCCGGTCGGCGCGTTTCTCGTCGGCCACGATGCGCCGACCGCGTTCGAGCCGGGCGACCATGCCTCCACCTTCGGCGGCAACCCCGTCGCCTGCGCCGCGGCCTGCGCCGTCGTCGATACGGTCGACGACGAGCTGCTGGGGCAGGTGCGCGCGACCTCCGAGAGATTCGCGAGCGCACTCCCGAACGTGCGCGGACTCGGGTTGCTGCTCGCGGTCGAGCTGGACGGGCCGGCCGGGCCGTTCGTCGACGCCGCACTCGAGCAGGGGCTCGTCGTCGGAACCGCGGGGCCGACGACCCTGCGCCTCACGCCGCCGCTCACGATTTCCGCCGCGGAGACCGAGCAGGCGATCGCAATTCTGCTGGACGTGCTCGCGTGACGACGAAGTTCGAGCGTCAGGGCACGATCATGAAGCTCGTCCAGGAGCGACCGCTGCACACCCAGGCGGAGGTCGCCCATGCGCTGCGCGCGAATGGGATCGCCGCCGTGCAGGCAACTGTCTCTCGCGACATCCAGCAACTCGGCCTGACGAAGGTGCGCAACGGTGACGGCAAGCTCGTGTACGCACTGCCGGGTGCCGCAGACCTCCGCCGCACCGACGAGCTGAGCGGCGCGGTCCGCCGCTGGATGGGCGAGTCGGCGCCGTCGGGAACACTGCTCGTGATCCAGACGCCTCGCGGCTTCGCGGCCGCGCTCGCGGACGCGATCGATGCAGCGGCGCTCCCGGAGGTAGCCGGGACGATCGCCGGCGACAACACCGTCTTCGTCGCGTGCGCCGACTCCTCGAGCCCGACGGAGCTCGAGGCCGAGCTCCGGAGCCTCGCGTGAGCGTGCACGAGCAAACCAGCGTCATCCTCGGCTCGCTGCCGGTCGGCGAGCGCGTCGGCATCGCCTTCTCCGGCGGACTCGACACGAGCTGCGCGCTCGCGTGGATGCGCGAGAACGGCGCGATCCCCTACGCGTTCACGGCCGACCTCGGCCAGTACGACGAGCCCGACATCGACGCTGTGCCTGCGAAGGCGCTGCAGTTCGGCGCCGAGGAAGCAGTGCTCGTCGACTGCAAGGACGCACTCGCTCGCGCAGGCATCGACGCGCTGCAGTGCGGCGCGTTCCACATCCAGACCGCCGGCAAGCGCTACTTCAACACGACGCCGCTCGGGCGCGCGATCACCGGGACGATGCTCGTGAAGGCGATGGCCGCGCACGGAGTCGACATCTGGGGCGACGGCTCGACCTACAAGGGCAACGACATCGAGCGCTTCTACCGCTACGGGCTGCTCGTCAACGAGCACCTGCGCATCTACAAGCCGTGGCTCGACAGTGCGTTCGTCGCAGAGCTCGGCGGCAGGAAAGAGATGAGCGAATGGCTCGTCGAGCGCGGCTTCCCGCACAAGGAGTCCGTCGAGAAGGCGTACTCGACTGACGCGAACATGCTCGGCGCGACGCACGAAGCAAAGGACCTCGAACTGCTTGCAACGTCGATG
>JAYUEQ010000073.1:0-13012 GCA_043739205.1 Thermoleophilia bacterium
CTGCGCATCGCGGTCAACACGCGCCGTAAGGACGGTTCCACCGGCGAGTGGACCGAGAAGCCGAACTACTTCGACATCACCGTCTGGGGCAACCAGGGCGAAAGCTGCGCGCAGTACCTCGCGAAGGGCCGGCCGATCGCGGTCGACGGCCGCCTCGAGTGGCGCGAGTGGGACGCCCAGGACGGCACCAAGCGCCAGGCCGTCGAGATCATCGCCGACTCCGTGCAGTTCCTCGGAGGCCGCGGCGAAGGTGAGACCGCCGGTGGCGGTGGCGGCAACCAGTTCGTGCCCGCGGGCGCGTCGGCAGGCTCCGACGCGGACTTCCAGGGCTCCGACGACGACATTCCGTTCTAAGGAGAAGATTTGGCAGCACCGAAATCAGATCGCGATCGGAAGGACGGCGGCAGCCGCAAGCGCAACGCGCCCAGCGGGCCGGGGCGGCGGAAGTCGTGCTTCTTCTGCAAGAGCAAGATCGACGAGGTCGATTACAAGAACGTCAACGAGCTGCGGCGCTACGTGTCGGAGAAGGGCAAGATTCGCTCCCGCCGTATCAGCGGTGCATGCCGGCGCCATCAGCGCCAGGTCGCCGTCGCCGTGAAGCGCGCCCGCGAGCTCGCCCTGCTTCCGTACATCGGCGAGAAGTAGGCGGCGTGGCAATGGAAGTGATCCTCAAGTCAGACGTCGACCATCTCGGTCTGCGCGGCGAGGTCGTGAACGTCGCCCGCGGCTACGCGCGCAACTTCCTTCTGCCGCGCGGGCTGGCCGAGGTCGCGACGCCGGCGCTCGTCAAGGAGCTCGAAAAACGCGACGCGCAGCGCGCGAGGCACAACGCACAGACGGTGGACGAGGCACGCGCGATCGCGACGCGGCTCGAGGCGCTCGAGCTTCGCTTCGACGTGAACGCCGGCCCGACGGGCGCCCTGTTTGGCTCCGTCACCGCGACGAACGTCGCCGACCGGCTGTGGGAGCAGGAGAAGATCCGCGTCGACCGCCGCAAGCTCCACATGGACACGATCAAGCGGATCGGCCGTTACCGGGTCTCGTTCGAGATCTTCACCGATGTTGTCGTCGAGTTGAAGGTCGCCGTCGCCCCCGAGGGCCAGGAGCTTCCCCCCGAGGAGGAGCTGCTCGCACTTGCCGAGGCAGAGCGGGCCGAGGCCGCAGCCGTCGAGGCTGCTGCAGCCGCCGAGCACAAGGCTGCCGAGGCCGTGATCGAGGCTGAGATCGTCGCCGAGGAAGAGGCTGCCGCCGAGGAGCCTTCGTCCGAGGCCGCCGACGAGCACCATGCCGACGAGCACGATGCCGACCACCACGGTGCCGACGGCGCGTCCGTCGAAGAACCTTCCTAAGCACCTCTTTGGTGAACTTTCGTCCACAGGCTCTCCACCGGCCTGTGGACGACTGTCCCCGGTTCTGTCCACAGGCGTTTCACACCTGTGGAACTTGCGTCAAAGTTGCCGCAAAGAGCGTCCATTTCGTCCACTATCGTGAGACGAACAGGTGTTCTATAATGCCTGCATAGACGGCACCTTCGATACCCGTGCGCAGGCTATCCACACCCTTTCAGGGGCGGCCAAAGCCCGGTCTACTACCGGACAGATGGCGGCTCCAGCGCAGGCACTCTCGAACGCACCGGTCCCGCCGCAGAACCTCGACGCCGAAGAGTCGGTTCTCGGCGCGATGATGCTCTCTCCGCTCGCGATCGGGGCGGTCACCGAGTCGACCAACCTGAGCGCGTCGGACTTCTACCGAGAGAGCCACGGCCACGTCTTCAAGGCGATCCTCTCGCTCTACGCAAAGGGCGAGCCGGTCGATGCGATCACCGTCGTCGACGAGCTCGATCGCACCTCGACGCTGGACGGAGCGGGCGGTGCCGATCGCGTGCACGAGCTCGCCGCCCTCGTTCCCGCGGCATCGAACGCGGCGCACTACGCGCGCATCGTCAGCGACATGTCGACGCTGCGCGGGCTGATCCGCGCCGGCAACGACATCGCGCGCCTCGGCTTCGACCGCCCCGGCGAGACGGTCGAGCTCGTCGACCGCGCGGAGTCGATCGTGTTCGACCTGTCGCAGCAGCGGGTCTCCACCGAGTTCGCGCACATCGACGAGTTGCTCAAGGAATCGTTCGAGACGATCACCAAGCTCTACGAGGCGGGCAGCGACATCACCGGCACCGCGTCCGGCTTCCGCGAGCTCGACCGGCTCACGGCAGGGTTCCAGCCCGGCAACCTGATCATCGTCGCGGCGCGCCCGTCGATGGGTAAGTCGGCGCTCGCACTCGGCATGGCGGCGAACGTCGCGGTGCGGCACGAGAAGCCGGTCGCGCTGTTCACACTCGAGATGTCGAAGTCGGAAGTGACCCAGCGGCTGATGTGCTCGGAGGGCAAAGTCGAATCGCAGCGGCTGCGCACCGGCAAGCTTGCCGTCGACGACTGGCCGCGGCTCACCGCCGCATGCGACAAACTCGCAAAGGCGCCGATCTATGTTGACGACACGGCCTCGATCACGATGATGGAGATCCGCTCGAAGCTGCGGCGGCTGAAGATGCGGCAGCCGGATCTCGGGCTCGTGATCATCGACTACCTGCAGCTGATGACGAGCGGCACGTCCGCCGAGAACCGCGTGCAAGAGGTGTCGCAGATCTCGCGTTCGCTCAAGGTTCTGGCGCGCGATCTCGACGTGCCGATCATTGCGCTGTCGCAGCTCTCGCGCGCGGTCGAGCAGCGGCATGACAAGCGTCCGATCCTCTCCGACCTGCGCGAGTCGGGCTCGATCGAGCAGGACGCCGACCTCGTGATGTTCGTGTACCGCGACGAGTACTACAACCCGGAGGAGACCGACTCGGCGGGTATCGCCGAGGTCATCCTCGCCAAGCACCGCAACGGCGCGACCGATGGCATCAAGCTCGCGTTCCAGAAGCGGTACGCGAAGTTCGCCGACCTGGCGGCCGTCGCATGAGTAACACCGTCGTGTGGCTCTCCCCCTCGGCGACGGCGTTCTCATGTCTGTGCGAGCCCTGCCTGGAGGCCGCACGCCTGTCGGGCGCGCTCTTCGCGGACGCGCTCTCGAGTGCAAGCGTTCGTGGCTCGGTCGCGCCGGATGCGGCTGTAACGGTGGTGCGATGCGAAGCCGGGCACGAGCTCGTTTTGCGGCGAGTCGAACGCCCGCCCGCGCTTGAGCGCCCCGACGACCGGCAGCTGCAGATCGCATGATCGAACGGCAGCATGTCTGGCTCGGCCCGGAGGCAACGTCCTTCGAGGAACCGTGCGAGGCGTGCCTGGCCGTCCGTGAGTCGCTCGCTGCGGAGAACTGCGTCGTGCACGGGACGCTGCGGCCGGAGGCCGACGTCGGTTTCACGACCTGCATGCGCGGACACCGCATCGTCGTTCGACGGATCGTTCGCCCGCTCGCCCGCGCGGTCTAGAGCTTCTCGTTGACGGTTCTTCTCGTCGCGCTGGCGTTCGCGTTCGCCTGGTCGATCGGGTCCCATTACACCGGCGCCTGCATGGGGATGCCGTACGCGCTCGGTGGGATCTCGGCGCGCCGAGCGCTCGTGTTGATGGCGCCGCTCGCACTGCTCGGGGCGTGGCTCGCGAGCGGCAAGGTCGCGGCGACCGTCGGGCGCAAGCTGATCGACGCCACGCCGACGCGCCTGGGCGAGGTCGTGGTGATCGCAGTCGCGTTCGGCGTGACTGCGATCTACAACCGGATTCGCATTCCCACCTCGACGATCCAGATTCTCGTGGGATCGGTTGTCGGAGCCGCCGTCGCCTCGTCGGTCGGCGTGCACTGGCACACGATCGGGACGCTCGCGCTGGTCTGGGTGGCGGCTCCGCCCGCCGCTGCGGCGATCGGGTTCCTCGGCGGGAAGACGCTTGGTTCGGTCAAACGCGTCGGGGCGGGACTCGTGGTTGTCGGCTGCCTCGCGTCGTTTGCGATGGGCGCGAACGATGTGGCGCTCGCCAGTGGCGCGCTTGTGGGGCCGAACGTGCTGAGCGCACGTGATGCCGGGCTGATCTGCGGCGTCGGGATCGCACTCGGTGTGCTGATCACCGGCCGCGGGCTGCTCGAGCGCGTCGCATTCGACATCGTGGAGGTCGATCGGGTAACGGCGACGACCGCGCAGCTCGTGCAAGCGCTCGTGATCCTGGTCGCCGTGTCGTTCGGCTACTTCACGTCGATGAACCAGGCGCTCGTCGGGGCGATGGCCGGCGCCGGCAGCGCGCGCGGCCGCCACGCGGTCAAGACGCGGAATCTGCTCGGGATCGTGCGCGGCTGGGTGACGGGGCCGCCGACAGCCTTCATTCTGGCGCTCCTTGCGGCACTCGCGGTGCGTGCTTTCGCGGGGGCCGACTCCCTGGCCCGCTAGACTCGGTCGAGTGCCTTCGACCGTAGTGGTCGGCGCGCAGTGGGGCGACGAAGGCAAGGGCAAGATCGTCGACCTGCTCGCCCAGCAATCGGACGTCGTGTGCCGCTATCAAGGCGGTCCCAACGCCGGGCACACAATCGTCGTCGACGGCGAGACCTGGAAGCTGCGTCAGATGCCGAGCGGCGTCGTATCGGGGACGCAGTCGGTGATCGGCGCCGGGTGCGTGGTTGACGCGCAGGTCTTCCTCGACGAGGTCGACCTGCTGAAGGAGCGTGGCATCGACCCGTCGATCGTCGTGCTCTCCGGGAACGCGCACCTGATCATGCCGTGGCACCTGACGATCGACCAGGCGTCGGAGAAGCGGCTCGGCCATCTGCAGATCGGAACGACACGCCGCGGCATCGGCCCCGCCTACGCCGACAAGGCCTCGCGCATCGGGATCCGCGTTCAGGACGTGCTCGACCCAAAGATCCTGCGCCAGAAGATCGAGGTCGCGCTCGCCGAGAAGAATCTCTGGCTCGAACGGATCTATGAC
Organism: Thermoleophilia bacterium; assembly: GCA_043739205.1. GTDB lineage: Bacteria > Actinomycetota > Thermoleophilia > Gaiellales > Gaiellaceae > PALSA-600. Next base: position 4,905 of record JAYUEQ010000073.1, read on the forward strand.
GCCGAGCCGTTCGACCTCGAGGAGATCTGGGGGCAGTTCGCCGGCTTCGCCGAGCGCCTCGCGCCGTTCGTCGGCGACGTGTCGCTGCTCGTCAGCCAGGCGCTCGATACCAACAAGGACGTGCTCTTCGAGGGCGCACAGGCGACGATGCTCGACCTCGACCACGGCACGTATCCGTTCGTCACGTCCTCGAACCCGATCGCCTCGGGCGCGCCGACCGGGATCGGGATCGGCCCAACCCGCATCGACCGCGTCCTCGGGATCTCGAAGGCGTACGTGACGCGCGTCGGCGAGGGCCCGTTCCCGTCGGAGATCGTCGGGCCGGATCAGGAGAAGCTGCGCGATCTCGGCGGCGAGTTCGGGACGGTGACGGGCCGCGTCCGCCGTTGCGGCTGGCTCGACCTGGTCGCGTTGCGGTACGCGGTGCGCGTGAACGGCATGACGTCGCTCGCCCTCACGAAGCTCGACGTGCTTTCCGCGTTCGCCGAACTGCCGGTGTGCATCCGCTACAAGCAGCGCGACGGGTCGGAGACCGAGCACTTCCCTGCGCACCAGTCGGATTTCCATCACGCCGAGCCGGTGTGGGACGTGCTCCCCGGGTGGAACCAGCCCCTCGATGACGCGACGTCGGTGAACGACCTGCCAACAGCGGCGCGCGAATATGTCGAGTACGTCTCGCGTGCCCTCGACGTGCCAATCGAACTGGTCGGCGTCGGCGCAGCCCGCGAACGCGTGCTCGCGTAGATGCTGCTCGCCTACACGGCGAGCGCGTGGACGCAGGTGATCGTCGCGCTCTCGATCTTCGTTCCCGTCGTCGCAGCGGCGGCGATCACGATCGTCGTTCTCCGCGGAACAAAGCACGACCCCGACGAACAGCGCTGGCAGCGACAAGCCGAGGAGCGCAAGCAACTCGACCACGAAGCCGACCTCCGGAGCGACTGACCAACCAGGCACGTCTCCAAAAGCCGTGTCTCGTCGCCAAACGACGTCACGGAAGTGCAACAAACGATCCACAGGCGCCACAACCGGCCAAGGCCCCGGCGCCCCGTTCGTGGTCAGACCAGGGTCAACGAACTGTCACCGACGCTCCACGGGGCGGTAGCCCGGCAGGCTGCGCGCGAATCGCGCGCCTCTTCTGGCCAGGACGTTTGGCGCCCTGACTCGTGGTCAGACCAGGGTCACAGAAGTGCGACAAACGACCCACGGCTCAAAGGTCGTCGAGTTCGCAGGGGGTATCGACATCCGCGAGCAGTTGCGGGTCGATCTCCAGATGGACGACGTCCAGGTCTTCGTAGGCGCGGTAGAGAGCTAGCGGTCCGTGGGCGAGGCGCTGTTCGAGCACCGGCAGCGCGCTCCTTGCCCACGCGCCCGGTAGCGGGCCGGTCTGCGGAACTGCGGCGTCGCGACACGCGTCGCCGAGCGCGCGTATGACCTCGGGGGTGACGCGGGGGCAGTCGACAGGCAGGAACACGACGACCTCGTGCGCCGCCGCGCGGAGCCCCGCGACGACGCCGGCGATCGGCGCGCGCACGCCGGATGCGTCGTCGATCACGTCGAAGGGCAGTTCGCCCGCCTTGCCGACGACGAGCACTTCATCGCACGCCTCACCGAGGATGCGCCGCGCGCGATCGACGAACCTCTCGCCGTCGAGCTGCGCAAGCGCCTTCGGCGAGCCGAACCGGCTGCTCGCCCCGCCGACGAGAACGACGCCGCTCAGCGCTCGACGCGCCACGGCTCCGTATAGACGTTCAGCCGGCCGCCGCGGACGAACCCGCAGAGCGTCACGCCGCGGTCGCGCGCCAGCTCGATCGCGAGCGACGACGGCGCGCCGACTGCGACAAGCAGCGGACAGCCGGCGACCGCGGCCTTCTGTACGAGCTCGAACGACAACCGGCCGCTGACGCAGAGGACTGACCGTTCGAGCGGCAGCAAACCTTCACGAAACGCCCAGCCGATCACCTTGTCCAGCGCGTTGTGGCGGCCGACGTCCTCGCGGAGACAGAGCAGCTCGCCGTCCTCGTCGAACAGCCCGGTCGCGTGAATGCCACCGGTCGCTTCGAACGCGGGCTGCGCAGTGCGAAGCCGATCGGGAAGCACCGCGACGAGCTCCGCGGCCACGCTCAGCGTGCTTTCGACGCGCGGCGCCTCGACCGAAACCGCCTCCAGCGCGCCCTTTCCGCAAACCCCACACGACGACGACGTATAGAAGCTCCGGGCAAGCCGAGCGGGATCGAAACCAGGCGCGTCGAGCTCAACGGTGTTCGCGGCCAGGTCGTCGGGCAAACGTGCGGCCGTGGGCCGCAGGCCTTCGGAGAGCGCGAAGCCGAGTGCCAGCTCCTCGTCGTGCCCCGGTGTGCGCATCGTCACCGCAACGGGCGCACCGTTGATCCGGATCTCGAGCGGCTCCTCGACGGCGACGACATCCTGCGTCTGACCGCCCGGCACGCGGACGATGTCGACCTTCGTGGTCGAATAAGGCGGCGCGTTCACCGCTCAAGTATCCGTCAGGGCGTGCCGGAACTGGCGCCGTAGCCGAGCAGCTCCTGGTAGAGCTCGCGATAGGTCTCGACTGCGACTGCCACATCACCGGGGTCGTACGACTCGCCCGAGTCGATCAGGCGAACCACGCGGCGGGCTTCCGTGAACGACAGGATCGTCTCCGGGTCCGTCAGCTCCTCGCCCTCCCGCTCCTCGAGCGGAATGCCGCGAGCCTGCATCATCCGCGCGATCAGGTCGTCGGCCTCCGAGAGGGCCTCGGTCGGCGACTCCGTGAGCAACGGATCGATCGCCTCCCACTCGGTGATCCATTCGTGTTCATCGAGACCCGGTTCTTGCATGAAACCGACTCTAGCGCGGCACGCGATCGTTTAGCCCGGAAGTACACTCGCCCGGTGCAAGTTGTGGTTGTCGGCTCCGGTGCGCGAGAGCACGCGCTTGCGTGGCGTCTCGCTCAGAGCCCCGGCCTGACCGAGCTCCACGCGGCTCCGGGAAACCCGGGCATCGCCGCGTTCGGCCGCTGCCACCCAGTTCGGCCGGACGACGCCGAGGGGCTGCTCAGCCTGGCGGTGACGATCGGCGCCGACCTCGTCGTGATCGGACCGGAAGGCCCACTGGTCGCCGGCGTGGCGGACGAGCTCCGCATGAACGGCATTCCGGTGTTCGGCCCGAGCGCCGACGCGGCGCGGATCGAGGGGTCGAAGTCGTTCGCGAAGGACGTGATGCGCGCGGCCGGCGTGGCGATCGCAGAAACGCTCTCCGTTGCCCGCGCTCCCTGTGTCGTGAAGGCGGACGGCCTCGCTTCGGGCAAGGGCGTTTTCGTCTGCCACACCGCCGAGGAGCTCGACGAAGCGCTGCAAGCGGTCACCGCGTTCGGCGGCGACTTCGTGATCGAAGAGCTGCTCGAGGGCGAGGAGGTCTCGTTGTTCGCGCTCACCGACGGCCGGCGTGTCGTTCCGTTCGGCTCCGCGCAAGACTTCAAACGCATCGGCGACGGTGACACCGGCCCGAACACGGGCGGCATGGGTGCCTACTCGCCGGTGCCGTGGTTCGAGGGAACCGAGGAGCTCGTCGCGAGGATCCACCAGCCGGTCGTCGACGAGCTCGCGCGCCGCGGCTCGCCGTTTATCGGCGTCCTGTTCGCGGGGCTGATGATCACCGACGACGGGCCGAAGGTGCTCGAGTTCAACGCACGCTTCGGCGACCCGGAAACGCAGGTGCTGATGCCACGGCTCGAGGGCGACCTGCTGCAGTTGCTGTTCGCGTGCGCCGTCGGTGATCTCTCCGGCTCGTCGGCGCGGCTCGGTGACGACGCAGCAGTCACCGTCGTGCTGGCGGCGCCCGACTACCCGGCGCGCAGCGACTTCGCGGGCGCCGAGATCGAAGGGATCGCCGCCGCCGAAGCGACCGAGGCGCTCGTCTTCCATGGGGGCACGGCGGTTCGAAACGGCACGGTAGTCACGAATGGAGGCAGAATCCTCTCCGTGACCGCGACCGGCCCCACCGTCAGCGACGCTCGCGACCGCGCCTACGCGGCAGTCGACCTCATTTCCTTCGACGGCGTGCAGTACCGGCGCGACATCGCGCGTGTCTGACACCGTCGTCGGGATCCTCGTCGGCTCCGAGTCCGATCGGGCGCGGATGCAGGCGGCAATGGACGAGCTCGACGCCCGCTCGATCGGGTGGGAGTTCGAAGTTCGCTCGGCGCACCGGATGCCGGATGCGGTGGCCGAGTACGCGAAGAGCGCGGCCCAGCGCGGGCTGAAGGTGCTCATCTGCGGGGCCGGACTGGCCGCGGCGCTGCCGGGCGTCGTCGCGGCCCACACCGAGCTACCGGTGATCGGTGTTCCGTTGCGCTCGTCGATGTCGGTGCTCGACGGCCTCGACGCGCTGCTCTCGATCGTGCAGATGCCGCCGGGCGTTCCCGTGGCGACGGTCGGAGTCGACAACGCGAAGAATGCCGCTGTGCTCGCCGCACGCATCCTCGCCCTGTTGTGAGTGAAGTCGCCGAACTGGCGGCGGCGCTCGTTCGGATCGACTCGGTCAACCCCGCGCTGATCGCCGGCGCAGCCGGCGAAACGCAGATCGCGGAGTTCGTAGCAGCGTGGCTCGCGCGGGCGGGCGTCGAGGTCGAGGTCGTCGAGGCCGCTCCGGGCCGACCGTCGGTGATCGGGACCGCCCGTGGGACGGGCGGCGGCGCGGCGTTGCTCCTGAACGCCCATCTCGACACCGTCGGCACCGAGGCAATGGAGGCGCCCTTCGACCCACGCGTGGAGAACGGACGACTGTACGGACGCGGCTCGTACGACATGAAGGGCGCGCTGGCTGCGGCCATGCTTGCGCTCGCGGATGCAGCACGGCTGGGCCTTGCCGGCGACGTGATCCTGACCGCCGTCGCCGACGAGGAGGTCGGATCGCTCGGCACCGAAGCCGTGCTCGATCGCGTGACCGCGGCCGCGGCGATCGTCTGCGAGCCCACCGAGCTTCAGGTGGCGGTCGCCCACCGCGGGTTCGCGGGCTTCGAGATCGAGACGCACGGGGTGGCGGCGCATGGATCTCGACCGGACCTCGGTGTGGATGCGATCGCGAAGATGGGGCACGTCCTCGTCGCGCTCGAGCGCCTCGACCGGCGGCTGCAGGCGGGCCGGCGGCATCCGCTCGTCGGCGCGGGCTCGCTGCATGCCTCGTTGATCGAGGGCGGCCAGGAGTTCTCGAGCTATCCCGAGCGCTGTCTGCTGACCAGCGAACGTCGCACGCTCCCGGGCGAGACCATCGAGGAGATCGAAGCCGACCTGCGGGCCGCGGCGGGCGACGCGGACGTTCGGCTGCTGGTCACACGTGAGCCCTTCGAGGTGGATGAGCAGCACGAGCTCGTGCGGGCGGTCGGCGCGGTCGCCGGTGTCAGTGGCGTGATCGGCGTTCCGTTCTGGACGGACGCCGCTCTCGTTGCGGCAGCCGGCATCCCGGCGGTGCTCTTCGGGCCGGCGGGCGAGGGCGCACACTCGGCGGTGGAATGGGTCGACGTGAGCTCGCTCGAACGCTGCCGCTACGTGTACGCGGCGGTCGCGGCGGCACTGTGCGCCTGACCGCCTGCGGTTGGGTGCCGATGACCGCCTGAGGCGCCTCTACACTGTCCGGAGTGATCGCCCGCTACTCCCGCCCAGAGATGAGCAGGATCTGGTCGGAGGAGGGCAAGCTCGCGCGCTGGCTCGACGTGGAGCTGGCGGCGCTCGACGGCTGGGCGGAGATCGGAGCGATTCCCGCCGCGGATGTTGCAGCGATCCGCGCGCATGCCGTGACTCCGACGCCTGAGCGCGTGGCCGAGATCGAGCAGACGACCGACCACGACCTGGCCGCGTTCGTCGATGCGGTCGCAGAGCAGCTCGGCCCCGAGGGCCGGTGGGTGCACTACGGGCTCACCTCGTCGGACGTGGTCGATACCGCGCTCGCGCTCCAGATGCGGGATGCGGGCGAGCTCGTGCTGCGCGGGATCGAGCGCGCGCTCGCCGCGGTCGTTCGCCGAGCCGAGGAGCACCGGCGCACCGTCTGCATCGGCCGCTCGCACGGCATTCATGCCGAGCCGACGACGTTCGGCTGGAAGCTTGCGGGCTGGGCGTTCGAGCTCGACCGCGCGCACTCGCGGCTCGAGCGCGCGCTCGAGCAGTGTCGCGTCGGCCAGCTGTCGGGAACCGTCGGGACATATGCGGCAATCGATCCTGAGGTCGAGCGCATCGCCTGCGAGCGCCTTGGTCTCGAGCCCGACCCGGTGTCAACGCAAGTGATCGCGCGTGACCGGCATGCCGAACTGCTCTCGGCGCTCGCGCTGTGTGCGACGTCGCTCGACCGCTTCGCGACCGAGATCCGGCATCTCGCGCGGACCGAAGTGCGCGAGGTCGAAGAGCCGTTCGCGGCAGGCATGAAGGGCTCGTCCGCGATGCCGCACAAACGTAACCCGAAGGTCGCCGAGCGCATCTCCGGTCTCGCGCGTGTGGTGCGCGCGGCAGCGGTCGTCGGAATGGAAAACATGCCGCTCTGGCACGAGCGCGACATTTCGCATTCGTCGGCCGAGCGCGTCGTGATCCCCGATGCATTCCTTGCGGTCGACTACGTGCTCGATCGTTTCACGTGGATCGTCGACGGGCTCGTCGTCTATCCGGAGCGGATGGAGCGCAACCTGTGGGCCTCGCACGGGCTGTTCTTCTCGCATCGGCTGCTGCTTGCGCTGATCGAAAGCGGCCAGGAGCGCGCCGACGCCTACCGCCTCGTACAGCGCAACGCGATGCGCGCCTGGGACGAGGAGCGTGACTTCCCCGAGCTTGTTCGCGCCGACCCGGAGATCGCGGCGCACCTCGACGAGGCTGCACTCGCCGACGTCTTCGATCTGAACGCCACCATCGCCCATCTCGACGCCACATTTGATCGTGTCCGCCGCCTCGTCCCGAAAAAGGAGCCCGCCCATGTCTGAAGCGACGCACGTCGGTAGCGGCAAGGTCCGCGAGCTGTACGCACTCGACGACGAGCGCTTGTTGCTCGTTGCGAGCGATCGAATTTCGACGTTTGACGTCATCCTCCCCACCGAGATCCCCGACAAGGGTCGCGTGCTCACGGGCGTGTCGGGATTCTGGTTCGCGCGCACGCGCGATCTCGTGCCGAATCACCTGCTCGCACTGCGCGAGGACGGCCGCTCGACCGAATGCCAGAAGCTGGAGATGTTGCCGATCGAGTGCGTCGTCCGCGGCTATCTCGCTGGGTCGGGCTGGAAGGACTACCTGGCAACCGGCGAGGTTTGCGGCCACCAGCTGCCGGAGGGGCTGATCGAGTCCCAGCAGCTACCACGGCCGATCTTCACACCGGCGACGAAGGCCGAGACCGGGCACGATGAGAACATCGATCGCGCAGCCGCCGTCGAGCTCGTCGGCGAGGAGCGGTTCGACGAGGTCGAGGCCGTCGCTCTTGCCTTGTACTCCTTCGTCTCCGACTACGCGCGCGAACGCGGGATCATCCTCGCTGATACGAAGCTCGAGTTCGGGCTCGACCACCGCGGTCAACTCGTGCTCGGCGACGAAGCGTTCACGCCCGATTCCTCACGCTTCTGGCCGGCAGACGAGTACCGGCTCGGCGGTACGCCGCCCTCCTACGACAAGCAGTTCGTGCGCGACTACTGCGAGACGCTCGGCTGGGACAAGACGCCTCCAGGCCCCGAGCTTCCCGACGCCGTCGTCACCGGCACACGCGCCCGCTACGTCGAGGCGTTCGAGAAGCTGACCGGCATCGGCTTCGACGACTACCTCGCAGATCCGAGCGTGGTGCTTCGATGAAGGCGACCGTTCTCGTCCGGCCCAAGCCCGGGATCCTTGATCCGCAGGGCCAGGCGCTCGAGAGCTCGCTGCGCCACCTCGGGTTCGAGGTCAGTGACGCCCGCGTCGGCCGGCTCGTCGATGTCGACGTCGCGACCGACGACGAGGCCGACGCGCTTGCCCAGATCGAGCGGATGTGCGAGCAGCTGCTGACGAACCCGTTGATCGAGACATACGAGATCGAGCTCGAGCGGCAATGAGCGAGCCTCGCCCGGTCATCCCGGTGATCGTCTGGCCGGGCTCGAACGACGACCG